>JADHUC010000326.1 GCA_016784735.1 Pirellulaceae bacterium | reverse complement strand
CCCACTGTAGCTGAAGTTATCGAACAAATCAACCGTGAACTACGGTACTTCAGCCTGAATATGGGTTAAATATCAGAAACCAAGGAAAAAGTCAATCTGCCAAATATCGATGCAGAACTTCTGGGTCGGGGCACTAGCCGAAAGCCGCTCCCGCCCCGGTGGTCTCCAGTCCGTCGACGTTGATCGGGTACGTCCCGTACGTCCGCACCGTGTTCCACATGGCCAGGTAGTTCTCCGGTTTGACTTTCGAGTGGACGCTGTTGCTGGACGAGAGGATGAAGCCGCCGCCGGGAGCTGCCGTGCGAATCACGTCCTTGGTCTGCTGGACGACTTCCTCCATTGTGCCGAATGTCAGCAGGTGAGCGCAGTCGATGTTGCCCTTCAAAGCAAAACGGTCGCCGTACTCCTGCTTGATTTTCGCGATGTCCAGTCCGCCGTTGGGGTCAATTGGATCCAAGCAGTGTGGTTGGGCGTCCAGGATCATGTCCAATAGCGACAGGATGTTGCCGTCGCTGTGCTTGACGGTCAGAAGGCCCTGATCTCTGAAGCCGGCAAACACCTTCTTCAGGCCCGGGTACATTAGCTCGCGAAACGTCTGTGGCGACATCAGTGGTGTGTCCGTCGATGAGTAGTCGTCACCGGTGAACACGAAATCGGCGCCCAGACGCGCACATTCCTTGGCGAATTCGATATTCAAATCGACCGACATGTCCACCATGCCCCTGACCAACTCGGGCTCCGCAGCCAAAGCCATCAGAAGATTCTGGAAGCCCATCAGGTTGCGCGGGATCGAAAACACATCATTCACGTGCACGCCGATCGCGATTTTTCCTTTGTAGCGGCTGACGAGTTTCTTGAGACTCTCGAACCGATAAGGCGCGTGGGGGTCCGGCGGTTCGTAGTTGCGCAGATCGTCCATGGTGGCGATCGGACCTTCTATAGCCACTACGTGTTCTTCCTCGGTCTGTTCGTAGACAATGCCGTACTCGTTTCGGAACCGGTTCTCGGCCACCTGTTCGCGATGGAAATCCGGCTGCGTCAGGATCGCGTCCAGACCCATGCGCAACGTGAACTCCTCCATGTCACAGCCCGGCAGAATGGCCTCACGTACATGGCCGTCCAAAATCCATTCAAAATGAGGAACCCGATCCGGCTCCTCGTTCCGCAACGCAGCAATCACGCGTTCGGCCGATGTCATTTCCGCCATGTCTATCACTCCGGGGAGGAAGTCGAAGAGTCAAAAAGTCCAGAAGTCAAAGGGTCGAGAGTCTCCGGCAATCGCTTCGATACCGGCCCAACCGTTGGCCATTTTGCCCGAGCTTCGTGTTTCGGTAAAGGCCGGCGCAGGAGCACGCTTGTACCCGGATTCGCAAGAATTCAGTCCGTGAGCCGGAATCGACCTGAATTCCTGCGAATCCAGCTATGACATCTGCCGCTTGACGGTGACCCGACGGTTGCAATAAGCTTAGCTATTGCATACCGTGGCGCAGCTTCTTTGATGTTCTTGTTCGGAAAGGGGAAACAAACATGCCGTCGATGATTTCTTCACTGCAGCGAACGTCCGTGTTGTTTTCGTTGATGATTCTGATCGTGGCAGCCGGAACCTTGCACGGGGCTCCGCCGCTGAAGAAGGCGGAACTGCTGGTGGAGTTACCGGAATACTGCAATACACCCGACGGCATGTGCTTGATGCCGGACGGCAACATCATCGTGGCTGTGCCGAACGTAAACGACGAATCGCAACCGCCGGTGCTGATGAAGGTGACGCCGGACAATCGAGCCGAGTTGTTCTACCGTTGTCCGCCTCATCCGGATACCGGCAGAGCCTATCCGTTCGGCGTTTGCGTCGACGAAAAAGGCGATTTGTACTATGCGGACTTACAGTGGTTTGCCGATCCGGAGAATCCCAACTACAAATCGCGCGTGATGCGGATCCCGATGAAAGACGGCAAGCCCGGCAAGGCGTATCCGGTTGCGTCTGGAATGGTCGTTGCCAACGCCATCATCGTCCGTGATGGTCTTCTGTACGTGAGCGACACCACCATGATGCCAGATTCAAAACCCCTGACCAGCGGCGTGTACCGCATTAAGCTGCAGGACGAGTGCGTCGAACTGAAACGACCGTTGGAGAAGAGCCCCTACCTGATTGCGACGATCCAGACGCACAACCCCGACGTTCCTTTCGGCGCCGACGGCCTGACTTTCGACAGCAAGGGGAACCTGTACATCGGTAATTTCGCTGATGGGACGCTGCACAAGGTGGAGTTTGACGCACAGGGCAATCCCAAGCCGGCGGTGGTCTTCGCCAAGGAGGACTACATGAAGAGTTGCGATGGGATTATCTGCGATACAAAGACCGATCGAATCTATGTAGCCGACTCGCTGGCCAATGCCGTGCAAATCGTCTTCCCGGACGGGACGGTACAAACATTGGCTCAAGAGCCGGAGAGCGACGGCCGAAACGGCCGATTGGACCAGCCCAGCGAACCAGTGCTGCGCGGTAACGAGGTTATCATATCCAACATGGATTTCCCCGTACCTGGCGGCCTGAACACCAAATTCGAAATGCCGAACTGTCTGTCGAAGATCACGCTGGACTGACCCCGCCACCCAGGAATCGTTGAGAGTCAAGACGCCGTCCATTGAAGCCGCAATTGATTTGCCCTCTGTAGATCTGCTGTTTGGATTTCGTAACAACGCGTCCGCGCTAGTTCGGTTCTGCGGAACTGTGGTCACCAGCACCGAGTAACCATCGTATTGCTCGTCGGCGTGCAAAGCCAGGTGAGCCAGAATCGAATGGCGTTGTTCGTAGAACGCATCCAACGCGCGCCCCAACCGATCATCATTGGCCTTTTCGGGCGACATATCCCAGGGGATGTCGGCACCGCTATCCTTTGCCCACTGGGCGACGTTGCTCAGTGCCATGGGACTGTAAAGCCGAGCTGCCATGAGCAAGCTCAACGTGGTCCCGTAGTCGAACTCGGCTTGCGGCTAAACGAGCGAGTGGTCCGTTACGCACCCATCGCGGCGTAGCGTGCGATGAGAGCCCACCGAAAAACGACAATCACCGCGCAAAATCGTGTTCCGGATCGTGTAACAACTGTTGAACCCGAGGCCGAGACGGAATCAACCGATCGGCACCAAGTTGTTCCCACCTTTTTCCACACACCTTTTGCGAAAGGACCGATGTCATGAGAAGCCAAGTTGCTCTCGCCGTCGTGATGCTCGTCGCATCCATGTTCGTTTTCTCCTTTGCCGCTGCCGAGGACGCGCCGCCCTGCGAGATGTGTCGGGCCTCGGTTACGGGCTGGGGTGAAACCTACCAAGAAGCGGCGTGGGATGCCCAGCAGCAACTCGCCAAGATCAACGAAAAGAACCCCGGCTGGTATCCGAAAGTGACGGGATTCATCCAGGGCGAGGAGCCCACCCACGACCCGCCCTGTTACGTTACGAAGTTCTTCATCATGAAGAAGAGCAACCCCTTCTAGACCACACCAGCCAACTCCGGTGATTACCCTGACCGCCTGGCCGCGAGCTCGGCCAGACGGTTTCTTTTCGTGACGGGTTTTTGACGATCTCCTCGCCATTCGCATCGCTCAACGTTGCGGTCCCGCTTGACGGCGGCCACTCCCGAGCTATATCGTTCGCGGTATGGCAAGACGCTAACGAGGAGATGCTTATGGCGCTGTTACGTGCGATTGGGCCGTGCGTTCTGGTAAACAACTCGACCTCGTGGGTGACCTGATCCTGGAAGAGTAACTTGTGAGATAGCGGCATTTCTGTTGCCTGCAAGACTAGAATTCGGGTCAAAGACTTGCGTGGTCGGTTCTTGGCTAGTGATCCCGTCGGGATACGCTGCCCACGGGTCTCATGCTATTATCCTTGGGATTGGATGCTCTGTAAGCCCAGCCGGACATGACGGACTCAGACGCCCGTTGGTGGGAGTAGAGGCGTGGAACACGTACCTGCAGATTGGAAATTCGACGATGTGTTCGACGCCATGGAACTCGGCTGCGGTCAACTGCTGCTCGACTTCCGCATGCACATCCTCCCCCTTCCGGAGGGCTCGGTCGTGATGCTGGCCACTCGGGACATTGGCTCGCCCATGGAGGTGCCGGCTTGGTGCCGGCTCACGGGGAACCGGTTGATCACGCACTCTCATCCCTATTACCTCATCGAGAAGAGCGGTAATCATCGTAAGGAGGAGTGAATCGTGGCAAAGACTTTTTGCGTATCCATCACCAACTGCCGGAAGGACACGGACAAGGTCACCGTGGGTTTCGTCGTGGCCAATGCGGCGCTGGGAAGCGAGCTGGACACGCTCGTATTTCTGAGCACCGACGGCGTGTGGGCCGCGGTGAAAGGCGAGGCAGAGAAGATCAACGAGGGCACGCCGTTCGCGCCGCTCAAGGAGTTGGTAGACAAGTTCCTCGCCGGCGGCGGGAAGTTGCTCGTGTGCTCGCCATGCCTGAAGAAGCGCGAAATCTCCGAGGACATGCTGATCGAAGGCGCCAGGCCCGCGGGTGGGGCCACGCTGGTCGAATGGCTGTCCGAGGGTTCGCCCTGCGTCTGCTATTGACCAGAAGGATCGATGAACCTCGACGAGATCAAGCCTGACCGTATGTTCGACGGAGGCGACCTGGACTGCGGGTCTGGGCTAGTGCTGCTTTTGCGCGAGAACATGCTCGAGGTGCCGGTCGACGGCATCTTGGAGATGCGCAGCCGCGAGGCGACGGTGGCCGATGACCTACCGCCGTGGTGCCGCATGACCGGGCACGAGTACTTGGGCGCGCTTCCCGGAGCGGAATGTATGCGCTACTTCTTGCGGCGCGGTCAGCCGACCAAGGATGAGGAGAAAGCCCTTGACGAGGACAAGGAGAGAGCCAAGACCTACGAGTGGCGCGCCCGGTCTCGGTCCACGGGTCACCTGAAGAGCACGGTCTACTTCCGCAATTTCTCCTTCGACGTGGGCCAACCCGCGAGCTTCGAGGAGAAGGACGTGCATCCATCAGCCGTCGAGTACCTGTTGGCCGCGCTGGCCGGGGCGCTGAGCACAGGGTTCGCTACGGAGTGCGCGAAAGACGGGCTCGAAATCGATGACATCGAGATTTCCATCAAAGGGAACCTCGACAACGTGTTGGCCCACCTCGGGATCGAGGACGGCGATCCGTCTTTCAAGTCCATCCAGTTGAAGTGCTTTGCCTCGACGCTGGACGATGCGGAGAAGGTACGGGCGGCGTGGCAGCGCACGTTCGATCGCTCGCCGCTGGCGCAAACATTGAGGAAGGCCGTGGAACTCGAGGCGAAACTGGCCATCGTTTGACGGGAGGAATCATGTCTACCGTAACCCAAGTGGGTAGCTGGCCGCGATCCAAAGATCTGCTGCGCGCGTTGCGCGACAAACAGAAAGGGCGCATGACAGCCAGCGAGTTCGATCGCGTGGCGGACGGCGAGGTCCGCCGCTGCGTGGAGCACCAGGTTGCGGCGGGCGTGGACATTGTCGTGGACGGCGAGCAGCGGCGGGACAACTTCTACTCCTTTGTCACCGACAAGCTGGATGGAACGAAGCTGATGTCCTTGGCCGAGATGCTGGACACGGTGGAGGACAAGTCCGGATTCGAGGAGATACTCGACACGCTCGACGTGCCAGCATCCGCCATCAAGAATCCCACGTGCGTGGGCCGAATTTCCAGGCGCGAGCCGCTGGCCGTGAACGAACTTCGCTTCGTGCAAGAGATCACCGAAAAGCCCGTGAAGGTCACGCTGCCCGGACCGTACCTGCTCACGCGCGCCATGTGGGTGGGCGCTTTCTCCAGCAAGGGCTACGGCGACAAGACGGAGATGGGCGACGACGTGGTGAAGATCCTCCGCGAGGAGCTGATCGATCTGAAGGAGGCGGGCGCAGCCTTCGTGCAGTTCGACGAGCCGGTGCTCACGGAGATCGTGTTCTCCGAGGACTGCGACCGCCGCACGTTCATGTGAGCGACCCTGGCAACCCGCCGTGATGCGGGTGCGGAGCTCCAGTACGCGGCCGAACTGCTGAACCGCGTGATCGAAGGCGTTGGCGGCGTACGCATCGGCTTGCATGTCTGCCGCGGTAACTGGAGCCGCAAGGAGGAGGTGCTGCTGTCGGGTGACTACGAGCGACTGTTACCCGCGTTTACGAAGATCAAGGTCAAGCAGTTCGTCCTCGAGTACGCTACGCCGCGCGCGGGCGACGTGCACGTAGTGGGCAAAACGCTGTCCGACCGCGAGATTGGGCTGGGCGTGGTGAATCCGCGCACCGCCGAGCCGGAGAGCGTGGACGAGATCGTGGCCAAGGCCGAACTGGCACTGGAGTATTACAGGCCAGAACAGATGTTCTTGAACCCGGACTGCGGGTTCGGCTGCTTCGCCAACCGCTGCGTCAACGAGGAGGAGGTGGCAGTGAAGAAGATCCACCGCATCGTGCAGGCGGCGACCGTGCTCAAGGACAAGCACGGTTAAATCCTGTGGGCTCCCCTGAGACAGGAGGGCTGGGGCAGGAAGACGGCCGAGCATTTGGGGCTCGAATCCCGTTGTGATCGCGGGAACGACTGTGTGATGAAGCCTACCGCTTCGCAAGACGAAATAATGTGGCTTTGAGAACGCATGTTCAAAGGCATAGTCTTCAGGGAGGAGTCTTATGTCTGGATCGTCAAGACCGCATCCGAGAAACAGAATGCCAGACCAATCGAGACTGCGGCCGACGTACATACGAAAAACAAGATGGTACGAGCAGCGTCGGTCTGTTGATTCACTATTTCGGCTGGTGACACGTATTGAAATCCAATGTGATGACAAATCATCGCAGCCAAGATCAATCGACTCATCGCCTAACGTCGACAATCGTGCGGCCAACATGACTTCCGGTGTGCAGTTGCTCGACCTTTTCCGTCAGGTCGTCGAGGCCGATCGTTTCACTGATGGAGTCAAGTGATTCCAGCCTCCAGTCGCCGCTGAGCAGGTCCCAGACTTCACGACGACGCTGCATGGGGCACCAAGCGGAATCGACACCTCGCAGAGTGACACCGCGCAGAATAAACGGGTATACGCTGGTGCCCACTTCGGCCCCGCCCACGACACCGCAGGCGGCAACGCAGCCCTCGTTCTTCACCGACCGCAGCAGCGACGCAAGCATCGTGCCGCCCACCGTGTCGATGGCGCCTGCCCAACGAGCTTTGAGCAGCGGGCGTTTGCTGTCATCCAATACTTCCTCGCGTCCGAGGACCTTGGATGCTCCCAACTCCCGCAGCCATTCGGCCCGATCCGGCTTTCCGGAAACCGCAACCACGGTATAGCCGATTCTTGCCAACAGCACTACCGCCAGACTGCCCACGCCGCCGGTGGCGCCCGTCACAAGCACGTCACCCGCATCCGGACGGATGTCGTGATGCTGGAGCGCGCGGATGCAAAGTCCGGCGGTCAGTCCGGCAGTACCCAAAGCCATGCTGTCGGCCAGAGACAAGCCCTGAGGCAGCGGGACGATCCAATCGGCAGACACGCGCACGTATTGCGACCAACCTCCCCAGCGTTCAACGCCTAGCTCGTAGCTGGTCACCAGCACCTGATCGCCCGCCTGATAGTCGGAATTTGTGCTCGCGACGACGGTTCCTGCGGCGTCGATTCCCGGCACATGAGGAAACTTACGAGCCACGCCCGGATGTCCTTTCGCCGCCATGGTGTCTTTGTAGTTCACCGACGAGTACGCCACCTCGATCAGCACGTCGCCAGCCGGCAATTCGTGTGCGGGCCGCACCTCGACCACCGATTCGATTTGATCTTTGCCGGTCTTCTTGACAAGGTAACAGCGAAATGTATCTGGAAGCATGTTTGTTTCCTCTGGGGGGCGACCGTGGTTTGCGTGCCTGAGACAGTTGTGACTAATATACAGGAAACTGTCCCAAGAAGCCGAACCTCTCAAGCGCCGAAACGTCCACTGCGCTTTCCGACAAGACCACAAATTGCCAGGAAGTGATATACTCGTCGCATGACGCACTAGAACCTGGCGACCGTCAACTTCGGGTGCCTACGTTCGAAACCATTATCCATCGCCCTTACGGGCTGTTGATTTAGTCGTGGGATAGGCTTCCAGCCTGTCAATTGGGCGACCTGAGTGCACTTGGCAATTGAAGTTAGGAGATCCTGACAGGCTGGAAGCCTATCCCACGCTCGTTTCCCGATTAAATCAACAGACTGCTTAGCGGAGAGTTTCGGTGTCCATTTACACAGATCATTACGCACTTGCCAAGGAAGTTCTGCCGGGCGGCGTGAACTCATCGACCCGGTTCAACAAGGCCCTGGACGTTCCGTTCTACGTTTCCCACGGGAAAGGAAGCCGAGTTTGGGATATCGAAGGGCGGGAATTCATCGACATGTCGTGTGCCCATGGGGCCGGCCTGTTGGGCAACGCTCATCCCGCAATTGACGAGGCGCTGCGGCAGGCGTCTGAGTTGGGATACGTCAATGCGTTGGAGACCCCTCACCACGAGGAACTGGCCCGGCTTGTCTGTCAGTGCATACCCTGTGCGGATCGCGTACGGTTCTGCTCCGCCGGATCCGAGGCCACGTTGCACTTGATTCGCGCGTGCCGGGCATTTACCGCTCGCGACAAGATCATCCGCGTCGAAGGGCATTTTCACGGCTACCACGAGCTGATTTACATCGGCGGCCACCCGCCACAGAATCAATTCCCGCAAAACCGACAATCCCCGTACATCGAATCTCCGGGCATTCCCAAGGAACTGGCCGAGCTAATCATCCCGATCCCCTACAATGACCGCGACGCATTGCAGGCCGCGATCGAGCGGCACGGTCATGAGGCGGCGATGCTGATCTTGGAACCGGTCAACTACAACTGCGCCTGTATCAAGGCGGAGCCGGGATACCTGGAATTTGCCCGCGAAATAACCAAGGACGCAGGGATCGTGCTGTTCTTCGATGAGATTCAATCGGCGTTCAAGAAGTCGTTTGGCGGAGCGCAGGAGGACTTCGGGATCGTGCCGGACGTGTGTACCATCGGCAAGTCGCTGGGCGGCGGGCTGCCGTTGTCGGCGTTCTGCGGCAAGGCCGAGATCATGGACATGTACCAGCCCGTGGGGCCCGTCGCGCACAGCGGAACATTCAATGCCCACCTCGTGCCCGTCCTTGCGGGGTTGGCGTTCATGAGGGAAGCAGCGAAGCCCGAGTTTTATGCCACATTGCAGAAGCTGGAGACGCAACTCCACGATGGTTTCGCTCAGATTATCGAGACACACAAACTCAATGCCGTGGTCCCCCATCATGGAGCCCGATTCAACATGATGATCGGCAGAAAAACGCCGGCGCTCCGGTATGAGGATACGTTCTGCCACAACAACCAAACGTTCTTGAAAGTGCTGAAAGCCTGCTGGGCCAAAGGCGTGTACTTTCATGATTATGGAGGCGGCCCGTTCCATCATGGATACAGCGTCCAGCACTCCAGTGACGATATCGACCGCGTACTCGTTGTGCTGGAAGAGGTTCTGACTACATACCGCGACGAACTGTAAATGACGGACCACAAAGGAACTGACCCACCATGAACGCCGAGTCTTCTTATCGAATCGCGGCAGCCACCTTTCTAATTGCCCTTTCAGTTAGCGGCCGCCCGGTATCTTCCGCGGCGGCGGACCTGGGCAAAACCGAGGGCACCCAGTGGTCGCCCTGTCTGCAATGGACGGTCGTCAATCCGACTTTCAGCGGGAATGCCTTCGACGTGCTGGCGACGGTCGAATTCACGCACTACCCGAGCGGCGAGACACGTCGAACGGAGATGTTCTATGCAGGTGGGAAGACTTGGGCATTTCGGTTTACTGGCACCAAACGTGGGGCGTGGTCGTTCGTCACGTCCAGCGAGGACGAAGACCTTCGGGGGCATACCGGCAAAGTGATCATCGCACCGAATCGCCGTGCTGACACGCACGGTTTTCTCAGGAAGTTCGGCAGCAAGTGGGGTTGGGAAGGCACGGAGAGCGTCTTCGTTCCGCAATTGGTGATGTGGGACTACATCACCGGCAGAAATAGCCCGCGCGTGTTCCACAACAAGCCGGAACTGGTGGACCGCAAAATCGCACAATTCCTCGTCGGTCACGGCTTCAACGGTTTCCACGTACCGGTGATCGGCGGACGATGGTTCGACCTGGACGCCGAAAGCGACCGAGTCGAATCGACAATGACAGACCCAGACCCCCGTACGTTCGAAGCGTTGGAGTTACTGATCACAAAGACACACGAAGCCGGTGGCCTGGTCCACATCTGGCCGTGGGGAGACCATTCGCGCCGGCAGACACCCAGAAGCCTGACCGGGGGAATCGGCGGCGTGATCGACGCACGTTTACAGCGATACATTGCCGCGCGACTCGGCCCGTTGCCGGGCTGGAGCATGGGCTATGGATTTGACCTCGACGAATGGGTGACGGCGGTCCAAGTAAGGGCTTGGCGGGACTCGATGCACCGACACATGGGCTGGAGCCACTTTCTGGGCGGTCGGCCCGTGGGACCAAATCACGGCACCGATCACACCAGCGACGCATTATGGAACAAGGGGCTCGACTACAGCAGCTACGAACACCACCGACCGACGTACGACGCATACCTGGCTGCCTTGAAGGCAACCCCCGGTCAGCCGGTCATGTCAGAAGATCGCTTCCGCGTACGCAGAGGTCGGTATCCCGAGAAGGACTACAGCGAAGAACTCACGCGGCGCGGCCTCTACCATTCGACCATGGCCGGCGGCGTGGCCAACATCTGGGGAATCCATCCGGATCTGAGCCCCAATGGCGCGTATTCGCACAAAGACCAGATAAAGACGTATTCGATCTTCTTTCACGACAAGGGCCGTTTCCTGGCGGAGATGACGCCTGCAAACCAACGGAGCGGCGATGCCAACACGCGTATCCTCCTAAGTCGAGATGCCCAGAGCCTTGTTCTTTACCGCGAGACGGCCGCGACGGTAGACGTCGACCTTAGCGGCATGGCCGGTCCGCAGCCGGCGGTGGCGGTCGACACGAAGAAGGCGTACACCGAAATCGATCTCGGTGATCTGCAACCGGAGGCTCAGACGATCAAGCTGCCGGCGGTTTCCGATTGGGTAGTGGCGGTGGGACAATTCAGGGAAACTGCGAACTAGGCAGGGAAGACAACGAAACATCGCGTGGCGACCAACCAAACCGTCCTGATCACAGGTGCGTCCGAATCGGTAGAGAAACTTCGTGAAGAAAAAGAACAGGTGAGGTCTTCGAGATGAATTCGAGATTCACGAATAGGCACGTGTTGGTGACCGGCGGCGCTCGGGGCATCGGGCTGGAGATTGTCCGGCGGTTTTGCGAAGCGGGCGCAATGGTCAGCATTTTCGACTACAACAGCGAGGCCCTCGACCAGACCGCCTCGCAATTGAGGGCCAATGGACACAAAGTGAATGCCTCCGTGGTCGACGTATCGGATCAGCAGCAGGTCACCAAAGCGGTTGAGGCAGCGGAACAGATTGCGCCGATCGACGTGTTGGTTAACAACGCGGGCATTTGTGAAGTGACACCTTTTCTCAACATCGAGGCCAACGAGTGGCAGAAAACTCTAGATATCAACCTGACCGGCGCGTTCTACGTGGCGCAGAGTGTCTGTCGATACATGGTACAGCGACGAACAGGAGTTGTCTTGAATATGTCGAGCAAGAACGGACTGGATGCTGAACTCGGCCATGCTCACTACAACGCCAGTAAAGCCGGACTGATTCTGCTGACCAAAACCATCGCCATCGAACTGGCTCGTTTCGGCGTGCGCGCGAACGCCGTATGTCCCGGCTACGTGCGAAGCCCCATCAATAACGACGTCGACAGTGATGAGTTCGTGGAGGAATTCGCCGATCGCTACATTCCCGCGGGCAGGGTTGGAACGGTGGCCGACGTCGCACCGGTATTCTTGTTCCTCGCCAGCGACGAAGCCGCGTACATCACCGGACAGACATTTGTCATCGACGGAGGACAACTGGCCGGACAGAAGCCGTGGGCTTCACTTTTGGGTTCCGTAGACAGCTAGGCGTAACATCTTCCATCAAGACGCCGCCGCCTGCTGGCAAGGACGACGGGACGAAGTGATCGCCGAGTTGGGTGCGTGGCAACAACGCCATGGGCCGTTTCCTTCCGGGGAAGACGCGCCCGCCTCGGCTGCCATGAATTCGACAAACACACTGCCCCTAGACAATCCCAAGCAGCGGCCTATAGTAGCTTGATTCCGGAGGTTGTAGCTCAGTCGGTAGAGCAACGGACTTTTAATCCGTAGGTCCGGGGTTCGAGCCCCCGCAACCTCACTTCACAAAGCCTTTTACATCCACGAGTTGCGGAGGGTGTTTCTTTTTTGGACGGTGCATGGAACGTCCAGATTTCTCAAGAAATACCATGCATTCCCAAGAATTCCGTGCAGAGAACCGTGCATGGTGGGATCTCGGTAAGGGCAACGGTCTCTTGAACCGTTACTCTTCATTCCTGAAAAGCTCGTACATCAGTTCGACGGCCTCGTGGATGAGCTGGGTGATCGGTTTCTTGGTTTCCATCCTGAGCAGGTGGAGCATCCGCATGTCCTCGGCGGTTAGTCTGCTGGACGGCCATTGGTAGTCCATCCATTCGTCTCTGTCCGGGTGCGGCTTTGAGCCCCCGCGGTGGGCCGGTGTCTCGCCTATGTGATACTTCATTCAGGCGGGGGTAGCCCCTCGGCTTCCCGAGCTTCCCGGCACTGCTCGTCTCCTGCCTGCATTGCCACGCAGGCATTCGGCCTCGTCGGATAGATCGCACAGGTATTGTCTCCGCGTAGGAATTTGCATTCCTGTCCTCCGGCGATGATCAAACATTTGCCTTCCTGTTCAAGTTCCGCCATCAAATCTCGGTAGGCCATTTCTCTTGTCCAATCACCTATCTCAGCGGTGGCAAGGTGTGGTTCGCGGAGGAGGTCGAGATCGTAGGCTTCGACGAGAAAACGGCCTTTGCAGCAGGCTCCGCACTGATCGCATTCCATGCTCGGAGTGTATCACCTCCGTATCCCAGAGAACAAACGGTTCAGCAGACCGCGTCCTCGTGTACATGATTTGGTGTTGCACGCGTTTGTTTTTGTGGTCCGGTCGATCACTGGTCGTGGCAGTCTTCACCGGTCTGAGTTCCTTTCCTTCAACGGGAGGCTGCCACATGGACCCAAATGCTACATGGCACGAAATGGCGGAGGCTGTGGCCAACGACGATTGGGAAACCGCCACTCAGAGGGCCGAGGACTTGCTCTCCTGGCTCGACCGAGGCGGATTCCCGCCCCAGATAACCGGCCACAAGGAGTTCGACAAGCTTGCCGCCAGGAACGCTTGCGATGCCGTTGCTGCGTGGGATGTTGTCTGAATTCAGATGGGCCCCGATCATTCGATCGGGGCTTTTCTCTCAAGCGGCATGCGATTGAAGTGCCGCGGATCATCCAGGGATGAGCGAAAAATCATCGTCTTGGCGCTACCCCAAGCACTGAATGCTGGTTTGCTCGCAGCCTTCCCATTGTGTCGGCTCCGTCAAGGAGCTTCCCTTCGGGAACTCCTCCTTGACGTTCGCCGTTGGCTCCCAGCGGCTGCGGAGCAATCCGTGGTCAATTTCTGCTTCCTACCTTCCTGCTCTATGCCACGCGCTCCACCCACAACGAAGAGAAACAGACACCCTTTGTATCCGTTTCCCTTCAATGCCATGACTGACCCAAGAGTCGCACACTTCCGGCCCTTTGTCAAAGTGTTGGATTCCGCCCTCTACACCGAGGAGCGGAGAAGTTCCTGCTGTGGTGCGTTGACTACCGAAGTGAACGACTTCGAGATCTGCACTCACTGCCTCAACACTTGTTCCGCCGAAGTGTGGTGAACCTCCGGCGAAACCCACGCCCCCGGCTCCGGTCGGGGGCTCGTCTTATCCCCCCTCCCATCATGAAGATCAACGATGACATGGAGCTGTTGCGGGCCTTGAGCGCCATCTGCTTCATTGCCAATTCAGACCTCCCAAGCCTTCCTGCGGCCATCGAGGCCCAAGACCAAATCCGACGCATTGCCAGTGATGCCATGTCTGATTCACTTGACAAGATGGTCGACCAGGCCAAGGCCGGCGCCGATGAAACGATCGCGCTTCTCAGGCGGTGATGAACGCGACCCTCGGTGGATCTTTCCACCGGGGGTTTTTTCATGCGCTGCTTACGAATACCTCCAGCAATGAGCCTTGATTGCTCGCAGCCTTTTCAGTGTAGCAAGTCCTCGCCCTATGCGATCAAGGGCGCTTACGGGGTGACGGGCGCAAGAGGTTCGCTTCGCAGTCGCTTGCGAACCTGCGCGTCACCGCCGCTCGCTTCCTTGACGCGGGCTGTGGGCTTGCTGGTTTCTCTGCCGCTGCGGAGCAATC
>JADHUC010000325.1 GCA_016784735.1 Pirellulaceae bacterium | reverse complement strand
CCGTCGGAGGCCCGCAGGCAGTGTACCCAGCCGTCGCGGCTGCCGAACAGTAGCAGGCCCTTGTAATAGGTCGGCGGCGAATCGATCCGGCCGCCGGCAACATACTCCCACAGGGCCTTTCCGCTGTCGGCATCCAGGGCTCGCAGCACATGGGCATCGGTTTCGGCAACGAGAACCTTGCCCTCGGCAATGACCGGCGCGCTGGTGGTGGTTTGGAGCCGGACCCGCCACATCCGCTTGAGTCCTGCGGCAGGCACCCGCTCGGCGGTTCCCGCATAGCGTCGGCCATCCTGCCGGTAGGTCGGCCAGGGTTGGTTAGGCTGGAGGCTGGAGGCTGGAGGCTGGAGGTCGGAGGATGCGGATTGGGCGTAGGCGGGACCCTTTATCAGACGGACCGAACGCTTGACTTTCACGATTTGCCCCTTGGTGGTCAGCGACTCTTCGTTGGTGTAGTAGGCGTTGAAGTTGTGCAGCCCAACGGGCAGGTGGCATTGGCAGGCGTAGGGCCCGCAATAGATCAGTCCGTTCGAGGGCAGCGGTCCCATGCTGCACGTGGCGCGCATGAAGGCCGCGGGGTACTCGGCGTCGCTCACGAGATCCATACAGTCGGGCCCGCCGGTCTTGCTATTGATAAAGAAACGCTCGGTAATGAAGTTGCGGAAACAGCGGTCGTGTCCCATGGGCTTGGAAAGCACTTGGGGGATCGTCTTGATCTCGTCGCCCGTCTTCAGGTCATAACTCGTCGGTTTCTTGAGGGCGATGCCTTTCGGATTATTGCAGTTGCCACACATCCACAGGGCATCGGCCGCAATCAGTAGATCCGTCGAAGCCTGATAGCCCTTGCGCGCCGCGATGGACTTGCCCCAGTAGTCGCTGCCATCGGCCAACGAGTAGGCGTGCACGTTCTTGCCTTCCTCGGAATAGACCGCCTCGTCGGACAGCACAAGCGTGTTGGGGCGATTGCCCACTCCGTAAGTGATATCTTTCTTGACTGCCCAGTTTTCCATGCCAGTTTCTGCGTTGAGGCAAAAGACGCCGTGCGCGGTCTGATAGACCAGCCGGTCGCCCTTCAATGCCATGGTGCAGCCGACGTATCGGTTGAGGTCCCCGGTTCGCCAGGCTTCCTTCCCCGTCTTGGCGTCGAGTGCCACAATGAAACACGTGGGATTCTCGGCGTTGCGTGTTTGGGGGTTGTAGGCCGTAAGTGGGAAACCGTCCCCGCGGAAAGCATTGCCGGAAACAGTTTCGCTGGCTTCGGCGACCGCCGGTTTTCTCTTTGCCCCTTGCCCCCTTCTCTTTGCCTTGGCAGCGGCCTGTACTCCTTTGTAGGAGAAGAAGTGCATGCGGTCGCCGATAACGACATAAAGCCGCCCGTCGTGGAAGACAAACTCCTGAGTGCCCTCAGTCCCTTCATATTGTCTCACAACCTCACCGGTTGCCGCATCCAGAGCCGTCACCGGCGCGGTGAGCCCGGGCGTGCAGTAAACGGTGTTACCGATGGCCACCAGCCGTCGCTGCATCTGGGCGTGGTAATCCTTGATGTAGACCGTCACCTGTTCCCAATTGGGATAGTCCAGCGTCCAAAGCACGATGCCGTTAAAGGCACTGCGGGCAATCAGCTTCCACTTGGCCGGCAGCAGGGGATTCTCGGCGGTCTCGGTGTCCTCGATGGTGAACAGTCGGCCGCCGGAAGAAACCATGCTGGAGATGGTTGCCGCTCCGATGTGCGCTCGCGTCCAGGCCGGGCCGGAAATCCATTGCACATGCCGAGGCGGTCCCACAACCGTATCTTGAGCGACGCAGTTGTTGTCGGCCCCATGCAGGTATTGTGGCCACTCGTCCATATCGGACGGATACGGTTTCGAGTATTCGACGAGTCCGTCTCCGATGCGCGATGCAGGTTTCGGGATGCAGGATGAATCCTCCGGGGCGACCGCTGTTCCGTAGGGAGCAAGAACCCGCTCAACCTCCTCGGCCGGTATCCCGAATCGCGCATCCTGGATCACGACCATGTTGACCAGATTGTTGATATATGGCAGGTGCCGACCGTCAAACCCGGCCACGGAAACCTTGCCGTAACATCCGGCGGCCTGGATCTTCTTTCGAAGTCTGGAGATCTCGGCATCCGACGTTTCCAGACAATGGAAAACGCAGCCCGGCTTTTTCCAATCATCGGCGACGCTCTCCAGCGCCTCTGCGCCAACGCAGACGACCAGTCCACCTTCGATATTCACCGTGGCTGCCTGCGCAGCCGTGCACCACATGACCAATGTGCTGGCACAAAGAGCGAATTTTCTTTTCATCGCGGTATCCTCGTGTGTTTGAGCTTCTGCGGCCAAGGTAGAGTCGTGTATCGATGGATGAGATTTTCATGAGTTCGTTGGTAACGGGTCGAGGCTGGCAAAGAGTCGCAAAATGTGGCTGGTTATAGATGAAGAGCAAGAAGTTGACTTGCCTTTTGCCTTGTTTGAGTTTCTGCTTCTGTTCTCCCATCTATAACCACCAATCTATAACCCGCTCCGAAGGATTCACGTAGATCGTCTTCTTGTGCAGGTAGTTGCCCATGCCGTACCTGCAATCCTCGCCTCGCTCATCTTCCCATCCAGCCGCCGTCGACGGTCAGAATCGTTCCGTGGACGTAGTTCGCGGCATCGGAGGCGAGGAAGACTACGGCTCCCTTGAAATCGTCCGGATCGCCCCAGCGGCCAGCCGGGATTCGCGACAAGATTGCAGGGTTGCGCACCGGGTCGGCTCGCAGTGCGGCTGTGTTATCCGTGGCGATGTAACCGGGTGCAATCGCGTTGACATTCACGCCTTGCCCGGCCCATTCGTTGGCCAATGCCATTGTCAATTGGCCGATGCCGCCTTTACTGGCCGCGTAGCCCGGCACGGTGATGCCACCCTGGAAGGTCAATAACGAAGCGGTGAAGATGATCTTGCCACTGCCGCGCGCGACCATCTCCTTGCCGAATTCGCGACTCAACACGAACTGCGCATTCAGGTTCACCTCGATGATCTTGTCCCAGTATTCGTCCGGGTGTTCTGCCGCTGGTTTTCGCAAAATCGTGCCGGCGTTGTTGACCAGGATGTCGACCTGCGGGACGTCTGCTTTGACTTGGCCGATGAACTCGTACAGTTTTTCTCGGTCGCCGAAATCGCACTGGTACGCGCGAAACGAGCGACCCAGCGCCGTGACATTTTCTTCGATTTCGCTTCCGGACAACTCCAGCGAAGCGGAGACGCCGATGACATCTGCTCCGGCTTCAGCCAGACCGATCGCCATTGACCTTCCAATCCCACGTTTGCAGCCGGTGACCAGGGCGGTCTTGCCGGACAAGCTGAATTGTTCCAGCACGGTCATGATTGGCTCCTAAGGGTATAGACTGTAGACCGGAGGCTGTAGGCAAGATGGACTCAACTGCGGAGGGAGCGGATCAGGCCGTTGAGAACTTTGGAGGTTTCCTCGCAAGCTGCCGCCAACGAAGCATGAGCGTCTCCGGCGAGGTATCCCAAACGGTAAGAAAGGGAAATCTGATACTCCAGTTCGCGACATGAACCGTAGGCAATATCCAGAAAATGGACGTAATCGCGTTCGCTGTGCCTCGCGCATCCCTCGACGATATTGGACGGTGTGGACACAGCCGCTCGCCGCATTTGCGAAGTCAGTCCGAACTGCTCTTCCCGTGGAAACGTCCGAGTTGCTCGATATACCGCCAAAGCCAACTCGTCTGCCAACTCAAAGGCTCTCAATTTCTTGTGATCTCTCATGATTTGTCTTCCCCATCAAGGCTACGATTTCCAGTCTCTACTCTACGATTTCCACCCTCCGGCCTCCTTTCTCCAGCCTCCAGTCTACCGTCTCCAGCCTACTCCCCGCATTGGATCAAGTACTTCATCCCTTCGGGATTTGAATCGATCGTTTGAAATACCTTCTGCGTCTGGTCGATAGGGTTGACTTGCGTGATCAGCGCGTCCACAGGTAGGCTATCGGCTGCAACCATCGCAATCGCTTCCTCGAAATCTTCCGGCTCGTACAGTCTCGCGCCGATCATGCGGATCTCGGACCAGAAGAATCGAAACAGATTCACTGGCTTGGGCTGTGGATGAATCGCGACCATGACGATTCGGCCTCGCACGTTTGGCAAATCGGTCATCGCCTCGACGCCCGCCGCCGATCCGGAAACCTCGAAAACCACGTCGGCCATGGCATCGCCGGTAAACGCGGCAACCGCTCTCGTCAGGTCCTGGTTACCGGGATTTACCGTTTGCAGTCCCAACGACTCGGCCAGTTTCAGCCGCGTGGCATTGACCTCGGAGACCATCACTTTGGCGCCCTTCTCCCGGGCAACCAACCCGATCAACAGTCCGATCGGTCCGCCGCCGATGACGACGCAGTTCTCGCCCTCCTGCACCTCGCCGAGTCGCACATCGTGACAGGCGACCGCCACAGGTTCGATCATAGCGCCATGTTCGAGTGAAACGGGCTCGGGCAACTTGTGCAACGTGTAGGCCGGCACGGTCCACGAACCCTGCATGGCGCCGGGCGTGTCGATGCCGATGAACTTCAGATTCTTGCCAACGTGCGAACAACCCTTGTCGAATGGCGTCGGCTCGCCGAACTGCAGAGGACGCACGGCCACCCGATCACCCACCGAGACATCCTGGACGCCGTCGCCGATTTCGGCGACCCGAGCCGAAGCTTCGTGACCGATTACTTGCGGCGGTCCGACTCGCCCGTCCATCGCCCCGTGATAAATGTGTACGTCCGTACCACAGACGCCGCAGAAAGCGACATCGAGCCGCACTTCACCCGGACCGGGTTCGACGGCTTGCCCTTCGCCCGTCGTGAACGTCTTGTTGCCTTGGTAGATTGCGGCTTTCATGGTTCTGTTTCCAGAGTTCTCATGGTTAGAATGGATTCGTGCTCGATGTACACGTCAAGTGGTTCACCGGCTCAGAGGCTTCCTTCATTGAGTTGCCGTCCGTCCGGCGCGCGGTAGGACCACTTCTTGTGTCTCAAGAAGCTCCGGACCGATCAGCATCTAAGCCCATCGTCATAGTCTACACGATTCACTCGACCAAGGTGATTGTACGCTTTATGAGATTACGCTGCTCTCCATTCCCTGCAAGACCGCGGATCGCGGATTCTCGCCGAATACGACGGACGCAATGGTACGCGATGCATTTTCCTCCGAGGACGGCGTGAACTGGTCGATGGATCTCGACTACAATGGCCACGTTGGAACAATCGGTCAACCGCCACGCGTGGGAGGAGAGATCATGTCAAGGGAGTCCACGGTCATGACGTTCGCCATGAACGATTGCCAAAAAGCGTTAAGCTGTTCACACTTCCTGATCCCGGTGCTCAGCCTGATCTTGACAGGCAGCCTGGCGATTGCCGGGAGGCCTCGGAAAACCGACGAACTCGACGCGAAGGCCAAGGAAGGACGAACGCGGATTGCGGCGGTTGTGTCCGCGGACGACGACACAGCGCGGCATGCCGTGTCGAAAGAGCACCCCAGGCTGCTCGGTTCGCGGGAGCGTTTGCAGCGATTGGCTCGCGAACGTGCGGACGCTTACCAGCGCGTTGTCCGCGTTGCTCGGCAAGGGAAGGCCGACGTTCATTCTAAAATGATCTCCCTGGCATTGGTCTCGGCGATCGAGCGGGACCGAGCGCTCGGAAGGCAGGCGATTGACATGGCACTGAAGATCGCGGACGGCCCGATCAAGAAAGGCCATGTCCAATTTGGGAACGATTTGGCCTGGTGCGGGATCGCGTACGACCTGTGCCACGAGTATTGGACGCCTGAAGAGCGTGCGAGGTTTCACCAGTACATGAACAAGACGGTCGACGCCAACATCCGTTCAGAGTCCCACGTGTTCCACAACGGCTGGTATGGCTACAAGAACTGGGGCATCGGCTTGGCCTGTTACGCCACTTACTACGAGAACCCTCGCGCGGAGGCGATTCTCCGATCCCTGGAATCGGATTACCGCACGCGCGCTGCCCCGGCGTTGGAACTGGCCGGCGCCGGTGGCGGTTGGGGCGAAGGCTATTACGGCAATTACTGGCTCTACGAATGGCTCTTCTTCTGCGAAGTCGCCCGATGGTGCGAAGGAGTTGACTATTATGCCATGGCACCCGCGTTCTTTCGTAACCGCGCCGTAGCGAGCATGTTCGAGACGTATCCGGGAATTGGGATATACAACACGCGCCGGCCAATCCCGATGGGAGACGGCGGCGGCCGCGTCTTCGGCGGCGACCGCGACAAAGCTCTCTCAGCTCGGCGAATCCTAGTCAATCACTTCCGCGATGACCCGAGTCACCAGGTCGTGCATGCTCTCAACGAGACGACTCGCCGTTCCGGCGCAGGTAACTACGCCTACAAGGATTTCCTCTGGCGAGACACGACTGTGCGGAGTGCTGACTTGAGTCGTTTCCGCCTTTCCCACATCAGCCCCGGGCCCGGATACGTGCATGCTCGGAGTTCGTGGGACGAAGACGCGGTGTATTTCTTCTTCAAGTGTGGCGACCGTTTTACGGCGCACCAGCACCTGGACGTCGGGCACTTCCTGATCTACAAGCACGAAGAGCTGGCCGGCGACGGCGGACACTACGACGACTTTGGCTCGCCGCACGACGTCAACTACCACCTGCGCTCGATTGCCCACAACACGATCCTGGTCCACGATCCATCCGAAACCTGGCCGAATATCCGGGCCGGCCGAGTCACGGGCAACGACGGAGGCCAGGCACACAACTGGCCGCACCACAACGGGGCCGTCACCGACGCCGCTGCATGGAACAAGGATCGGCGTCTCTACGACATCGCGGACATCGCAGCGTTCGAGGATTGCGGAAGCTACGTGTACGTGGCGGGGGATTGCAGCCGGGCCTACTCGCCGAAGAAGCTTGATTCTTTCACACGGCAGATCGTCTTCGGACGACCGGGGACCTTTGTCGTTTTCGATCGTGTCGTCTCCCGTGAGCCTGAGTTCAAGAAGACGTGGCTTCTGCAAGCTATGAAACGCCCGGAAAAATCGCCGGCAGGCTTTGTGATCACCAACGGCAAGGGACGCCTGTTCGTCCAGACGCTCCTGCCACGCGATCCGCAGGTAAAGCTGTACGATGGCCAGGATCTGTACAGCTACGACGGCAACACCTATCCCCCGCGACGCGACACGGGCCCGGCCCCGGAATGTCGCATCGAGATATCGCCGCCTGAGCCTGCGCGAGAGGACTACTTCCTGCACGTGCTTACCGCCACGGATTCGACGGTTGAGTCCGTCCCGATGCCCGTCCTGGAAGAAACGGACAGTGAGGTTCGCATCCGGGTGGGGAAGACCACCATTTCGTTCGACAAGAGCAAGGTAGCCGGGTCGATTGAGATCGCCGGCCATCGCCAACCATTTCCTGGCGGAATCGTGGCACGGGAGGACAGTGGATCGAAAAAGATGAGAACGCCGTAAAGTGTCTAAGTACCAGCGCACAAGTTTTCGCGAGGAATAGAAACCCGGTTTTTCGCAAAAACCGGGTTTCCGTCAACGGTCCAATCTCCGAAAACTTGTGGTGAGGTACTTATGCGGCAAGACCACACGGAGATGAGTTATGACGCGTGACTTCGGAATGTGCCCGGCGTTTCCGTTCTTGGGAATGGTGGCGATATTGTCAGGTCTGATTTGCGGCACGGGCCATCTTTGCGGAACAGAGATCCCAGGCGGGCAAGCAGCACCGCTTTCTCACCCGCCCCTTCGGAAGCTGCCGCCGATCGCCAATCGGCCGATGAGTGATGGACCGGCGTATTTCGTCGATGCGAAGGCTGGAAACGACGGCAATCCCGGTTCCGAAGACCGGCCGTGGTCCACCATCAATCACGCCCTGAAGCAGCTTCAAGCCGGCGACACGCTTTGTCTTCGTGCAGGCAGTTACTTCGAGAACGTCTATTGCGCGGTGTCAGGAACTCCGGAGAAGCCGATCACGATTCGAGCGTATCCAGGCGAGCGTGTCGTCATCGATGGCGGCATGGCAGAGTTTCAAGCCGCGCCGTCCGAAGCCTGGCAACCGTTTCCCGACGGCGCACAGGGCGAGTATGTTTCGACGCGAGAATACCGGAACATTCGAGACATCGTTGGATTGTTCGGTGATTCGAACGTCGGCCTGCAAACCTATTGGCATGCGGATGACTTGCGGGCCAAGAACGAGTTGTGGATCACCGACCGACAGACAAGAGCCATAGAGCCTGTCTATTGCGGGCCGGGGCTCTGGTACAACAAACAAACCGGTCGCATTCACATTCGCCTGGCGCATACGCACATCGACAATCCACAGGTCGCCAACTACACGGGCGAAACCGATCCGCGAAAGCTGCCAGTGGTGATCGCGCCGTTCAACTCCGTGCCGCTGTTCGTCGATCAGGGGATGCACGTTCGGTTTCAGGACCTGGTGATTCGTGGCGGCGGATTCAATACGGTCGTGCTGCAATTTGGAATTGACGTCGAGTTCGACAATGTCACCGTGTTCTGCGGGACGTATGGAATCAGGTCACGCTCGACCGGGCCGCTCAAGATGGTCAACTCGGCATTGCACGGCATGATTCCGCCGTGGGCGTTTCGCAACGACAACTCGTTGCACACATACACGCCACGCTTTTACGATCCGTTTCTTAAGGAGCCGGGAACGAACACGCGAAACGTGGCTCGCCTACCGACTCACGCGTTAGTCGTGACCGAAGGCAGCTACGAGTTCGAGGTGTTTTACTACCCCTACAACCACGACTGGGAAATCAGGAATTGTGATTTCACCGACGCCCACGACGGCGTTTACCTGAGCGGTCGTCAGATTCGGTTCCATCACAACCGCGTCGACAACATTCAGGACGACGGCATCTACCTCAGCAGTCCGGTTCCCTACTTCAGCGATGACATTTTCATCTATCAGAACTTAATCACGCGATGTTTGATGGCCTTTGGCTGTCATTCCCGCGGTGGGCCGAATGGCGATATCTATATCTTCCGAAACATTGCCGATCTGCGGAAAGGCGTGAACGCCGGCCGACCCTCGCCGGACAATCCGCAAGGGAGGCTTACCTCCTACCACGTGTACCTGATGCACGGTCGCGGCGAGCCGTTGGGAGTCGAATCGCTGTACTTCTACCAAAATACGTTCGTTAGTAACGCGGTGCCGGGTGCCTTTGCTCATCGAACGCTCGCCCGAGCGAACAGCGTCACCAAGCGGCGCGTGTTCAACAACATCTTCGTCTACCTCGATCGCTTCGGCCAACTTCGACCGTCCAATCAAAAGCCGCTACCGGACATTCATTGTGACGGCAATCTCCACTGGTGTGCCGACCCCGATGTTACGGTTCCAGTGGACTTTCTTGAACGAGTCCGCAGCAACCCGGTTTCGATTGAGAACAAGAATACGTACCCTTCTGGATGGGCAAGCGAGTCGGTTGTCGCGGATCCGGACTTCTTGAAATTTGACCGCAATCCGGATATCGCCTGCGACTTCCGGCTCCGGAGCGGCAGCCCGGCGATCGAAGGCGGCGTTGTACTGCCGACCGAGTTGGAAGATCCGCTCCGCCCGACAGACAACTCGCGACCAGACATCGGCGCGCTGCCGCGTAACGCAGCGATGTTCGCGGCCGGACGACTCCAGGGCACGAAGTAGATTTCCTTCGCGGCCTTCCCTGTTGGGATCGAGGCTTGAATGCTGACCTTTGGATTTGTTTCGGATTTGGGATTTCGACTTTCGGACTTCAAGTGGGAAGCCCCTTGCTTAGGGCTGTGGAGTTCGCGACGGCAGCAAGTATCCGTGGCTGTGCTATTCGTGCGCCCGTCTCCTTCTCACTTCAGCCGAGTTGATGACGGCGGTTTCAGAGCTTGCATCCCAGAATCCCTCCAGCATCTCTTCACTCGCTACCGAACTGCTTCAAATCCACGAGAGGCCCCGGTCCAAGCAAAAGCAATCTCGGTCGTGGTGGCGGTTCTTTTAACCGAGGCCACAGTTTCGGTACAATGAACCTCGATCGTCACTCGCGGCACTGAATAGCGAAATGCCAGCTAGCGGATGACCCCGACCCGCTTACGCTCTCCTGCGCCGAGCCGGGTTCTGCTTGGTTCGCGTGTTGGTTTGTCACGGTTCTTTCCATTGGTTCGCGGGCGGGTTATCCTGGCCGTTTGCCGAGAAAGCGCGGCGTGACATGTATGAAGCGCAGGTCGCCAATTCGTGACTGGGCCATTGACAACGTTATAATGTAGGCAGCGATTTGTCTGGCCGCGCCGGGACCACAGACCTGCGGGCCTGGCCCTGAAATGGGAGAAACTCGGAGACACCACATGATGGATGAGATACTGACCGTGGGCGAGATGGAATCGAGATTCGTCGGTGAGTGGTTGCTGGTGGAAGATCCACAGACCGACGAGGCCTTGGAGGTGCTTAGCGGCAAGGTGCGGTTTCACAGTAAAGACCGCGATGAGGTGTATCGAAAGGCCGTCGGACTGCGTCCTAGGCGTTTCGCCGTGCTGTACACGGGGTCGATTTCAAAGGACGCGGCGGTCGTGCTATGAGTACTTCCTTCGATGGGCAGCAAGGGCTCGTCGTGGTTCGAGCTCAGGTCACCGGACCCTCCGGGATCGCGGTCGTTCGGTTGGCATTGGACACCTGCACAGAGCATGCAGCGCAGATCACATGAATGGGTTCGCCATTTGTCGCATTCCCAATGATTCATCTCGCGGAACGAATACCTCCACATGGCGACCGCGACCACTGAGCTACCGAAGGTACGGACGAAAGAACCGCGAAAACTGAAGTGGTCGATCCCGCGCTGGAGCAGGGCTCGCGACCTCAGGAAACTTGCGCCGATAGTTTTCGGCGTTGGGCCAATCGTTCGGATTGTGGGCGTTTCGATTATCGTGGGCGTTGCCATCTGCGTGGGTGTCAAACTTGCCATCCCGCAAATTCAACTTGGCTTCGCATGGAAGGCACTGTTCGCCATTCCCGCACTGTTCGCCTATCTCGGCGTCTGGTTTCTGATTCACCTCTTGGTGCCCGGACAGGTTAAGATCAACGAGAAATACATTTCTCATTCAACCGGACAGTCTGGTTGGCGCGTCAACCTCGCTGATATCGAATCGTCGAGACTCATCGTCTTTTCGCCCGATTACATCCGGCTCATCATCCGCGCCAATGGCAAGGTGCGCAAACTTGCGGTGCCCTCGACTGCCGATCTACAACTGCTAATTGCGATTCTCAGTTCTACTGTGGTCTTCGACAAACGGCGACAATTCGCTGCGGCCCGCTCACTCGTGGACACCGCGCGGTCCTCGGAAAATGCAGGCGAAATCGGGTGATGATTCGGAATCAGCGGTCTTTCCCAGCCGGGAACGGACGGCTGGCGACATCGTCAGCCAGCAACAGGTCGACGAGTGCGTCATCGTGCTTCGCCGCGAAGGTCTGCAGCAGTCTGCGATGTTGCACGAGCACGTCGCGATACTCCGGCTGACGAGCCAGGTTCTTCGTCTCCAGCGGGTCGGCTTGCATATCCACCAGCGATTCTCGCCGATTTCCATAATCGTACACACAGTACTTGAACCGGTCCGTACGGACCATTCGGCCCTGCAGCGTCGGTTTGAAGCCTTCGACGGGACCACCTTGGATCATGTGGTTTTGGACAACGACGTAATCGCGCCATTCCTCCACTGCCTGGCCCAAGGCGATTGGCCGCAGACTTCGGCCGCTCAGGCCCTTTGGGGTGGCGAGTCCGGCGAAGTCGCACATTGTCGGCAGAATGTCAACGCCGATGTTTGCCAAACGGTCGGAAGTCCCGACCTTGGTTCGACCCTTGTAGGTGATGATTAGCGGAATCCGGGCGGATTCGTCATAGAGCACGGTTTTCTGATTGAAGCGATGCGCGCCGGCGCATTCTCCGTGATCGCTGGTGAAGATAACCGCGGTATTCTCTTCCAATCCGGCCTCACGGAGCGCGGCCAGCACCTTGCCGATTTGGGTGTCGACCCGCTCGACGACGCGATAGTATCCCCAGCGGAGTTGTCGCCACTTGTCGGCCGAGAAATTGCCCACGGGAAAGGTCTTCGTCGCGTGGCAGGAACGTCGCAAGAGGGCCACTCCGTCCGTCTCGTTCTCGGGGACCTCCAGGTTCGCCGGCGCAGGCGGACATTGCTCCAAGGGGGGTGGATCACCGATCGGGCCGCACGGCAGGTTCTGGCCACGGGCCAATTCACAAGCGTCGTGGGGGCCCAAGAAACTGGCGACCAGCAGAAACGGTTTGTCGTGAGGCCGTCGCAGATACTCGACGGCGGCCGCGGCCGTTTTCGAATCGCGCCGACCGTCGGGCGCATCGGCTTCGATCATCTCGAAACCATGGGCCGTCTGATCGCGTCTGCTGAACGCCAAATGCCACTTGCCGCAATAGGCCGCGTCATAGCCGGCCCCGCGCAAGTACGTTCCCATGCAGGGAAGCCGGGATGGATCGATGCTCGCTTTGCCATTGGTCGTAACGCCCGTCTCGTGGGGGTAGCGTCCCGTGAAAATCGAAGCTCGCGCCGGCATGCAGAGCGGGTTGGGCGTATAGGCGCGAGTGAACAACATTCCTTGCCTGGCCAGACTATCCATGGCCGGCGTCTTGATAAAGGCGTTGCCCATGCGACAGCTCATGGCGTCAGCCAACTGTTGGTCGGTCATAATCAGCAGCAGGTTGGGCCGCTGTTCGCCGCAAGCGGGCGGGGTGTACAGGGCCAGGCTGGACAACAGGCAGATTCCGAAAAACAGAATCGTCGAAGCCGGGCGCATGATTGCAGAGTGGGGCCAGCGAATCATTTTCATGTGAGGTTCCTCGCTAAAAGCGTGCTGATTCTGTTAACTACCGATGTCCGTTTTCACTTTGCCGTCTCTTGACTGCGAATACCTGCAAATGTGTCTGTCTGCTGAGCACAGTGTAGCACGATGTCGGCGCGTGTTCTTGACATTTCACAGTCGGACGGTCTAGTGTGTCGTTCGCGGCAGCCTTTTCGGAGCATACATACATCGCCGCCATTTCGAAACGACCGGAGTCCGTAAACACCGCCGTGCCAGATACTCGCAAACATCGGGGGCCCCACCCCCAAGATGCCGAATTGTTTGGACCGAAGACGTGGCCTGCGCTGTCGGAGGCCGTGACTCATTTGTCCTGGCTACTTTCGCATGCCTACGCCGAGCGTTCGGCGCTGAAGCTGGTCGGCGATCGCTTCCAACTGACCGAACGACAACGCATTGCCGTCATGCGATCCGCGTGCTCGGACGAAGCCATGCGCCGACGCGGCCAAGCTCAGATTCCAGGCAACCGGCTGGCCGGTCAACCGGTCGACCTGGATGGTTTCAACGTCCTGACCACGGTCGAAGCCGCGCTGGCTGGTGGAGTCGTCCTCTGCGGGCGCGACGGTTGTTGTCGGGACATGGCCAGCATGCACGGCAGCTATCGTAAAGTGGAAGAGACTCGCCCGGCACTGGTGATGATTGGCGAGGTGTTGGAGCAGCTAGACGCTGCCGAATGCTGCTGGTTCCTTGACCGGCCCGTCTCGAACAGCGGACGGCTGGCGATGATCATTCGAGAAATCGCGAGCGATTGCAGTTGGCAATGGCGCACTCAACTCGAAAATGATGTCGACCCGGTCATCAGTCAATCGAGCAACGTCGTTGCATCGGCCGACAGTGTCATCCTGGACCGCTGCAACCACTGGTGCAATCTTGCCCGCGAGGTCATCGACCGGCGAATTCCCAATGTCAATCTGGTAACGTTCGCCGGGGCATAATGGGCCAGGAGGGCTGGCGCGCCATCACTTGACGGCGGTCCGGCAGGAGGCCCTCGATACATTCAAGAGCCTCTTGCGCCTTCGGGAAATTACCGTCGACACCGCTGATTATGGCCGCTCGCGCCGAGTAGGCGTAGCTGTTACCGTAGTTTGGCACGTCCGGTTTGTACAGGCGCGCGTTTTCCTGCCCCAACTTCTTCCAGTCCTCGTAGAACGTCACTTGGTCTTCGGCCGTCTTCTCGCCGACCGCGAAGCGATACGGCGTCGCCATCTGCGGTTCAAAGTCGGCTTCGTTCGTCAACATGCCGACTCGCCAACGGAGCAAGAAGTCGCGCGGCTTGGCCGCGTCGGCAAAACCCAACTCGACCAAATGGTGCAGGCTCCAGATCAAGTAGTCGTGTTCCCATGGCGCGATTATCATCCACCGGGAATTCGCCGGGTTCTGAATCCGAGCGTCCTGCGTGGTCCGGAGCCCCCAGAAACCAAGTTTGTTGTACTCCGGCGGACCGTACATACGCTGGATGCGGTCGGCGATGTTGTTACGTATCTTTGCGTCAAAGTAGGCTGCCTCCGGGTCGGCGTCCGCCGCGATCCAAGCCGCATCGCCGATGTTGCGAAGCGCCCACGCATTTCCGCGGAT
>JADHUC010000324.1 GCA_016784735.1 Pirellulaceae bacterium | reverse complement strand
TCCTGGCTGATCGTCAACTTGATCATCCTGGCCCTCCTGGCCAATGCTCATCCTTGAATATAACCCTCCTCACGACGCCCGAAATATAACGCCGAAAACGAATCCCAGAAACCGCAATTTCTCAGCTCGCGGCGTATAACCTTGTCTAACGAATTGCGGCTTCTCGAGAAACCGTTTCCTGGATCCGCAACTGCTCCATCTTGGCGACGGCAGGAAACAGCTCTTCGATTTGGGTGGCGTATTCCGGATACTTTGTAGCATACTCGGCGATCGTGGGATGCTCGCCCTGACGAATTCGTGTGGCAAAATCGGTCACGAGCCACTCCACCGGTTCTCGCTGCGATGGCCAACCGTCCATGTTTGCCCCTGTGTGTGCACGGGCTATTGGGCCGATGCGGAGGGTGAAATCAACAGGCGGAACACAGAGAACGAATAGGCGTGACGCTTGGACACGTGATCAAAGGCCGCACAACCGAACGCATACGACCCTCCGGGTTCAAACCGAACGTCGTACTCGCTGCCCGTATCGAGCTTCCGCCGAAAATACAACGCCCAACGGCCGTTCCGGTGCACCGACACGCAGTTCAAATCACCGCGGTCTCCCTCGAACGGCGAGCTGATCATGCCGGGAATGGTCGTCCCCGGCTGGATCTCCGCAGCCTTCTCCTCGGTGTATTCGACGGCATGCTCTTCTGGGATCGCACCGAGGCAGACTGCTGTCGGCTCGTCCGGCAGGAAGGCGGGGTGCGGCTGGTCGGGCGACTCGTTCTTCTTGTAGCCGCCCCCGTCCTTCGGATCGCCATAGCGGCCGCTCAATTCTGTTTCCGATTTCGGTTCCGCCCAATATTTGTCGTCGGCTTGTCCCGCAGGATCGGTGCGAGTTGCCTTCCAGTGCCATACGTCCACGATGCGGTCGCTGTTCTTGCAGCCATATGGGTTCCCGCAGCCCGCATGGCAGTACAACGCGCAGCCTGCCTGCTCGAATCGCCAGTCCGGCTCGGAGGGGAAAGCCAGGGCAAACTTGTCCTCATAATACACGCATTCGTCTTTAGCATTTGTTGCCAAATGCTCCCAGCCATCGGCCGTCTTCTGCCACGGAGTGTATCGTCGATCTTCCGTGGGATCGTTCCATTCAGCCAGGACAAACAACTCGTCGCCGTTGTGCATGGCCCTAAACGTGACTTCGGTGTGGCCCGCGTCGAGTCCACTGCCATTCGCCAAATTCGCTGTAATCGGGCGAGCCTTGTCCCAGGGCAAATCGGCCAAGTCTGAATTGGCGACCTCCTCCGGCGAAATGGGTGCGGCGACCAACGTGCGCCAAGGCTTGGAGATGGGCCAACAGGCGGCCATTAGCCAGACGATCACAGGTGCCACGATAAGAAAGACGAAAAGCTGGCCCCATTTCGGCTGCGCGAATGGATGAAAGGCAGGAACCAGCAGTCGGATTCGACGTGTAAATCCCGACACGATGTGCCACAACATGGCGAAGGGTAACAATAGAAGGCCCAGTGAGGTGTGTAGCCAGATGACGACTTTAACAGTTTCCCCCGACGTTGCTGCGCTGAACATCAGCAGGCCCGTCACGATCATCAGCAGCCCACCGCCTAGTGTTATCGCATGGATCGGACGAGACCAAGCCCGGCGGCGGCAGACGAAAATGATGGCCAACAACGAAGGGCAGAACACAAGTGCCGTAGCAAAGTGCCAGAGATGAACGCGACCCGACCAGAGATAGTCCGGCAATACGCCTGAAAAGAGCGAACGATCCGGTCGAGCGATTGCATGCAGACTCAAGCCTGTCAGCAGCAGAAGCACGAAGCCAATCGTCACCACCCAATGCAGTAATCGAAACAGGTAAGAGTAACTGGAAATGCCAGATGCGGATTGGACCGCACCGCCGTTTTCTGTTTGCATACTGGTAACTCCTGCTGGTGCTACATCGAGTTCGATTCCGGGGGTTTGCGGATGGCTTCGGTGTGGCTCGGATCGTGGAGTGGGTAACGCATGCAGCATCTTTGATTTGATGCTGATTGCAGATTGGCTTTAGGGTAGATACCGGATGTCTAATGAGTTTGTGGACAAGTTAAGGGGGCAGTTTTTCCTTTGGTCGTCCCAAATGCCGTTCAGGACTGAAGTTGGGACAGAAACTCGGGAAGAAATCTTGGCGTCCAGTCCACAGACTCTGTTGGCTTACGGTATTAGAGTTAATGCGCATGATCTCTCCAATTAGCGCCTCGCCACGGATCTGGTGTAAGCATCGCATCTCGACGTTGAGTTTCCCTACGAAGCTAACCCGCACGCTCAAGAACGTCCTTACCAAGTCGAAACGACTCGGCACATCTGCAAGTCATCAACTCCCGCCAGACGGAGACAGTTTCATGACGCATCGAGCAAGACACTATAGTGCATTCACGCTCGTTGAGCTTCTAGTCGTCATCGCCATCATCGGCATTCTCGTGGCACTACTGTTGCCGGCGATCCAGGCCGCTAGGGAAGCGGCTCGGCGAGCGCAATGCCAGAACAACCTCAAGCAAATCGGAGTGGCCCTGCACAATTTCGAGGGAACCAACCGCGTGTACCCTTCCAGCTACGAAGGCGTGCCAGGCAGCCCCGGCAACTGGTCGGCGCAGGTGTTGCTGCTGCCCTACCTGGAGCAGGGCAGTATGTATGAGGAGGTCGAGTTGGACAAAGGATGTACGGCCATCTACATCGGTGGAATCCGGCTCAGCGCCCATCGCATTCCAACCTATCTGTGTCCTGACGAGATCAACGACAAGGTCCGATACGACGACAGCGGGCAGCCGAAACACTGGCCATTGAGTTACGGTTACAATGTGGGCACGTGGTTCGTTTGGGACCCGATTGCCAAGCGTGGTGGCAACGGGGCTTTCTATCCCTACAGCCGGCTTACACCCGCTGCCTTTACCGATGGTCTCACTTCCACGCTTGCCTTTGCCGAAGTGAAGGCGTACGAGCCTTATTTCCGAAATCTCGGTCAAACGGGTTCTGTGCCGATGCCCACGGACCCCAGCCAAACGTGCCTCGGCGGTGACTTCAAGCCGAACACGGGCCACACGGAATGGTCGGAAGGGCGCTGCCATCAGACGGGAGTGACCGCCACCTTCACCCCCAATACCAAACTCATGTGCTCCAACGGCGGCCAACAGTACGACGTCAATTGGACGAACCAGCAGGAAGGCATCGCCGGTGCCGCCGCGTCCACCTTCGCGGCCATCACGTCGCGCAGCTACCACGCGGGAGGCATCGTTAACGCCGTGCTTATGGATGGCTCGGTCAGACCAATTAGCGACAGTATTGAACTATCCGTCTGGCAAGCCCTGGCCACACGAAATGGCGGCGAAGCGATTACAGTGCCTTAGAAACGAGAAAAAACGTCCCGTATTCTGTCCACAGAACTTACCTGCTCACGGTATTAGATCTATCCCCGGTTCGTCCCCCGCGTCGAAGCTCCACGCAGGTTCATCCGCACGTTCTCTGCCAAGGCTTTGTTCGGAGTCGCCCGTTGCCGCGACCCCAAGTGATAAAAATCTGCACCATGCCACGAGGAGAAAGCGATGCGCCGAAGATGTGTTCACAGAGGCTTCACGCTGGTCGAACTGCTCGTGGTGATTGCGATCATCGGTATCCTGGTCGCACTGATGCTTCCGGCTATCCAATCGGCCCGCGAAGCCGCGCGACGAATGCAGTGTTCGAGCAACCTGAAGCAAATTGGGGTGGCTTTGCACAACTACCATGACACTTACAAGTGCTTCCCTCCCGGTTTCATGGCGGTCGACCATCAGGGCCAAGTCAAAGGCGGTTGGGCTTGGGGCGTCTTTCTGACGCCGTTTATCGAACAGAGCCCTCTGCAGGACGAACTGAGTGTCACCAAATACACGCTGTCCCAAGTGGTTTCGGACCCCGCGCTTCTGCCCATGCTCCAGATGAAGCTGTCCGTGTTCACCTGTCCGTCCTCGCCTATGCAACCGTTGCGCGAATTTCTCGGCCCAGGGTCGGAAATGGTCTCCACGGCCAACTATACGTGTTGTCGAGGGTTCTACCGCTACAAAGGCAACGTGCATTTGCAGAAACAGAACAATGGCGTGCTCTACGCTGAGAGTTCCACGGCATTTTGTGGCGTGACCGATGGTACCAGCAACACTTTCGCCATCGGCGAACGGACGGTCCTGCCCGTGCACATGAACGAACCGCGTAGATGGCCGTCTTGGTGTGGCCCGGGAGGACTTGGCATCGGCGCCACGGTCAGTTCTTGCGTATCCATCAAGTTGAATCATCCGACCAATATGCACGCCTTCAGCAGTCATCATGTCGCCGGCGCGAATTTCTGCTTCGTCGACGGTTCGGTGCATTTCGTTTCTGATTCCATCCACTCGGACAGTGCAGGTCTATCGGATGGAGACAACGGAAATCACTCGGATTTCGTGCAACGTGCGGACCAAGGTCGGGTTGGCACGTATCAGTTGTTGGGCGTGCGGAATGACAATCAGCCAGTGGCCGGAACGTTCTAACGTTGGTTCGCTGTCTTCACCGCCGGACCCGCGAGGTAACAACAGAAGTGGAATGTGGTTCTAGAGCCAGACGGCAAGAACACAGAATCCGAAAAGCCATGAGGAGAACGACGCAAGCCGCACGCTTTCTTTCGTTGATCCTCGTCTGCGCGTTCATCGCAGGTTGTGGCTCGGATACCGGCTTGGTGAAGGTGAAGGGCAAGGTCACGTTGAACGGCCAGCCTCTGGAGGGTGCGACCGTCGAGTTTCAGCCCACGGCAGCCGATGGCTCACCCTCCTCCGGCCAAACGGACGCCAACGGTCGATACGAGCTGATGTACGCGTTCGATACGCCAGGCGCGATGCCGGGCGAGCACATCGTGACGATCCGCACGGCAGGGACGTTCTTCGACGACGAAGGTAACGAGATCGAACGGCAAGAACGCGTTCCAGCCAAGTACAACACTCGTTCCGAATTGACACGGACTGTCGAGCACGGTAGCAACACCATCAATTTCGAACTCTGACTCCCATGTTCCTCAAGATCATCACAAGCCAGGCAAGGCACAAATGGGGAATCGCTCTGCTGATTGTCCTGGCCATGACCTCTCTGGTAACGCTGTATGTCTATTCCAGCAATACGACGGCGTTCGCAAACCGTTCCATGCAGCTTGTGATGAAGAACATGGGGCACAATCTCCTGATCATCCCGGAGAAGGCCGATGCCCGCTCGATCTACTTGTGTTCGGACGATCAAACACTATTCTCCGACGATACGACTCGGCGAATTAGCAGAGCGCGCAACTTGTCATCCAGGTACTATGTATCGGTGTTGCAGGCGAGAGTAGAAGTGGAGAGTCAGGAGTTGCTGCTGACGGGAGTCGAGCCCGTTGGCGGGGAACACGAAACGCCGGAAAAGCGGAACATGGTTCTTCCTCTTGCTGAATCCGAGACTCGCCTGGGATACGAATGCGCTCGGATGCTGCAGAAGGACATTGGCGAATCCGTCCATGTCCTGGGGGGAGAATTCCGCGTTGTGGAAATCCTTCCTCCGAAGGCGACGTTGGATGACTGTCGGATCTACATCAGCCTATCGCGTTGCCAGGGATTATTGGGAAAAGAGGGCCAGATCAACTTCATCCTTGCCTTCCTTTGCCTCCACGGAGGTTCGCTGGACCGCGCATTGAAGGTCCAGGAGCAGAAGCTGGCAGAAATGTCTCCTGGGTTTCGCCAGATCAGCAGAATGGACATCGCCCAAGGCAGACATTTCGCGCGCATAACGACTCAGAAATCCCTGTACTATCTGCTTGGAATCGTCGCGGCCGCCACGGTCATTGTCATTGCGGTGACGGGGCTGCAGGAAGTTAGCGACAGAAGACATGAAACGGGTATCATGATTTCCATGGGAGTGTCCCACACGTACATAGTCTGTCTGTATCTTGTGAAGACGCTTGCGCTGGCTCTGACATCGTCAGTCCTGGGCTTTCTGCTGGGGTCGGCGTTAGCCGTGCGGTTCACGGCACCGTTTCTTGTAGTCAACACAAGGCCAGTCGCCGTCCTATGGGATCAGTTGCCCGCCGCTATGGCGTTGACCTGCGCAGTGGCACTTGTGGCCGAGATCATCCCGATCATTAGGCTATTGCGTTTGGACCCGAATACAATCCTGGCCGAGCAGTGATCTCATGATTCAAACGCACAACGTCACCAAGACCTACTCGGGCGCCGAAGGTCCCGTGCATGCCCTGGACGGCGTCGATTTGTCCATCCAAGCCGGCGACTTCGTCGTCGTTCACGGTTCCAGCGGCAGCGGGAAGACGACATTGCTGCAGGCGCTCGGTGGAATGCTCCGCCCCACATCGGGTACTGTGGTGATCCAGGGCGACGACATCTACGCGTTGTCCACTGTTCGGCGTGGTCAGTATCGAAAGCGACACGTAGGGTTTATCTTCCAAAAGTTTTTCCTGTTGCCGTACCTGACGGCCTTCGACAATATCCGCCTTTCGATGGTGCTGCGCGGACATCGAGGCAACCATAAGCAGACGATCGAGGATGTGGCGACGCGCTTGGGTATGGGGAATCGGCTCGGCCATCGGCCCTCGCAGTTGAGCGTTGGAGAGCAACAGCGAATTGCGGTAGCAAGAGCAATCGTGGGCGAGCCACAGCTCATTCTGGCCGACGAACCGACGGGAAACCTGGATCGGAAAAACGCCGAGGTATTCGCGAGTTTCCTATCGGAGGAGAATCAACGCGGCCGAACGATTGTGCTTGTGACTCACGACGAGAGCTTGCTCGATCTTGGGAATCGAACCGTACAACTCCGTTCGGGCCAGATATCCGGCACCGCATGACGCAACCGTCTCGGTTCCTTTCAAACCCAAGGCATTAACCACGGCCTCCGGCTTTGTTAGTCAACTCCCCACTACGACGAATTCCCCAGTCCGCTGAGCAACAGGATCAGCGGGAAGATCAGCGCGAAATACACAACCAGTGTCAGAACATACGCTGCGGCGGCAACGTGGACATTCAGCTTGTACAGTCGTGTTAGAATCACCGCACCGATACTTGCGGGCGTGAACGCGAGGACCATGACAACGCCAAATGACTCTCCCTTCATGCCTAGAGCCAAGACCACCGCAAGGCAAACAAGCGGCGTAATGACAAAGCGAATCGCCAATAAATCGGAGACGGGCTTCAGGTAGCGGCGCATCTTTCCAAAGTCAAGCGATGCACCGATCGGCACCATGAACAACCAAGCGCTGAGATGGACCAGCGGATCGAACACGGTGTCCAGAAACTCATGTCTTGGGGCGTCCAGTAGATTGAGTGTGATCCCAACTGCAATGCCTAGCAGCGGGAGTTGGTTCTTTCGAAACAGCAGGTCGCGCATCGAGAAGGAAGACTGCCGCCCCCGATCCAGACTGCGGTAGTGTCTGGCCAGAGCAAAGCCGAAGAAATAGAACACGAACGGCCCCGCCAGCATCACCCACCGCGCGGTAGCGTAGCCGCTCTGCCCATACAGAATCCAAACGCTGATGATTCCCACTACGCTGCGGTTGGCGAATGCGCTGGAGATCAGGTAGCTGCCCCGGTCAGACGGATTGTCGAACTTGTGGCTGCGCCACCACCCCAGCGCCAACGGCAGCGCCTGCTGCACCAGTCCAACAACAGGCAGCCATAGGTCCTGAACCTGCAGGTCTTTGCTCCAAAAAGCCAGGCAGGTGAGCACGGGTGTCAGGAAGTAAATATTGGCCCACATGACCCGGTCCAACCGAGCCTGGAGCTGAGCCGTGGATGCCCCGGTTTCGGCATGTGTCAACGAGGGAGTTGCTGGAGACGTGCGTCGGACTAGCAGATAGCCAACTGCGACCGGGAGCAGCAGATCGAAGACAAATCGCAAGCAGCGTTCGATCAGCAGGTCCAAGAACATCGGTTCGCATCATCTTCCCGACTGGGATCGTCATCCTTCGGAGAGCTTTGAGTGAGGGGGACGGGGCTAACGTCGCAATCTCAAACGGCGTCTCGCAGTATAGCGACCCACTGCGATTGGAGACAGTGCTCCGACTGTGCGCACAAAATGGAGGCTTCCAGCCGGTCGGTAACCGTTTTCGACCGGCTGGAAGCGAGTTACCTTGGAGGATCTCTGGGTCAGGCGAAGCGTCGATTGCTTCGTCAAGCCTGTCGGAAGAATCGCCACTCTCGCAGCCCGCAAACGCGAGAGAGCGTGCGATTCATGCGGTTGCGAAGGCGGCTATTACCGAGAACCCGCAACTTGAGACACTGATTCTGCTGAAGGAGGGAACCGGAGTCGGTGTGACGCTGAAAAAGAAGTAAGACGCGGTGCGGCAATCGCGGCACGCGTGAACGATCCTACCGCAGCTCGCATGCGCCAATGCCCCCGGCTTGTCCGGGGGAACGTTACGCTCACCGCTACACGCCCCCGCCCATCCGCTCCCATGCGCCAATGCCCCCGGCTCGTCCGGGGGATCGTTGCGCTTCTCGCTACCCACGGCCACCCATCCGCTCCCATGCGCCAATGCCCCCGGCTTGTCCGGGGGATCGTTACGCTCCCTGCTACAGCCCTTCGCCCTGTTTCCATCTTCGCACGTAGGCGCTGATCTTCGCCGATTCCAGATTCCCGTAGGTGCCGATGTAGGCGCTCGCCTGCCACAAACGTTCGACTCCAGCCCGAATCACCGAGTCGGAGAAACTGCTCCACATCAGGTCCTGCGACGAGTTCATCAAGGCGACGGCGATCTCCGCCGGCGACTGACTGGGATGAGCCCGCACGGCCACATGCACGTGATCGGGAACAAATGACACCTTCTCAATCGCCATTTGATATCGCCCCTGTATGCGCCGCCAAGCATTGGCCATAGATTCCGCCGCCGCTCGGGCGAAGACGCCCTTCCGCTTCCAGGTCGAAAGGACAACGTGGTATTGCAGGACGCTCATGGCGCGGTTCGCACTCAGACGCTGCTCGTCCTCCACGGTGATCGGATACTGCCGGACGAACATCGGCGGCCGGACGCGCGCTGCGTAGCCGTGATGTTCACTTTGCTGATCGAGATATCGGTTGACGGCTTCCGCCGTTGATTTTCCCGTGGTGCAGGCGAAGTAGCCTCGGCTGAGCCGCTTCTGGTTTGAAGGCTGCCGAAGATCGCGCCGCTCGCCGAGCCATTTGCTGACACGTCCCTTCATTTTGCCCGCGCAGGCAGCCACGGTTTCGCTTGGCAGGAGGCTGATCAGCACCTTGACATCTGTCTCGCTGCTGCACGCCTCCAGGATGTGAATATCGTACGGCTGCAGCATCGAGTCGAGCGTCTTCTGATCCAACCCGCGCAGGGCCGGTTGAGGGCGCGCTCGATGCGTCTGCCAGCGGTAGTACACGCGATAGCACCAAGCGAATCGGAGTTCTTCAAGCTGATAGGGTTGGATGAACATGGGCAGGGCCCATACGGATCGGGACGCGGAGCAGCAGATATGATACCGGACGGCGGATCTGTAGCGAAGAGCCTAACAATCCACCGGGCAAGCCGGTGGGATTTGGGGGGAGGGATGGTTGAGGGCGTGGGGGTAGCGAAGAGCCTAACGATCCACCGGGCAAGCCGGTGGGATTCTTATGAGTACGCTCATTCGTCCCGGCCGATTTCGTACTGATCCAGTTTCTTGCGCAAGGTCGTTCGGTGCATGCCCAAGCTACGCGCGGCTGCTGCGCATTGGTCGCGGTGCCTTTCCATTGCGACTGTCAGCAATGGAGGTTCGATAATCCGCAGCAATTGGTCGTACAGTTGGTCAGCCTCTGGCGAATTGGAGAATTGGGCTTCGGCCCACTGAGTGATAAGCGACATGATCTCTCGTTCAGTGCTCCCCGCATGACCGTGTGCCGGAACCAGACTTGAGGCGGCCGGAGGTGGCAGGTGGTCGGGCATGATTGTGCCAGCACGACTGACGATCACGGCGTGTTCGATCGTGTTTCGCAATTCACGTACGTTTCCATGCCAAGGGCGCTGCCTAAGTTCCGCGAGCGTCTCCGGCGACAAATCGGGAGTGGACGTGTGAGCGTCGGATGCCAAACCCGAAAGGAAATGCTTGGCCAGTTCTTCTATGTCGTCACGACGTTCGCGCAACGGCGGGATGTCGATTTGCAGCGTGCACAGGCGAAAATAGAGATCATGCCGAAACGTGCCGTCCGGTACTTTTTGCGACAGATCTTGATGCGTTGCCGAGACGACCCGGAAGTCGGTCGTGACGGTTTCGCTGGATCCCACGGGCATGACCTCGCCGTGCTCCAATGCCCGCAACAGCTTGACTTGGGTGGGCAAGGGGATATCCGCGACTTCGTCCAAAAACAACGTGCCGCCATCGGCCTGAACGAGCAGCCCTGTGCGCGACTCGTCCGCACCGGTGAACGCCCCACGCACGTGCCCGAACAGTTCGCTTTCGGCAAGCGACGGGCTGAGCGAAGCCACGTTAACAGCCACAAACGGCTCGTCGGAACGCGTGCTGTACCGGTGGATCGCGCGAGCTGCGAGTTCCTTGCCGGTGCCCGTCTCGCCGCACAATAACACGCACGCATTCGACGCGGCTGCCAATGCGATGCGCTTGAAGACTTCCTGCATCTCGGGCGTGCGGCCCACCATGCCTTCGACGTACCCGTGGCGAAGGCTATCGTTGTCGGCCGGTCGCTTGCTCTCCAATGCCCGTTCGAGTGCGCGTTGCATCTGGTCCAAATCAAACGGCTTGATGATGTACTCGAACGCACCGTTGCGCACAGCTTCGACGGCGGTCTCAAGATCTCCGTACGCCGTGATGACAATGATGGGCACACGACCGACTCGCTCGCGAAATTGCTCGATGGCCGTCAGCCCATCCATGCCCGGCAGTCGCACGTCCAAGACGATGGCGTGGGGCTTGAAGTCTTCGATGACTTCCAACGCTTGTTCGGCCGACGACGCAGCAACGACCTCGTGGCCCATGCTTTCGCCCAGGCGCGTCAATCCCCAACAGATCGACTGTTCGTCGTCAACGACCAACAATCTCGACATCTCTGGTCTCCAGTCGTGGGCGTCTACGACACAGCCTCAATCCGGTAGCGATGGCCCTGAGCGATCATACAAACCACGTCGCCTTGCCAATCCGCAATCAGGGTCATTAAACTCATGATGTCGCGCCCCAGGATGCTCATGTCAAGCGCTTCGAGGGCAGTGAAACCGGCGTAATCGCCACGAAACACGGCTCTTGTTCCGTCGTCGCAGGCAAACCGGATCTGTGCCGTCACGGCAACCGAATCGGCGATTCCGCCAACTCCGGCAAGGCGATGATCGGTTTTCGTTGCTGGGTAAGCAAGTCGCACCAAAACGTCTGCGCTGAATACTGTTTGGTCTGCTCCCGTGTCTGCCAAAAACGAGACTTGCTTCCATGAGCCGTCGACGGCCAAGACTTGACTGTGAAAGACAGGACGGACTATTCCATCGTCGCACGGATACCACTCACCGTCTATTCGCATAGATACGAGGCACCTTGTCTTTAGGTATGTATCGAAGGATACTTCCCTGATCGTCGGGATGGACAGCTAGGGCCAGTGTCAACACTTCTTCCGGTGTGTCGGCCACGAACAGCTCCTCGCCCGAAATGCAGATACACTTACCTCGATGTGTTGAATAGACTTCCGATGCGTGGACCTTCAGCCATGCCGAATTGCGATTGAACTGCTCATCTTGGGCTCGCGCGTTCGCAAGCTCGACAGGATCGGTCACGATCTCCAACTGAATGGGCGAGCAGTGGTCGGGACTACCTGAGAAGTTCATAGTGCATACAACCTCGGATTCTGACGACCGCACCCAATTCTATCAGGCGTCGTTCAAGAAGCATAGAACGACGCTTTCACGTTGTTTGGTCACCCAGCGTCGTTTGTGGGAATTCGACACAAAAGCACGTCATACCCTCACGGCGTTCCCAGCGGATCTTGCCGCCGTGTTGTTCGGCGATTTCGTTGGCGACCGACAGGCCTAGTCCCGTGCCGTCGGCCTTGTTGGTGACAAATGGTTCGAACAGGGTTTCTTGAATCTCGGGTGCCGGGCCTTCCCCCGAGTCAAGGACCTCCACGGCAAACCCTCCACCAGAGGAAGGACACACGTTTACCGTTACTAGTCGCTCGTCGGCCTGCGTTGCAGCTTCGATCGCGTTTAGTAGCAGGTTCACCACGAGTTGCTCCAGCGCGTCAACGTCTCCCAGTATGATACACGGCTCGTCTGAACGGGCCCATCGCAATTCGACACCGACATGGCGAGCGGCAGGGTGCACCAAAGGCAGAACGCTGTCGATAAGCTGCGACAGGTCGATTTGTTCGTGCGATTTCGGCGGCGTGTGTCCGAGTGACAGGAAACGCTGAAGGTACTTTTCCATAAGCGCAAGCTGTCGTGTAGCCACGTCAAGACTCTCCGATTCGCCCTCGGACGAGCACTCCCGGCGATGGAGGTCCAATGCCATGCGGCAGCCGGTGACAGAATTTCGCATTTGATGAGCCACGCCGCTGCCGACTTGTCCCAGTGTGCGCAGTCGTTCGTTCGTGCGTACTTCGTCCTCGTATCGGGCCAGCATTTCCGCCATGCGGTTGATCGACTTTGCCAAATCCAGCACCTCGTCGTTCCGACTGGGAAGAGGTAACGGCTGGAAGTCGCCTTCGGCGATATGCTCCACCTGGCCGCGGAGTCGATCCATCGGTCGACTCACTCGCGATGCGATGACCACGGCCAGCACGACCACCAAAACCAGCGCAACGCCGCCGACCACCAACGGAGGAAACACGGCGCCCAACCAAGCTTCTCGATAGCTTTGTTCCGGGTAAAGGATATGAAGCACACCATTCTGGCCTGGGACGCTGCGCCGCTGCATACGAACCGTGGCGTGAAAGAAGCGTCCGTCGTCGATTCGGATAGCGTCTCCCAGTGTCAATTGGCTCCACTGGTCGGTCGGTTCCAGGCGAGGGAGTTGGGAAAAGGCATCCATGCTCTTGCTGGACGCCAGGATCGCGCCGGCGTCGTCTATCAACACGAACTCCGCACCGGACAGCCCCTGCATTTTCCGAAGCACTGCATCGGTCAAAGGGAAGTTCGGTTCAGCCAGGGTTTGCGTTACGTCGCGCAGTTGACGTTCGATCTGCGCTCGTACTCGACGAGCGGACAGCCACGCGTTCAATACGCTCGCCCCGGCCAATGTGCCCAGCATCACGAGGGCCATTGGCACGATGATCTGATTTCGCAACGGCCAACGCATCACGTTCTCCAAAGGCGGACTTCGGCATGGCCAAGTAGGTCCCGTCTGCCGGACGGGACCTTCAGGTCGTTGGAGTTGGGCTGTGGGCCGGTCTCCCGACCGGCCCATTGGCCGACCACAGGTCCATTTCGATTCGCGAGACCGCGACACAACACGCCGCGGCGTAACTTCACTGGTTCGACGCTGCATGGTGGAGGATGGCGGATTCCGCTCAGATCCACCTTGAGGCGATAGTCCTTGTCTGTTTCCCGTGAATGCTTGACGGATTGTCGTATCGGTCTGCCTTCCTCGATCCGAGGCAACCGTGTTCGAGGTTCTCTCTCAGCGGCGGTCGCAGCGGAGTTCGCGGGCAGGCAAGCAAGACGCAGCGATCACCGGCGGCAGAACCAGCAACGTCAACCATCGTGTTTTCACGGCAGTTCTCTCCCGGCGACTCGTTACAGCGACGAGAAGGATGTAAAGTGTACGTGTACGTGAAACAAACGTTGACTGTAACAAATCTGCGTGGCAGTTGCGACGCACGGCAACGAACAGAGTGTGAAGCATAAGAAAGGGACACCATGTCGTCGATCAGACTAGCTTTGGTATTCTTGACGTTGGGGGCAATACCGTTCGGCGCGATCGCGAGCCAATCGGCGTGGGCCGGGGACCCGTGGGTCGTCTACGACGGGTGCGACGGATCCGGCGGCGGCAAGCATGTTGTGCTCGTCTCGGGTGACGAAGAATACCGGTCGGAAGAAGGCCTGCCGCAACTGGGAAAAATCTTGACCAAACACCACGGCTTCAAGTGCACGGTGGTTTTTGCGATTGATCCCGAAGATGGCACGATCGACCCGGACAACAGCGAGAACATCCCCGGACTCGCAGCCCTTCGGTCGGCTGACCTGATGATCATTGCGACCCGCTTCCGGGACTTGCCCGACGAGCAGATGCGTTACGTGGCCGAGTATGTCGATGCGGGCAAACCGGTCATCGGCATGCGGGCGGCGGTTGTCGCTTTCCGTCTCTCCAGCCCGACCTACGATCGTTTCAGTTGCCGCAGTCGCGAATGGAAAGGAGGCTTTGGCCAACAGGTCCTCGGCCAGACGTGGATCAGCCACCACGGGCGCCACGGGCGCGAAAGTACTCGCGGACTGATCGTGCCCGACGCCGCGGATCATCCGATCGTTCGCGGAGTGGAGGACATTTGGGGGCCAA
>JADHUC010000323.1 GCA_016784735.1 Pirellulaceae bacterium | reverse complement strand
ATTATGACGCTGGAGCCAGACGGTACGGCGGCGGTTTGCAGAACCGCATCAAGTGGGTTCGACTCCCACCGGCGTCTCTGGCCATTCGACTGCCGGCTCAGACTACATCAACCAGAAACTGATGTCCGAGCCACGACTTCGCCGAATGGCCGCAGATTTGCCCAACTGCCTGCTAGGAGTACATGACGGTCCTAAGGTAGCGATGCCGGGCGACCGGCTAGTGAATGGCGCTGGAGTCTCATGCAGACGAAGGGGCCGGTCAACAATCAGCGAATCATTCGCTGGTACGGACGACCGTAATGCTTAATCGCACCTCTTGGCAACTCTTCGTTGGGCCTTTGAATACAAACGGCGACTGCCGGTTGGAGTACATGGCTCATAACCCGGGGGTTGTGGGTTCGAATCCCACCGTCGCGATCTGAGGTAACAACCCATGCGCCGTAGCTCAACGGTAGAGCACCGTAACGTCTCTGACGCCTCGCACCTGAGTGACGACGCCGGGAGGTTCGTCGCCGAAGTCGCGTCGATCGAGCTGTAATTGAAACGCCCCGGCCTGAGCAAACGGGCCGGGGGCCTTCCACGCGCGCGTCGGGCCCGACGCTAGCAAGCCATCTCCACGGGCATCAGGTAGTTTGCCGCCGGTTCCAGCCGCACATTTAGGCAACGTTCCAGATAGAACTGCCGAGGCTCCTCGCGGCTGAGACAAAGAGCGAGAAAGCGTTCCTTCCCCAGAAACCGAATGGGGCTGACGACTCGGTGCGTGCTGACACCCTTGGCGTCGGTGTAGTCGAACTCGACGACCAAGTCGTCCGGCTGATGCATGGCTCGGTAGATTAACTGACGCATTTTTCTGCCTCCGTGGCGAAGTAGTTGGATCACTACTATTACTATCCCCGCCAGTCGTGACACGTCTGGTCACGGCGCAGTGCGATTCTCAGAAAAGTTGTATTTTGGCCAATACTGCCACGCATCCCGGACGGGAAGTTGGACAAAGCTGTTCCCGCGAGAATTTGGCCGTTTACTGGACGTCTAGATCCGTCTACCTTCTTTTCGAGCCTGATTGATCTCTCTTCGGCTTCGGTGACGGTACTCGCGCAGTGATTCAATGCCGTACTCTTTGCACAGGTCGCGAACTCGTGTTCCCGGCTTGATTGCCCGGAGGAGATACCACGACTCCATCGGGTAGAAGCGTTCTTGCTCGACGTCATCCGCATGCTCTTTGAGCAGTCTGTTCACCTTATCTCGATTGAAGTTGGTGTGGACGAAGGTCCGGTCCAGGTCCAAGGTGGCGATGAACTGTTTGGGACGAGGTTCGTCCAACTTCTCAAGCGTATTTCCAGTACAGTCGATGATATTTCCGTTCCCGACTGGAACAACGTAGTAGTTGTGGGCCATAGCGTAAGCGTTCAGAGGGCAACCGCCGCCATAGGCGCTGGGCCAGAACACAATCTCGGCATCCAGCAGGTCGGCCTCGTGCCATAGCTCAGCGAAATTGATGTCGAAACAAGTGAGGATGCTGATGCGTCCGAAATCGGTGTCAAAGGTCTTGACCCCTTCATCGCTGAGATGAAGTCCTTCGCCCCAATAGACGAACACCTTGCGGTACTGGCCGACGATTTTCCCCTCGCGGTCGATCAACACCGCCGTATTGTACTGCTTCTCGCCGGCCTGTTCGCGAATCGGACAAATCACGTACATCTTGTACTTCTTTGCCATTTCAGCAATCGCCCGGGTGGTTGGACCGGGAATCGGCTCCGCGGCAAACCCCGCGAATTCCTCGGGCAAGCACACGATGTCTACCTTGCACTGACCGGCCGTTTCCAGGTGGTCCAGGCCCAGACGGAGCTTCGCCTCACGGTTGCCACCGCAACCGATACAAACGGCGGCAACTCGCACGGGCCGTCCAGGGAGTTCTTTGTCAGCCGGATTGGCCAAGGCGACAAGCGACGCGTAGAACAAGCAGAGGATGGTTAAGACTACAGGGGAGCATAGCTTCTTACGCATAGTTCGGACTCCAAAGTCTACGGACTAGCCTGCGCCCCAACGCTCGACACTTGCCACGTTTCGGCGACAAACCGACTTCCCATTTCACGTCCGCGTTTCGCCCGGAAACGCGACACGCGGCAACGTGGGGCCACGTGGGCGGGATACATTCCACTCAAAGACAACACGGGGCTGGTTCATCCCGCCCCGTGCGGTCAAGGCACTAGTCCTTAGTCAACTTCGTCTTTGTCCTCGTCCTTGGCGTCGCCTTTTTCGCTTTCAAGCACCTTGCTCAGCAGTGTGCCGTCCTCTCGAATCACGATATCATATTCCAGATCACCGTACCAAACCTCCGACTCGTAGATCGTCACACCATCCACCTTTTTCACATCGACATCGACGATCTTGCCCTTGCCCACTTCACGTTTCAGCGTCTTCTGTACCGCCTTGGGGCAATCCGATACGCTGATCTTCTTCTCCTTCTCTTCTCCAGCCTGGGACGTTGTGGTCAGCACGGCAAACACAAGAACGCTCAGCCAAATTGCGATTCGCATCACTCTCTCCTTCTTCGAACGGAAACTCAGGCACGGCTGGCAAACCGGTCCACCAGCGCCGGACATATTATAGCAGTCGCAGAATGAATGATCGATGAATGTCAGCCACCTCAACATCTTGTACCCTGCCGGACGACCTCGCTCGCACCAATTGCGTGAGGCGAAGTACTCCTCTGGCCGGCGAAAATCCGAGCTACCGATTCAGGACTTCGTCAAACAACGGATATGCGATCCGGCCGCTCCACGAGTGGCCGCCCTCGAACTTGTCAAAATGGAGCTTGTCGGCGGCTTCTAGCGATGCGTAAGCGCGTCGCAAACGGCTGCGGAAGACTTCGTCCCATTTCGGGACAATCAGCGCATCGGTCGAGCCCGTTTCCCAAACACACGGTCGCGGCGCGATCAGCGAACCGATTTCCGAGTAATCTCCGTACTTCAGTAGTCCGGGGATCATTTGCGAACCACAACTGTGTCGCAAGGTCATACGTTCCTGCAACAGATTCAGGGCCCCACTGACTGCCGCGACCTTGATTCGTTGGTCGATCGCGCTGGCCATCATCGTCATGCGGCCGCCATAAGAAAGCCCGGCGCAGCCGATACGTTCGGCATCAACTTCGGGTCTGCTCTGCAGCAGGTCGATCGACCATCGCAAATCGCGCAGGTTGGCCACAATCGGGAGTTGTCCCATTGCCTGCATGCGGACGAACGTGACCGCGCACGGATCGTTCCCGCCGTAACTTGGACGGTCCACCCGCCGACCAAAGGGGATCATGCACGGTGCGGCAACCACGTACCCGCGTCGAACGAATTGCAGACCGTAATCGTATTTGAATCGCTCGATGTCCTTCGGGACGCCCTCCAAATCCGTACGGCCGGCAACAGGATCGTTGCCGTAGCTGCCATGACCGTGGATGCACAGCACACCGGGAACGCGCTGGCCAGTCGCCAATTTCCGCGGAATCAACAGGTAGACTGGAACGGACGGTACCCCTTCCGCTTCAAGAAGCAGTTCGTACCGCACGTGATCGCCGCAGTCGGCCCGACTCTCCTCCGTTGCGTGCCATTTCTTCGGTGGTGTGGAGTCCCCCAACAACTCCGCCAGTTTCCCGCTGAACGTGTCTTGCCAAGAACGACACTCCTGCGCCGAGTTCCCTTGATACAACATAGACAGCTTCGCCTTGCCGACCGCCTCGACAATATCCTGATGGACCGGCTTGGGAGAACGCGCAGACTCAGGCACGTCGGCAGCCTGAACCTCGACACAGAACGCTGAAACACACACCCACAGCACAACCACGCCGTACCGAACGAACTCATCGAGACGCGAAGGCCTATCCACTGCAGTCGTCGATCTCATACTTGTCATACCACATTTCATAGACTTACAACGGGTCATTGGTCCTCTCCGTAGAATTAGACACACTCAGAAGGCGTAGACGCTGAGAACTGCTTCATCATCCATGATATCATGTTACGCTACTTGAGCGAGAATGATGCTCGCAAAGAAATATCGGTACGCACGTTTTTTGCCTTGGAGACACGCCGTGAACAAAGCACTTCTGACAACCTTGTTGACCATCAGTTGTTTCGCTCCCATGACGGCACGAGCCGTTACGCTCTCGAATGATGGCGTCACCGTCCAGATCGACGACGCCAGGGGGACGTTTACGGTCACCGACCGAGAGGCCGATCGCGTCTGGCGTCCCGATCCCTGGCTGAACTGGGCTGGAGTTCTGAACGTCAAGAAGGGCGACCAGTACATATGGTGGAACCTCTCTTCAGCCCAGGACATTCGAATCATCAAACATGGCGATCAAGCCGTCGAGATCGTCTACGAGAATGAGCCCGGCACCAGCGAGAAGTCGGGCTGGCGGGTGAGAACCAAGGTCGAACTCCTGCCCGACGAGGCGGCATTCTCGATCAACCTGCTCGAAGTGAAAGTCTCCGGCGGATGCTGGGCGTCGTCGCTTCAATATCCCATCCGCCCGTTCAGCCTCAAGACCGATGTCGACCGCGGTGCTGCCGTGATCCCGTTCTGGCAAGGCCTCGTCATCCCGTCCTACATTTTCCCCATGAACGGCGGCCGGTTCTGCATGTGGGACGACGCCCAGCATCAAGCCGGCGCCCAGGGCGAATTGCGCTATTACAACTGGGACGGCCTCACCATGCCCTGGTTCGGCACCCACGATCAACGTTCGGCCGTGATGGCCGTGGTCCCCTACGACGGCTCCATCGCCATGCAGTGGATTGCCAACTACAACAACTCCGACTACATCGCCAAGAACGAATTTCGCCGCTCGAAATACCCGCGAATCGTCTCGCTGACACCTGTCTGGCGAGTGAACGAAGTCACACCCGAAACGCAACTCACCTACCATGCACTGCCGGGCGGAAATCACGTCACCATGGCCAAGCGGTATCGCCGAATCTCAAAAGAGAACGGCCTGTTTGTCTCGCTCAAGGAGAAGGCCCAGAAGAACCCCGATGTGGCCAAACTGAAAGGTGCCATCTACACAGGCATCTACGGCGGATACCCGCATTACGTCAACCTGCCAGGTATGGCCTTCACATTCGATCAACTGGATGGCATGGTGCGCGATATGCACGACGAGTTGGGCGTCGACCACGCCTTCATCCACGCCTGGGGAACGTTCTCCAATTACGCGCCTGTGATGTGGCCGATCAGCGAGGAACTGGGCGGCGAAAAGAAGCTGAAACGTGTCGTCGATCGCGTGAAAGACTACGGCTGGCTCTATTCGTCGTACCATTCGTTCGTCTCGCTCTTGGAGCACGATCCGAACTTCAATATCGACTTGGCTCCCAAGGACGATCAAGGCCGACCGCTGTTGCGCGGACGCTGGAAGGCGGTGGACGAAGACCGCTGGGCCGATCTGGCCAAGGCCACGCTACCCAAGGAAATGGCGGTCATCGGTCAAAACGCCGACGTCACCGACATCGCCTTCACCGGCAAGGTGGACGAGGGCGGGCGGCGACTGGCAGACTACCTGGCCACGACGGGGTTGGTGCTCGGTACCGAACGCGGCAACGAATGGCTGGTGCCCCAGTACTGCGTCTTCGAGGGCTTGGTGGCCGCATATCGCCAGCATGCCCTGATCCGCTACAGCCATTGGGCGCCCCTGTTCAACCTGGTCTATCACGACGCCGTGGTCAACTACGGCAAGATCCAGGACCCCAACCAGTTGACCAACGCCCACACCGGCGACTACTACGTCAAGTCGCTTCGCGCCATGCTGCACGGCGACGGCCCGATGGTCTTTTTCGCCCCCTATGAATACGAAGGCGTGCGGCCCTATATCAAGTTTGCCGCCAAGACGCTCGGACCGCTACATGAACGGACGGCATTCGAGGAGCTAGTCGACCACGCTTTCTTGAGCCCTGATTTCCTCGTGCAGACCTCGCGCTTCGGCGACGGCACGCATGTTACCGTCAACATGGGACCGACACCATTTGGGCAAGACGACGACGCAATGCCACCTTACGGCTTCCGCGTTGTTCGTCCAGACGGCAACGCGATCACAGGCCGTTTTCAACATCGGGCGGTCGTGGACGGTGAAGAGATCGACTTCTGACAACGCAAGACCGTATCATCGGCGAGTCGCTCGAGCGGCTTCGGCCGACCGCATCGACTCGGAACCCAGGAACTTTAGGAATAGGATTCAAGACATGCATCCTGCGACAGAATCGAAACGTCACATATCCCGCGGTGCGCTGGTTGGTGCCTTGGCCCTTTTTCTCGCGCAATCCACGACTTGCGCCTTCGTCGCGACGGGCGCGGAACCCGCGGCGAAGAAGTCTGCGCCGACCAAGCGTCCACGGCCGCTCACGTGGGAGGAGCGGTCGGAGATCTGGTACAACCAACCGGAGACGCTCAAGGCGCCCGCGCTGGCCATCGCCGAAAATCTGTTCTACGTCGGCAACAAGCAGTTCTCGTCGCATTTGCTAGTGGGCAAGAAGGAGATCGTCCTGATCGATACGCCCTATCCGGTGCACTTCGACATGCTTGTTGACAGCATTCGCTCGGTCGGCGTCGATCCGGCCAAGATCACGTTGATCCTGCACACGCATCGGCACTACGATCACAACGGCGCGACATTCCGGATGAAGAAGCTGAGCGGAGCGAAAACCGCCATCGGTGCGAAGGAAATCCGGGGTCGGCTCCAGAAACCGCACGTCCTCGAGCCGGCCATCCAGCAGTACTGCGAGCGGCGGGGCTGGGCTTACGAGCCGTTCGACATCGACATGCTGTTGGATCACGGCCAGCAGATCGACATCGGCGGCACGGTCGTTCATTGCCATCATACGCCGGGCCACACGCCAGGCACGATAAGCTATTCCTTTGACGTGACTGTTGACGGGAAGAAGCACATGGCGTTCCTCTTCGGCGGTCCGGGGCTGCAAACGCTGCGCTGGGCCAACAATGGCTATCCGGGCGCTGCTGCCGAGCGCAAACGGCAGCAAATCGAAGATTTCACCCGCACCTTCGATTACTTGAAGACGCTTCAAGTCGACGTGCCCCTCGGTGCCCACCCGTTCATCAACGACACGCTGGGAAAATACGAGCGTCAGCAGAAGGGCGAACAACCAAATCCGTTCCTCGATCCCGCGGGTTGGAACAAGTTCCTGGCCAAGCAGGAAGCCAGTTACAAGAAGGTGATCGCCGAAATGAAGGAGAAGTAGGAAAGAGTCTCACCGATAAGTCCATGCAGGAACGCCGGGGGATGAAGGCGTTCGGCAACTCATGGCCCCACCTCCAACTCCCTTGAAGCGGCGTATCGGCTTCCGCATCGACGACGACTGAGCGGCACGGGGAAGCGGACATCGTGGCGAGGTCGCGGCGGCTGGTGTGTTGCGCTCTCCAGCGTTTCGATGGCTCCCCCGACACTGGAAACGGTATACTGAGTACTGCTTCCCCACTCTGCCGTGTATGACGATGAACGATTCCCAGCCACCTAAACCGAAACGCCGATGGTTTCAATACCGCTTGCGCACGCTGCTGGCTCTCGTTCTGTTGACCGGCGCCGGCCTGGGGCTTTGGTCCAGATACGTCCGGTCGTTTCGTTCGCAGGCGGAGGCCGCGGACCAACTGCGCGAGGTTGGCGCCGCCATCGAAACGCGGGCCGGCGTTCCGGCTTGGATGTGCTGGCTGTTTGGGGGTGATAGATTCCAGAACGTGGTGATGGTCCGTCTGGATCACCAGAACTTCAAGGCCCAGGACCTGGCACCGCTACGGCGCCTGCCCCACCTGGAACGACTCTATCTGGCGGCCAGCAGCCTCGACGACGCGGGACTGGCTCATGTGCGAGGGCTGAAGAAGATCCAGCGCATGTCGCTCTGGAAGACCAATGTCACAGATGACGGCATGGCCAACCTAGCTGGGCTGACCAGCATGGAGGTTCTGGACATCCACTACACGGAACTCTCTGACGAATGCCTCGTCCATCTGGCGGGCATGTCCCGTTTGGAGAGGTTGATATTCAACTTCGCCCTGACAGACAAGGGGCTCCGGCGGCTGGCGCCGTTGCCCAATGTTCGCATCGAACCCTATTTCTGGTTGCGTTGTGTTGACGTGACAGGTGAGGGGATGCGTCTGCTGGCTCATTTCCCGAATGTCGATGATCTTACCATCGACAGCTCTCTGTTGACGGACGCGGACTTGGAGCCTCTGACGCAACTGCCAAAACTCCGCGAGTTACGACTACTGGCACCCAGCATCACGAATGCCGGGCTGAAGACCCTTGCTGACACGTCCTGTGTCAGACTTTCTATCAGCGAGTCCGACATTACCTTTCGAGGAGTTATCGCGGTCTACGGGAAACGAACGCATTTCCTTCGCCTGAATTCCGAGGCTGTGACGGTGTCGTCCAAGAGTTTTCTTCACAGTACCATTATCGGTGGAACCGATCGGTGCGGCCCGGTTCCGACATCCGTGACCGTGAGAACACCGGTACGGGACGACGAGTTGGTTCTCATCGAGCAGTTCCCTGAATTGATCGGCGTAAGTCTGGCCAAGCCCGCGTCCCCGCAGATGGCGCCCACTAAGGCCGTGCTGAGGCATCTTCAACAGCAGCAACTGGAGGAATTGACGTGTGCGGGCCTTCTGGATGCGGAAGCCATTTCAGCACTCGGCAAATTGACAGGACTTCGCCGATTGGCAATAGGAGGCCGCTTGCCTGACGACGCAACGGTCCTCCAGCCACTGGGGAATCTTCGGCACATGGAACACCTGAGCCTGCGCGGGGCGGGTATTGGCGATCAGCATCTGCATTTCCTCGACAAACTGACGGAATTGCAGACATTGGATTTGGGCGAGAACCCAATCGTCGGTACGGGGCTTAGACACATCGCCGGGCTGTCGAAACTGAAAAGTCTCTGGCTGATCGACAGCCCCACGTTTACCGATGCCGGGATGGTTCACCTGAAATCCCTGAAGAATTTGGAATTCCTCTGTATCCAGCACACCCAGGTGACTGACGTCGGGTTGAAGCACATCCACGGACTGCCTCGCCTGCGCGACGTCTCCACGCTCGGCTCGCGAGTTACGACGCGAGGCCGAAGGGAACTCAGCCGATCCCTAGGGCTAAAGCGTGTGTTGTACTGATTGTGACAACAAGGGGCGGCGACAGCCGAACCCACCGCGTCTGAGCGGCGAATGAAATGAAGCACGGCGGTAGTCGCACGAGGAGTATTGGAGTTGCGCAAAGCACTCCACCCTCTGTCCCAAAGGGCAAGCTGCTTGGGGCTTCGTCAGCGCAGGGGCCGGATCATGCGTTTGGCACAGAGGCACGCCGTGGATCTGTACCGGGAACTGTTGGGCTACGCTCGCACAAAGTTGGCCGCTCTTTCCAACCGATGGCAATCTACTAGTGTCGAGAAAGGACTCGTGCTCAGCGCACGAAGGTGCAGTTCTTCCCGAATTTGTGGACGAGTTCGGCAAATCCCGCCCAGACTTCCCGCGATACGACTCTACGGCGGCCGGGTCGTTCACTTGTCCAGCGAAGTCGTCAACGGTTGTCGACAGCGGAGTTCACACAACGACCGGAGCGAAGGAGCAACAGATGTGTTACGCAAACGTCAGATCGTCGCGTGCCTGTATGATTGTCGCGTTGGCCGGCCTGTGCATGAGCGGATGCATGGCCTACCCACAACATGGACAGGTGATCGGTGCAAAGGACGAGGCATTCGAGTGTGCGGGGGCCACTGCGAATCCAGGCGAGCGAATTGCCATTCAGGCTCGATATGGCTCTCGATGGATAAGGATCGCCGAAACGACCACCAGCATCCGGCCATCCGTGTGGGACAGCGGAACCTGGTACTTCTGGTATGTCCCCGAAGCAACCGTTCCCAGCCGTTGCTGGAGCTACGCGGGATGGGTGTTCGATGCCGCAGAGATCCGCGCGATTTCGTTGGACGACGAGATTCTTGGTGATCCGGCCCTGTTTACTTTCGAGGAAGGGTTCACACCGACCGAATACTCGGACGTCTACTCCGCGTGGGAAGACTATGGCCACGGACGATCGCTCACCATCTATGGATACCGTGATTGACCGTGCGCTCGCGGCGAGGCGCAAGCCTTAATGCCAAAGAGCGTTCAACACCCTACTTCACACGAAGCGCCGCCTCCCCCTTTCCCTTTGGCGAGAACAACAACTCCACCGTTTTGCCATCCTTAAACGTAATGGCCGCGCCAAATGCCTCTCCCTGTTTTATCTCACGTACCCTTTCCATGTTGGACTCGTTCTTGAGCGGCTGAAGGACGGTCACGAAACGCTGCGACTTGCCATGAGTGCGGACGAAGATGCTTGGGGCGTCGTCGCCCACCATGCGCGTATGCCAGTGGTTCAGTCCGGTCAGGCCGGTGTAGGCCGCGCCACCTGTCGCGGTCTGCCAGAATTCGAGAGCCAGATCTTCGCCCAGGTCCCACTTCAGTCGGAGATCGCCATCGCCGTGGAGGCGCTGGAGCTTGCGGATGTTCTGGTAGTTCGCTTTGTCTCCCAGCGGTTGCGATGCTCCAGCGGCTTCCCAACCCTCCCCCAAGACCAAGCTACCGAAGTTGTGGTAGACGAAGTCATAGGTGTGCTCTTCCGAGGAGCCAACGTCTTCCAGGAGAACGATGGCATTGCGGACCAGGAACAAGGCGCGCCGGTGAGTCACTCCGGGATGGTGGCCTCTGACCTCTGCGGCCACAGCCTGAACCTTCCCGGCCTTACTGCCCATGTCCGGCGCCCAGGCAATCAGACTGCCGATCGCCGGGGACTGATTCGCTGCGTCCACCATGATGACGTTGTTGCCCAGGGAATCGTGAGAGATGAAGGCCATTGCTTCCGGTGCGCCCCGTTCGAAATTTGTCGGTGCGTTGTAGCTCGATCCCGGGCCCTGTGTGAAGACGCGACCATAGGCCCAGAGAGTCATCTGAAGCCGATCGAGGGCCGCGTGCATCGGGTTCTCGCCGTAGTCCAATGTGACGTAAACCTGTTCTTCCGGGGTCTTGCCTGAGCGCAGGATGGCAAAGCCTGCATGAGGGAACAGCGTGGGCGTGTCCTTCAATGCATCGCGCCACGCATCCGCTTCGGGCGGACCGTCTTCCAGCGATTTCAGGAACGTACGCAGCGTCGACCGCCGTCCTGTTCGGTAGAGCCATTCTTCTTCCGGGAACAACTCGTACACCACGTCACAGAGGCGATTGGCTCGGACGCTGCCGCCGGTGCCGTTGTCACCGGTCACGGGAACGTATCCGGAAAGCGTCGCTCTCTCGTATGGCATACGCACGGCCGCCTTCAGCAAGTCGAAAGGCACCTCGACCGGCAGTCCCGAGTTCTTGATGAGCGGGACGGATGTGACGTACTCGTTCATCGACGCGTAGTGGTAGTTCAGGGGACGCCCTTCGGACGAAAAGCCGTCCGGCTTGATATCCGTCAGACGCTTGACAAGCCCGCTCTCCCACTGGAGGCCGCGGTACAGGATGTTGGCGTCGCCGCAGGTCAGTCCGGCGAGGATCAGGTCGTAGTTCGTAATGTCGGTCATGTTGAACAGGCCGCCGGGAAATTTTGCCAGCTCGGCCGCTGCCGGAAGGACGAAACCTTCGTGGACTTTTTTCCGCTCGTCGTCGGTCCACGAAGGCGAGTCGGCGATCATGTTCAGCAGTCGGAAGTGGCCTTTGAGAAGGAAGTTCGATCCGTACGTCGAGGCGTGCGCAATTCGGGAACCCGCGAGCAGGTAGTTGCCCCGGTAGTAACGGGCATCGTTGGCCATGCCGGTCCATGGCAGCTTTTCATACTGCTCGGCATAGAGCAGGAAGAGGTCGATGGCCTTGCGCGCGTACCGCTCATCGCCAGTGAGTAGGTAGACGGTGCCGAGGTCGTCGAGCCCACCCTCACCGCTCGTATTCGATCCGAGCCAGAGCTTCCAGACGGTGGCCGCCTTCTGGGTCGCCGCTTCCTGCCTGCCGCATTTGGGGCAAACAACAAACGGCATGACGTCGCCGCATGTCATGCGGCCTTCGCAGGCTTCGGTTGGGCAAGAATCGCCTCGGTACCCTGAATGCGCCCAGCCTCGGGTGCCTGGGATGGCTGCGAGTTTCACATTGAGAAACCAGTCCGCGTTTCTGGTTCGTCGCTCGAGCTGCAGCCATTTCCTGACTTCTTCACGGTCAAGCATTCCCTTCAGACGCTCGAGGTCGTCCTGCGAGTAAACAACCTGCCGTTGGTAGCCTTCGGTGAGCGGTTTGACGAGCCAGCCGGAGGCAAGGTACGGCGCCTCCGGTTCGTCCTGCGGCACGAACGCCACGTGCAAGTCTTCTTCGTATAGCTCGGGGAGATCGGTTTTCACCAGCTTTGCCGTGACCGTGAACGTCTGTGGTCGGAACGGCAACAGCTCCACTTCTGCGGGTTCCACGCTGAGGCCGAAGGCATCGTGTTGGGACCGGATTTCCGCGCGAACTTTCTGTTTGCCTTTGCCAAGATTCACGAGTTGATACTCAATCCGGTAGCCGTCCTCCGTTCGTATGGGGAAGGAGACCGGCGACAGCCACCACGGCTTGAGATAGACCAGGTCGGGAACGAGCTTCAGGTCCCGGAGCTCAATGACCAAATCTTCTGCTCCGGCGCCAACTTCCAGCAGCAGTTCCGTCTCGTTTTCCAAGCCGTCCTTCGGGTCCCATTTCAGCCATGCCGGGATATCGAAGACGACTTGGGTCGGGTGCCAGACGTTTCGTTCCGTAGTCGGAAACCCGATATGCCATTCGTGCTGTTTCGCCTGCCGCGGTCCTGGGCGCAGGCCGTGGGCATCGACATTGAAGAGAAACTGGATTCGACCGGACACGATCCTGTAGTCAAGAACCAGACGGTCGAAGTAGCGAAGCCGATTGATGAGGGGAGAGCCTTGGGAAAGCGCAAGCGTGGAGGTCTGGCCCCTGGGAATCGTCCAGACGAGGGTCTCGCCGTTCTTCTCAATCTGTCCGTTGGTGGCGGTAAACGTGTCGCTGACGGGCAATCGGCCAAGTTGAGCAACGGGCTCGCGAGCGGAAACGATCGGCAAGGCAAACAGGAAGGAACAAATGAGGTATTTCGCCATGGGAGCACGTTCCATTCTCGGTTGGAGTTTCGGGGCAGACAGCACAATCGAGCTGCCTTCCGGAGAAAGGATAGACGTTTTCTTTTCCACTGGCCAAATCCGTTCTACCAGGAGGGACTGGTGATTCAAGCAGGGTAGGCTGGAATGAAATTGGACGACCGCTCATAAAGACCAAACTTGCGGGTCTTCGTCCTGGATGATTTAATGTCTGGCCACCGGACGAGATTAAGGATGAATTTGGTGGCCAGCGTGGTTTCTTGGCGAAGACCGCGCCGGCGAGCATGGCGAAGACGATTGCGTTGGTAAACGAGATCAAGCCGGATGCGCTGGTTGTTCTTGGTTCATTGACATGGTCCGGTTCGAACGACGACTTTGAGGCGTTTGGTGCGTATCTCGATCAATTCAAGGTGCCCGCGTTCGTCGTACCTGGACATCGCGACAAGCTGATGGGATCGCTCGACAGCTACCGACAACTCGTTGGCAATCGAGACTCGGCCAACGCAGTGCAAACGGTCAGCGGAGTAGCACTTGCATTCAGCAGCGACTTGCACGGCGAGCCGACACGCTACGGCCATCGCCGAGTTGAACCGCTTGAATCCGGCAATGGTCTTCATCGCCGGCGATCTGGTGAACAACAACTTGCCGGAAAAATGGGAGATATTCAATCGCGTCTTCGCCAAACTGAAACCGCCACGTCACGTTGTGCCTGGCAATCACGACGTGCTGTTCAATTACAGCTTCGTCGAGCGGGTTGCGGTAGCGTGTTGTGATGCCGAGAACCCCGCGTGTTGCCCGCTGGCGGGATGGTTTTGCATGTGCTGAATCGTGGTGTCGGTCGAATGCGGTTGTTCGATGACGACGATGATGACGCGACACGGTGGAATAATGGATTGATGATTGTCGATTGATGATTTTTGATTTGCGAAGTAGGTGTGCAGTGTCGACCTCGCTCGCATCCGTCAAGGTCACCGGGTTTCGTCACTTCGCAAATCCAATTCCGTACGCTTAAACCTCAGCAATCATCAATCGACAATCGCTAATCAATCCGCTTAACTCAGTATGCCGTCCCAACCTTACCGGTACAGACGCGGTTGTGGGCCGGTCTCCTGACCGGGCCACTGGCCCGACCGAAGGTCTCCTTTGCATTCCGGAGACCTGCCGTCATGCGGGTCCCGCGGTCGGGAGACCGCGGGACAACTTCATAGCTTCCGTGATCATCCAAGGCCATTTAACTTAGCTCACAATGCCGTCCCAGCCTTTCCGGTACGGACGCCGGATGAACTGGTCGGCTTCCGGCGCATTACGGGCGCGCAGGTTGACGTAGTCCCACTCGAGCTTCTTCCCGGTCCGGTAGGCCACGTTGCCGAGGTGGTTCGACTCGGTGAC
>JADHUC010000322.1 GCA_016784735.1 Pirellulaceae bacterium | reverse complement strand
GAAGCCTTTTCCGATGGAGACCACGTCCGGTACGACACCCCAGTGCTCCAGGCAAAGCCACTTGCCCGTGCGTCCCCACCCGGTGAGCACCTCGTCGGCCATCAGCAGGATCTCTCGTTCGTCACAATACTTGCGCAGCTTCGGGAAGAAGTCGTCCGGCGGCATGACCGATCCACCCCAGCCCTGGATCGGTTCCAACACAAAACCGGCCACGTCACCCACGGTGGCCTTGTCGATGTATTCGTCGTAGAAGGCGATGTAGCGATCGGTGTCGACGGCACCGTCGTCGGTGACCCACATTGGACGGTAAGCATCCGGCCGGGGCACCATGTGCGAGCCGGGTGCTCGGACGCGACCGTAGACCTGCGACCGGATATGCGCCAGGGACACGGCCCCGTAGGTTTTCCCGTGAAAGTCGTAGTAACAACTGATCATCTCGTTTCGGCCGCTGGCCGCCCGCAGCACGCGCATCCCCGCCTCGACGGCTGCGGTACCTCCGTCGTAAAACTGAAAGCCGTTCAGGTCGCCTGGCAGGACCTCGGCCAGCTTCTCGACCAGCTTCGTTTTGATCGGCGTGGTGAAGTCGTGCGCGTTCATTAGCTGTCCGGCGTGTCTTGCGATTGCCTCGCTGACCTTTGGATGGCAATGGCCCAGCGAGGTGACGTAGATGCCCGACGAGAAGTCGATGTACTTATTTCCATCCACGTCGACCAACGTGCAGCCTTCGCCGGATTCAAAGGCCACAGGAAACAACTTCACCTGGCTGCTCAAGCCTTTGAAATGCTTGGTGCATCGCTGGTGGTAGTCGTTCGACTTGGGGCCCGGCGGCGGCACGACGATTTCAGGAAAACGGTTCAGATCGACCTTGGCCCATGAGAGTGTGGAGGAATCGGTTGTTGGCATGCTAATTCCATTTCTGGTTGTTGCGTTGAGATGTTTGATTTGGCGACCTCATGGTGACGCATCCGGTGGAATGACGAAACCGGAGAAGATGACGAACAAGGCAATGATCGAAAGCACGAACAACACCCACCAGGTTACCACGCTGGTGTACCAGTGCTTGCCGAGGTTGTCGAAGATGTTCATCTTTCTCCAATTGAAAGTCAGTTGATCGGTAACCTGCTCGGGCCGTGGTGGCGAGGTACACAGGCTGACGGCAATGCAGAGCAACGTGCAGATACCCCAGTTTATCGCTCCCTGGTTGGCGTACGGCTCGAGCCACGTGGGATGCAGTGGAATCGCAGGAAGCACTTCCCGGATGTCTGCGTCAAACTGAACATAGGCTTTGACGGCGATCCCGAAAACGAACCCCAGAAAGACCGCCGTCATCGCACCCTTGGCGTTGATTCGCTTCCAGACAATCCCCAAAAGGAATACTGCAGCGAACGGTGGGGCAAAGAAGGCGTATAGCTTCTGGATGTATTCGAAGAGGCTATCGCCGAGTTTGCCGATGAATCCGCCAAGCGTGATTGCAACTGCCAGCACGATCACCGACGAGATGATGCCCACTTTGACCAGGTGTTTGTCGCTGGCGGCGCGGTGCATCCAGCGTTTGTAGACGTCCAGGGTGAAGATGGTAGCCGTGGAATTCAGCACCGAATTGACCGTGGATTGAATCGCCCCAAACAACGCGGCAAGGAACAGGCCGCGCAGTCCGATGGGTACCAAAGTCCGAATCAAGTGTACGTAGCCTTTGTCGGCGGCCGGCCTGACGTCGTCCCACGGTTGGTCCGTCAGAATCTCCGGGTGCATCGCAAAGAGGATCAAGCCCGGAATGACCACGATCGCCGGAAGCAGGACCTTCATGAAGCCGGCAAAAACAATGCCCATCCTGGCATGGTACGCGTCTCGCGCGCCTAGCACGCGCTGGATCATGAACTGATTCAGCACGTTGTACCATATGCTGACGGAAAAGACGCCGAAAATCAGCGACGGCCATGGATGCGTCGGATGACTGGCTGGCTGAATCACCGAAAGGCGGTTGTAGGTATCGGTGTTGGCCAGATTGGCCACGTTGGTTTCGACCGCCTCGCGCCACGGTTCGTCAACAGCCCGATTCCGCTCGATCACGGTCGTCATGCCGTCGATCAAAGTTCCATCTTCGCCAGCCAGCGCATCGAGGCCCAGCAGGGTGACTGTAGTCCCGCCGACCACCATAACGAAAACCGTGAACAAATCCGTCCAGGCCACCGACGACAATCCACCATAGATGGCCCAGAACCCGGCGACGATGCCCAGCACCACGATCGAAATCCAGAGTTGGAGCTGACTGGGATCGCTTCCAGGTGGAAGCACACTCTCGGGAAGCAGGTTGGTCAACTTCGTCAGTTCTGCCCTGAACAACGTCTGAATGGCCAAGGCTCCGCCGTACAACACGGCTGCCAAGAATGCCACCACGTTGCTGATGATGGTGACCAAGGCAAAGAACTGTCTTAAGACCGGACTGAAGCGTTTTTCAAGAAACTCCGGCGTGGTGAATACCTTCGAGGCCAACAGGAATGGGATGAAGAACCAGATCAACAACGAGAACGACAGCACGTTGCCCCATTCCGACATAGCCACGCAAATGCCGTAGACCACTGCAACGCCGATCATTCCGATGAAATGTTCCGAGCTTATGTTCGAGGCGATGAACGAACCGCCCACCACAAACCAAGGCAGCCGTTTGCCGGCCAGAAAATACTCCGTCGCCCCGGCCCGTTCCTTTCGCCCTGCCCAATAACCAATCGCCGATAGCACCACAAAGAACGCGATGAACGCACTGTAGTCCCAGAAATGAAGCGCAAACGAATCGGCATCCGGCATCGTTTATCCTTCAGTGGCTGCCAGGATCACCTGGACATTCAATTCCCGCAATCCGCGAATCAACTCCCTCGCCGTCGATGGCATCTTTGCCAAGATATGTTAACTTTAAGCACCATGAAAGCGGTTGCACAGCCGTTCTTGCGTCGACCGCGTGTGGCGCGGCCTACTTGTTGGCCGTGTCTTCCCCGGTTACCAATTCACCACTGCCTGCAAGCGAACTGAGTTTCGAGGAGATTGCACATGGCCTGTGACGGACGCGAACTTCGTCTTCAGCGGCTGGTTGGAGATGGCCATGCCGTGATCATTGCCGTCGACCACGGTCTATTCGACGGCCCGATCCCGGCAATGGAAGACCTGCCCGCTACCGTAGAGAAGATTAATCCGGTCGTCGACGCAGTGCTGCTCGCCCCCGGCATGCTCCGTCATTGCCACAGCGTGTTCACTCGGCCCAAGCGGCCCTTGGCGATCGTCCGGCTCAATTGGAATACCGTGTACTGTTTCGGGCTCGGCTATACCCAGGCCAAAAGCGTCTACGGATACGACGTGGAGAGCGCGCTGTGCGAAGGCATGGATATTGCCCTGGTTTCGCTGACACTCCAGACCGGCGACGAAAAACGCGACGCGGAGAATGTAGAAATCTTCGCCAAGCTGACCGCCGACTGCCATCGGTTGGGTATTCCTGTGATCGGCGAGTACTTCCCGACCGATTCCGAGAACCTAACGCCTGAGCAAATGCACGAACAGATTCTGTTAGGCAGCCGGATCGTCGCAGAGCTCGGCGCCGATGCCATCAAGACGTTCTTCACCTGCGAATTCACGGCCGTCACCAACAGTTGCCCGGTACCGGTATTCGGCCTGGGCGCCGAGAAGCTGCCTACTCAGCGAGAAGCTTTAGAACTGGCGGCCCGCGAAGTGGCGGACGGTGCTGGCGGCGTCGTGTTTGGCCGCAACGCCATTCAGGTTCCGCAGCCGTTTGTCTTCCAAGCGGCCCTCTGCGACGTGGTCAAACACGGCAAACCGGTCGACGAAGTGTTGCAGGAGTATCAGTTGGACTAACCCTGCGATGGCATGGACGATGCCATAAGAAACCCGAAGCGTAAGCGAGGAAACGGCAAAGACCTCGCTCACGCTTCGGGTTACTTTGGTTGCCGCTACGCCGCGCTAAGGAGAAACGATGACAACCAAACCGCGCGTTGGCCTTCTGGCATTGACGTTGGAACTGTACGAATCGCTGGCCCCGGACTTGCGGCCAGGACGCGAGCAGTGGCTGCGCGACGCCGTGTTACCGGCGCTGGAGCCGATCGCCGACGTGCGATTCGAGCGGGCCGTGTATCGTCGCCAAGACATCGACGCGGCGGTGCGCGACATCGAGCGCGAGGGAGTCGACGTGCTGTTGGTGATGTGCCTGAGCTATTCTCCCAGCCAGTTCGTCCTTCCGGCACTGCAGCGAACAGACCTTCCGATCGTCATATGGAATACCCAGGAGTTGTTCGCCGTCGACGACAGCTTCGATGGCGCCAAGATGATCGACAACCACGGTGTCCATGGGACCCAGGACCTGTGCAACGTGCTCTTGCGCAGCGGCGTTCGATTCCAGTACTTGACCTCGCATCTGAACGATCCGGACGCGGTAGAGCGTCTGGCCGACGTGTTCGTAGCAGCATCGGCGGTCTCCAGGTTGCGCAGCGCCCGGCTGGGACTCTTGGGCTATCCATTTCCCGGAATGGGCGACCTGGGCCTCGACACGACCCACTTGGCCAGCACGCTTGGCTGCCAATGGAATGTTCTATCCGTGGAGGACTTCAACCTACGTGCCGAGGCCGCGACAGACGAGGAAACGTCGAAGCTGATCGCCGAATACCGGAGTTCTTATCAGTTGGCCGATGACTTGGTCGACGCGGACCTGGAAGCCACTGCCCGAGCCGAGTTGGCGCTGCGGTCGATGGTGACCGAGCACGGTTTGGACGCGGTGACGTACCAATTCATGGCGTTGGGGGAAGACGAGCGAACGATGACGCTTCCCTTTGTGGGCGTCAGCCGTTTGATGGCCGAAGGAACCGGATTCGGCGGAGAAGGGGATCTGATCGGAGCGGCCGGCACGTGGCTGTTGAACCAACTCGGACCGCCCGCCACGTTCAGCGAGATCTTCACGATCGACTTCGAAGGCAATGGAGTATTCATGAGTCACATGGGCGAGGCCAATCCAGCGATGGCCCGAACCGATACAGAGATTCCTCTCGTGGCCCGACCCCATCCAATTGCCCGCATTCGCGGGCGTCAATTGGCTCTGATCGTCAGCCTACAGCCAGGACCGGCCACGCTCTGCGCTTTAACCTTGGGCCCCGCTGGCCGCTGGCGGTTGGTGGCCAGCCGTGTCGAGGTTACCGACTTCGGACCGCTGCCTTCGATGGCTGTACCGCATTTCAACCTGCGCATGCCACAAGGCGATGTGCGTGACTGGTTGACCGCCTATGCTCTGGCCGGAGGGCCGCACCATAACGCGCTGTGCTTCGGTGATCAAACGGCGCGCATCCGTTTGGCTGCCAGTTTCCTGGATGCCGACTACTGTGAGGTCTAGGTGATGTTCCTGGGATTGGATCTGGGCACCACCAATGTGAAAGTGCTGGTGGTCGATCGCGATGGTTCGATTGCGGCCGAGGGCACGGCTCCGGTCACACGAACCACCACGCCCGACGGCGGTGTGGAACAGGACATCAATCAGATCTGGGATGCAACCTGCGACGCAATCCGCCAAGCAGTTTGCCAAACGCACGGGCAGAACATCCAGGCGGTAGGTGTCTCCAGTCAGGGCGGAGCCGTGCAGTTACTCAACGCACAGGACGAGCCAGTCGGCCCTGTGATCAGTTGGCTGGATACCCGTGGAAAACCCTTCGATCGACAATTCGAAGAACAGATGGGCGAGGCGTACCTGGTCGCCCATACCGGATGCAATCTCAGCACGATGACTATCGGGCAGATTCTCCGCCTCCAACAGGAGTCGTCCGATGTCTTGGACGCGTCGAAGCATTTTGGCTTTGTGGGGGACGTGATTGTGGGCCGGCTCTGCGGTCGCCGCGCCCACGACCCGACCAGTCTTTCCATCGGGATGCTGTACAATCCGAACCTCGGCGGCGCCGATCCGGAACTGCTCGATCGGCTGAACATCCAAGACAAGCGACTTCCAGACCTTGTGCCGGCGACCGAGCCGGCGGGCTATCTGCCTAACAACGTCGCTCGAGAGACGGGACTGCCGGAAGGGATTCCGGTATCGCCAGCAATCCACGACCAATACGCAGCTTCCATCGGTGCGGGCACGGTGAACGAAGGGGATGTGCTGGTCGGAACCGGGACGGCGTGGGTGTTGCTTGCCACGACCGGTCGTTTGGCGCCGCCCATCGCCCAACGCACGTTCGTCTGTCCTCATCCAGTCGACGGTCTCTTCGGCCAGTTGCTCTCCATGAGCAACGGCGGTTCCGCGATGCAGTGGGCATTGGAGACCACTGGCCAGAGCCAGCTTGTCGGGGAAGAACTGGACGACCGGCTCGATTCGGTTTCGCCCGGCGCGGATGGGCTGCACTTCTGGCCGCTGTTGATGGCCAGCGGACCGGCCGCGGAGTCGTTTTCGCCGGGTGGACACCTCTCGGGCATCACGCTTGCCCATTCGGCCAACCATCTACTGCGTGCCGTGGTCGAGGGGCTGGCATGCGAACTGACTCGGCATCTGGGATGGTTCACGCAAGAGGAGTTGCCGGTCGAACGATTGGTGATATCCGGCCCGGCCGCGACCAGCCGCGTCACCCCCCAGATCATCGCCGACGTGGCCAACCGTCCCGTAACCTGCCTTTGCCAATCGGCCGTCAGCTCGTTTGGTGCCGCCACAATTGCTCGGTCTTTGGTCGAGACGGACACCAACCTGCGCGACTTGGCCACAGCGCTCGCGCCGGCCTTACGCACGATTTCGCCAAGTTCGCACGTCGACACATACCGCGACCTTCTGCAGGACTGCGTCAAGCCGTTCACCACGTCGACAAAGGAATGATTCGAATGCATCCGGTTCCGCTTCACCACGTTTGGCAGTACACCGACATTGATCGGGCTTTCTGGGAGCGTCATCTTGAGGATTGGGTGCCACAGCGGATCTTCGATGCCCACACCCACGTAAACGAACCGCAGTTCCGTATCGAGGAGATGACTGACCAGAAACGCCGGCAATACTGGGTGAATGAGATCGCCGAGCCTATCGGCGCGGACGACGCCCAACGCTGCTTCGAAACGGTCTTTCCAGATCGCCAATTCTCCTGCCTGGCGTTCGGTCATCCCGGTCTGGATTACGACATCGAACAGAGCAACACTTCCTTGCGAGAAGAGTGCGTCCGGCGGGGCTGGCATCACTTGGCTGTGGCCAAGCCCGAATGGTCCGCCGAGCGTTTGGAAGTGGAACTCAGTCCGACCACCACGTTAGGCATCAAACCGTACTATTCCTTGATCCCCGGCCAAGATCCCGAAACGCGCGACAAATTCCTGGAGGCCAGCATCTTCCAGTTCCTGCCCCATCATCAACTGGAACTACTGAATCAGCGAGGCGCGTGCGTGATGTTGCACGTGCCCAAAGCCGATCGGTTGGGGCATCCTGAGAACATCGCAGAGATCAAGCAGATCCGGCGTGAATATCCTCGCGTGATCGTCATAATCGCCCACTTGGGCCGCTGCTATACGCTGCCACATGCCGAAGAAGCCCTGCCGCAGTTGGCCGACGACGAAGGTCTGTACTTCGACAATTCAGCCGTATTGAACCCCGACGTTCATCGGCTGGCGTTGCAGACATTCGGCCCATCGCGAATCCTCTACGGCACGGACAATCCGGTGTTCTATATGAGAGGCCGTCGCCAGTGGGAAGGCACAACGTATATCAACCGGACGAACTACCCGTTCCACTTCAACAAGAATCGCGAGCCGCCCGAGGTCGAGGCCAAGTACACGCTATACGCGTACGAGGCCCTGCGAGCCATCAAGCAGGCATGTGAACAACTCGAACTCGGCCCCAGCGAAGTCGAGGCCATCTTCCACGGCAACGCGGAACGCATCGTCGCCACCCTGATGGCTGAGTGAACTCTCGATGGTCGGAGGCATGGGTAATCGGCGCAGGCCTTGCTTCATGCGCCGCCAAGACCGGCGTCGATGATTACTCGCGAAGCGGGCTATCGCCTACCTCTGCGATCCATTTGCGTGTCCATTCCACGGCTTCCAGGTCGAGGTCGCAAACGGTGTTGGCCAGGAAGATCATGCCTTCGATTCTTCCTTGACGGAGCCAGCGCAGTCCGAGTTCGCACTGTTTCTTCATGCGATCCAGGGGCATAGGGCCTTTGTTTCCGAAGTCCCACATGTAGCAGCCCAATAGCTTCCCGTGGTCAGGGGCCAACTGTTCCAGACGTTGGAAGTTCTGTTCCAGTTTCTCGATCTCTTCTGATCGCCACGTCCAGAAGGTGATCTTGTCGCAATGGGCAAGGTGTTTCTCGACGGGAGCCTCCAATTGACGCGAATACAAAACGACGTAGAGGTCGCGTTTCCGGCCTGCGATTGTCAACTGGGATCGAAGGTCCTTCAGTTCTTCGGGCGAAAGTTGGCCGGAGCCGTCGCGATGAAAAAAATCGTCCATAATGAAGCCGACGATGTTGGGGAACCTCGCAGCTAGCTCAAGGGCAGCCTTTCTCTCCTCATCGCCGGTCTTGCCGCCGGAACCTACCAACGACCAAACGACCCTTTTCAACGGCCGCAGAGCGATGGCGTATTGGTCGAAGGGCATGGGCGGTTGGTTCTGCCAGCGGATCATTAGCAAGTTGGGAACGCCCAGGTAATAGGCTCCTTCGGCAGGCGTCATTCGCGATGGCCGCGGCAGGTTCCAACCTTCGTTATCCGCTCCGGCCACGCATGCAAAGATCCATAACCTGTCGCGCACAGTCGGCTGTTGCTGTTCACCCGCCCCGCTGGACGGAAGGTTCCCGCCGAAGGCGTACGCGGCTGCCGCGGCGCTTGTGGTCGTAAGAAATCGCCGGCGCGAGTCGGTTGACGTGGTTTTCTTGCTTGTCGTGTCCATTGCGATACTCCAGCGATTGGTTCATCCCGATGTTTCGACAATTCGGCCATCGGCTAGGGCGACGTCCCCAGCGCCTTGGCCACGTCTGCCGCCAGTTGATAAAGTTGCTCGGAGCGGTCCTGCCAATCGGAGCCGAGATACCAGTGGTAGCCCACCTGGCCTGGCGTGGACCACCATCCGTGCCCTTCCATCTCGACCAGGCCCGATGTCGAATGGTTGTCGACGCCGATCATGGTGGCCCAAAGCCGGTGTTCGAGAACCTGTCGGCAGCGTTGGGCCAGTGCGCCGGTTATCTTCTCCTCGGTCAGCGCTTGTTCGACGAAGATGCGAGCTTCGCATTCCTGTATGCCTTCGCGCATCATCTCCATGCGGGCGCTCGACACCGGGCCAGCGGGCCCAGGGAGCAACATGTAGCGGGTCATCCATTCCAGGTTTCGCCAACCACTGTCGGGATATCGTCCCATCAGGTCGGATCGGCGATCTCCTTTGAGCACTGGCCAGAAATCGGCGCCGATGCGGCCGAATCCCCGTTGCTCGCCTATGAGATTCATCTCGCCCAACAGCCGTGCAAACGTCGGAGGGGCGCTCTCGCCATAGCGCATGAACTGCACTACGCGGTCTTCGCGGCTCCAGCCAAGGCGACTGCCATCCGAGGGTTTGCCCGGCCATCGCGCCGACCAGACGATTGCCTGGTAGCCCAGGGGAAACTCGGGCCTGCTGCGGCGCAGGCTGTGTGCGTGACGCATCCACGGTACCGACGGAAAGAGCTGTGCCGTCGCTTTCAGCACGCCTGGCGGCGGTTCCACGTCCGCCACCAGCCCCAGCATTATCGCCCCTTCCAAATCGTGCTCGCGCAGACGATTGCGGATATGGTCGGCCACCGGTTGCCAAAGTTTGATGGCCTCCGGCCGCTCGAACGGCGGCAACAGAATCGTCTCCAGACGGCCCGTGGCCGGATCGACCTGCGTCACCGGAACGCCGCGTCGTTTGGCCAAGTGGTAGTCGAACAGGTATAGCGAGATAATCTCGGGCTTGCCCATGTTGTTGACCACCGTGTCCAGGTACTTGTCGAACGCGGAGAAGTCGTGCGTGTAACGGCCGCCTGCCCGAGGGATCCAGCGTACCAGGCTTTGCTCGTTGCCCATGTTTGTCTGACAGATCAGATGTACGTACGCGGTCTTGTTGCCGACCTGTGACAAAAGTCGTTGGGCCTTGGCGATCAGCTCGAAGTGTTCGTCACCGTACAAGGGCGTGTCGTATCGAAGCGCCAATGACTCGGGCGAATGGACCAAGTCCACGAACGTGCGGTACCGGCTTCGGTCCGGCAATTGAAAATCGGCCACCGATAGCTGCACGGGCACTTCGATGGGCGAGTGTCCGTCAAGCGTGATGGTGAGTGTCCCCGCATAATCGCCTGGGGCCGCATCGGGTGGGACGTGTACCGTGATCCAGATTGGCTGTACGGCACCGAAGTTCTCCTCGGGCTGCCCCGGCCGAGCGAGGGTTCGGCTGTCGCGAGTTGGCTCCTTTTCGCGTACCGGGATGACCGCCGGCGGTTGCTCCAGAAGCGCATCGAAACGGCTCGGCTCGACCCGATAATGGCTTTCGCTACCGATTTCTCGAATTGCCCCGAGCAACGCGGCGTAACGCACTTGCACCGCCGACGCGGAGATCGCTCGGCCACCGCGGCTGGGGCGCAGTTCGCTCATCTCAGCCTGCAGACCTGTAATCGCCACCGTGTTGCCCACGACGACCTTTCCCGAGAACGCGCCGTTTCGAGTACCCGCGATCACCACGGGCCGCAACGGCTCGTTCGGATCGCCCCAGTCCAGATCTTGGTCCGACGCCAGCGGAGCGCTGTTCCACGCTTGCAGGCCTTCGGGCCGCCGCACATTGGCGACGATCCCCTCGGCGCCGTCGGCAATCAGCCGCACGTGTCGCAATCCGCATGTGCTCCAAAGATGATGGGGCCAACGGCGTCTGTCGTTGAGGGATTTCCGCAACTTGTCGATGGCTGGTTTCGGATATGGCGCGCGGTGGACCTGCAAGGCCAGTACGTTCACGCCGCGGCGAAGAACGTTCAGCGGGACCTCGATCCCGGTCAGCCGCCGCGTGCGCAGTGCCCAGCGGCGAAGATTCTCCGGGTCTTTCTCCCCGCGGTCAGCCTCGAGCAGCTTTGCCCCGGCGTCGAGAAACGCTTCCAAGGGATAATCGTGAGCCAGAACTTCAGGGCCGGCTCCAGCCGGCAGGTGGCCGAAGACGATCTGTTGGCCGTTCACTTGCACCGTGACTCCACCGCGGTACTCGACATTCAACTTGAGACCCTTCACGGCGGTGGGGTCGGTGACACTGAACTTGCCGCGAGCCGAGAGGACGGCCAAACTCGGCGAGCCGATGTGAGTATGGATAAAGCCCGCATTCTCGATGAACGTCGGCGCCCAACTACTGTGAATTGGCGGCAAGGGCGCCCCAGGCATTCGTCGCCAGGAACTGTCATCGAACGTCGCAGACGCCCAATCGACCGGCGGCAACGGAGTGCGGTACCCGACGGCCGAGACCTCGTCGCCATCGTCGGTCTGAAAGACTGGCTTGCGCAGCGTATAGTGCAGCCGCCAGAAACCGCTCGTATCCAGGACAACGACCGGCGAGTCGGGTGCATTCTCAGCCGCAGGGGCGGTCTGGTGGATCCAGGCGGCCGTGCCAATCAAGCCAAACCACACGACCGTGGCTGCAAATTTCATGGAGTGTTCCTCGACGCTACCACGTTCAAGTCGGGGATTCGCGTACCGTGAAGAGCTGGCCTATGTGAAGAACCTCGACCGCCTTCTCGTGACGCGACAGCGCATCGCGAAGTTGAATCATACAGCCGGGGCATGCGGTCACCACCGCGTCGGCGCCGGAGGCGGTGATTCCCTCGACCTTGTGGCCTGCGATTCTCTTGGAGACGTCGTAATGAGTGATGCTGAACGATCCGCCGAGTCCACAGCAGCGGTCGGCGTTGGGCATCTCGACAAAGTTCAGCCCATCGAGCGACTTAAGAATCTCTCTGGGTTGGGTAGTGATTCCCTGATATCTCCCGAGATGGCAAGGGTCGTGCCATGTGACGGTCTTGCCCTTGAATCGAGAGTTGAGTTCGAATCGGTCGGGGGCAGTCGCCAGGACGTCGATGACGAACTCGTTGAAGTCCTTGACCTTTGCCGAGAAATCTTCGAAGCGTTCTTTCTCCTCCGGCGTTTCGGCCAGGTAGACCGGATACTCGCTTAACCCGGAACTGCACGTGGCACAGCCGGTGACTACATAGTCGTAGTCCTCGAAGGCATTCACGTTCTTTTCGGCCATTTTCTTGCCCGTGCGAAAGTCGCCGGAGAAGTAGACGGGCGCACCGCAACATCCTTGGCGTTTGTCGAAGACGACTTCGCAGTCCAGGTTCCTGAGCACGTCGACCATCATGTGCCCGATCTCGGGGAAGACGTATTCGGTGGCGCATCCCGAGAAGAAGCCAACTCGGTACTTCGGCTCTGCTGGTGCCGGGGTCCGTTCAGGCAATGTCTTTCTCAGAAACTTCCTCGCGATCGCGGGAACCGCTCGTCCGGCGCCAAGGGCCGAGAGGAACTGCGGCAGATGTCGGAATCGCCCTTCGCCTCGCGGAAGGAGAAACTGAAACCAAGACGCGATGCGCAGCGCGACGCCGAACAGCCACCGGTTGGGAAGGATGTACCGGAACACGAAACTCTTTGAGAGCGGAAGCCCTTTCTCTGCCACGTAGTCGCCGCGTGCGGCGGTTACCGCGTGGTCGATCCGCGTCTTGGCCGGGCAGTACTGTACGCAGGTCTTGCACAGCAGGCAGTTGTCGATCGCCTGATAGAAACCCTTGGTCAGATCTTGTTCACCCTCGAGCGTGTAGCGGATCAGTTGGTCCTTGCCGCGAGCAAGCCCCTTTTCCTGCCGCTCCTCCCGGTAGATCGGGCAGAAGTAGCCGCAGAAGCCGCACTTCATGCATTGCTCGACATCGGATTGGAACTTACGGATGTTTTTCAGGTTATCGGCCACTTGGCGGTCCAGTCAGTCTTCCCATATCTTTCCGGGATTCAGTATCCCGTTGGGATCGAAAATGCTCTTTATCTGTTTCATGATTTCGATGAACGTTGGCTCTTGCGTGCGGCGCATGAATTTCTGTTTCTCGAGGCCTATCCCGTGTTCTCCCGAGAGAACTCCGCCAAATTCGACCGCGGCTTCGATGATCTCATCTACTGCCTTCTGCGCCTTTTCAAAATGGGCGGGGTCCTTCTCGTCCGTCATGACACTTGGGTGCAGGTTCCCGTCGCCCGCATGGCCGATGACCGTGACCTCCAAATCGGCTTTGCGGCAAATATCCATCACCCGCTTGATAAATTCCGCCATGCGCGTGCGGGGGACTGCAACATCTTCTGACAGGACTGTTGGCGCGGCTCCGAAGATGGCGGCGAAACCGGCGCTGCGAGCCTTCCAGTAAGTCTGCGCCTCCTGTTGATCTTTGGCCTCGATTACCTTGGTGGCACCCATCCCTTTGCATACGTCGATCACCTTCGACGAATCGTGTTCGACAACTTCCTCCATGCCGTCGCACTCGAACATGAGCATGGCCGCTACGTCTTCAGGTAGTCCCATACCCGTGATTCGGTTGATGCTCCTCACCACCCAGTTGTCCAGGAGTTCGATCTTGGCAGGGATCGTGCCGGCGTCGAGGATCTTCCCGACCGTCTCGCCCGCCTTGGGCAAGTCGTCGAAAAGCGCGATGATCGTCTTCCTGGTTGCCGGCATAGGTATCAACCGAAGGACCGCTTCGGTGACAACCGCCAGGGTACCTTCGGACCCGGTGATCAAAGAGACCAGGTCGTATCCCACGACGTTCTTGACGGTGCTGCCGCCGAATTCAAGCGTTTTGCCGGTCGGGAGCACGGCCTTCAGCCCAAGTATGTACTGCTTCGTCACACCGTACTTCAGGCAAACCGGCCCGCCGGCGTTTTCGGCGATGATTCCTCCTATCGTGGCACCCAGAAAACTCTGCGGGTCGGGCGGAAAGAAGAGCTTTTCCGCTGCGAGCGTGGTTTGCAGATCCATCAGCACCACACCCGCCTGGACCCTTGCGGACAGGTTCGCGGGGTGGATGGCCAGAATCTTGTCCATCTTGGTCATCACCAAGGCAATTCCGCCCCGGATCGGCACCGAGCCGCCGCTTAGGTTGGTGCCACCTCCTCTTGGGGTCACCGGAATCCTCTTTTCGTTCGCGAGCTTTAGCACGGCTTCAACGTGCTCGGTCTCCGTGGGAAAGACGACCACATCGGGCTTGTGGGCCCAGTTGGATGTGCCATCGTACGAATAGACCTTGCGGTCTTCCTCGGAAGCCAGCACGTTTTCCTTGCCCACGATGCGTTTAAGATCAGTTATGATTTCCGCATAGGCCATGGATAGCACCTTTCGTCCAGCGGTTTTGCCTCGGCAGGATTATATCACCTGGCTGCCGTAGGTCATGCTCCGCATGACGGATTGCGTCCAGAATAGGGCATTTCGTCAGGCACAGCCTGACGTGTTAAATGTGCGCAGCGTGCTTTATCCCGTTTTTACAGCGCCTATCGCGATTTTCCGTTGGGCTTGAAGAGTGACACCCAGGTGTTTTTTGCACCAAGCGGTGACATCTGCTGTGGT
>JADHUC010000321.1 GCA_016784735.1 Pirellulaceae bacterium | reverse complement strand
CTCGGTTTGCGTGCCAGAGCGCGTACCCGCTGTTGGCAAAGTCGATGCCCGCCTGGCGAATCGAGCAGTCCAGGCCGTACAACTCGAGCGTCCGCAGGAAAGTCATTTCCACGTAGATGTCGTCCTGGTGAAACTGATTGACCATGCCGGGCTTCCATTCCGGCATTTTGTCCTCGGGGATGATCTTACTTTTGTATTTGAATTCGGTGGGAGCCCCCCAGCCGACGCCGACCATTTGACCGACCCATGCGGCCGCCATCTTGTCCCGGTATTCTGCCACCGGCAGCCTACGAAAGTCGTCTGCTCCTTGGGCACGATTCAGAATGCCGGAGCTTCCAAGACACGCACCGACGAACAGGATAGAAATGAGGGAATTGCGCAAGCCGGTTCGTTTCATGACAACGTCTCCTCGTTCAAGTTTACTGATGCCTCATGTGTTGTGTGCGGGCAGGTTTCGCCTTCCCGACGAGTCAATTATGGACGCCCACGGATTGATGTAAAGATCTCGATTGGGGTCAGATCTGGTTTACACGAGTATCGAGAGATGTCAGGCGAACCGAAGGAACGGGAGATACCAGCCCGCCGGCCGATTGATCCTTCGTCGCACGTATCGACCAGATACTTTGGAGAAATCAAGACGCCCGAGCACCAGCGACTATCGCTTCATCCCGTACTCGAGTATACCAGATCTGACCTCGTATTCCGTGTCTTCCACGTCTTCCGCAGCGATTCAGACGTAACCCAATTTGGCGCGATAGACCGAGGGTAGCGTCTTAATCGTACTCTTAATCTTAATCCCCTACGCGATTGTATTTTGGGCGGCGGACTAAGATTAACATTAAGGTTAGAGTAGGAGTAAGAGTAAGAGTATGATTAAGAGTAAGATTATGATTAGGAGAAATTGGCCTTCGATGCCTTACGTCTGAATTGCAGTGTCTTCCGCTGGCGTTTCAGTCATGCCCACCAGGCTGCCCACGAAGAGGCCGACCAGATGCGCGAGCGGAGCCGGAGTGAAGTTGGCCGCGGTGCTATCCACGAAAACGGTTCCCCCGGTTGCTAGTTCGAACACGATCTTGCCGGCAAAACCCGCAATGAACAGGCAGATGATGGTCAGCCACGTCCAGTCGCGCTCACGCCATTTTTCCCGGAGCATGCCAACGGCCAGCAGCGTGAACAGACCGGTATCCAGGCCGCTGAGACCGCGATACGTCGCCATTTCGGGCTGCAGCACCAGGACGGCCAACGGGATGGCCACGGCGGAGGCGATCAGACAAACCAGCCATCGCGAACGACTGCGACGCTCGCACATCACGCCCAGAACTCCTAGCGCCAGCGCATCCCACAGCAGATGATCCAGATTCCAGTGGGTCAGGTGACAGGTGGCGATTCGCCATGCTTCTCCGGTGCATACGAGGCGGCGGTCGTATTCAACCAGGTGATTCGCCGACGGCCAGAAGAACAGTACCACCGCCGCCAAGACGAGCCAAAGCGTGAGCGGTATTTGCCCGAGGTAACAGCCGAGCGGTTTTCTTGTTGCAGCGTTCATTTGACATCCATGCTCCGTCGTTCGTTCCCAAGTTCTGCTTGGGAACGCACGTTCGGGAAGCTCTGCTTCCTGTCTTGCGAAGCAGAGCTTCGGAAACGCAGGTTCCCAAGCCGGAGCTTGGGAACCAGGTAAACCAGGTAAAACACGAAGGACGGTCTGCTTTCTTTTCGGCCTTGATCATAACTCCGGCAAATGCTGGCAGTGCTAGTACGTGGGGCACGTTTCTAACGTGCCGTGGCTCAAAAACTTACAGACATTGGCACGTTGGAAACGTGCCCCACATTGCCGACGCTACGATCAAGGCCTTCTCTTCAACTACTCCTGGAGGTTAGGCCGTTTCTTCCGTCGGCGCAGACCCGCCGCGGCCGAAGCTCCCGCGAGGCCGAGTGCGATCGCCGCTGAAAACGGGTCGATCGCTCCACCGCCGCCACCCGTAGGAATGTTGATGTCACCGCCTTGCTGCGGCGGACTGCTGGAGGGTGGTTGTGATGGGGTGCTGACGAATTGTTCCGACTGATTGGACGTCGGCGGCTGACTCGTCGGTGCACCGTCGGCCGAAGCGGCGGCGACTTGTTGTTTGTCGCTGTCCGCTTGCGGGCCCAGCGCCGCGCTTGCCTGGCGTTGCAGTTCCTCCAGTTGCTGGCGGATCGCCTGGCGTGCCGCACGGTCTCGTCGGATGCGATTAGCGTTGCGTCGTTCGATCTTCCAGCGTTGATACTCTGAATCGTTTTCCAGGACAATGAAGGACGCGTATTGGCTGGCAATCGAATAGTCCTCGCACAAGCGAACGACCTCTTCCTTTGCGTCCATATCCGTGCCGGCGCGTCGGCTTGTGTCCATCAGTCGCTGAACCCGATGCCAGGCCCACATCCGTTCGATTTCCGGGTTGTTGTCGTCTACGTCCGGCAATTGAACTTCGACAGACTGTTTGAATGGGGCGCCCAGTGCATCGCCCTCGACAGTGACGTTCAGCGGGCCGTCCTTGCGATATCGACCGTAGACACGCAACGGCGAGCCGTGATAGAGGTTCGGCAATGTCTCCGGCTCGATGTCGTAAACGCCGAGCCCGTCCAGAGCGATTCTCAGTTCCGTCACCGCGGGCCGCATCAGCTTTCGGCGAAACGCCTTCGCTTGACGTTCGAAATCGTCGCCCTGGGACACGAAAGCGGCCAAGCCTCCCGCGTCTTCAGCCAACTGCGACAGCAGCGGACGGTTGACCTCGTTGCCCACGCCGATCGAGAAGACGCGACTGCCCGCCGGACGCTGGAGCACCAATTCCAGAAGCTCCTTCTGTTCGGATTGCTCTGTCATGCCGTCAGACAAGACCACCACGTTCAGCGTTCGATCCGGGTCACGGTATCGATAGGCCGTGGTCAAAGCCGGCCGCAAAACGGTCCCCCCGCGAGCCCTCTGCGATTCCAGGAAAGCGATGGCCTGTTCTTTCGATTGTCCGTCGACCTGTTGAAGCGAATTGAACAGAGTCTGCGAAGAGATGTTGAACGTGATTACCTCGAATCGGTCTTCTTCTCCCAGCGAATCGACAAACGCTCCGACCGAATTCCGCGACAACCGGAGCTTTCCGTCGTGTGCCATGCTGCCGGAGATGTCCAATACGAAGACATAGTCCATTCCGCGACTCAACTCCTCCAGTTCCTTGCCCGCAGTCAGCGTCAACTGGAAAAAGCCGTCCTCGCCACTTTGTTTCGAGGTGATCATGTCAAAGCCGGTACGCGGTCGCTCGACGCGAAAGGCAAGCACCACATCTCGACTCAAGTCGCCGCCGCTGGTCTCCAAGCTGGCTCGGCGGTAGTTCTTGCCGTGCGCGGCCATCACAAACTCGTCACCGTGCGACGGGCTTTCCATGTCTGCGATTGGGATCTCGCTCTTCACATCCAGCGTCATGGCAAACTTGCCCGTGGTGCGTGTATCGGCCTTGCGTACGGTAACCGTAGCCAATGGGTAGACATACGTGGCCCAGTCGTGGTCTACGTCCAATTCTTGATAGTAGGTGACTTTCACGTGCTGTTCCGCACCGGCGGGGATCGGAAAGATTCGCATTTCGAACCGTTTGTAGTCGACCTGCTCCAGCAGTCCCGGATCGCGTCGAGTCTGCTTGTAGCTTTCGTAGATCTTGCGAGCACGTTCTTTTTCCACAACTTCGCCGATCATCTCCTTGCCGTTGATGACCATGCTGAAGTTGCTGACACTGGCGCCTTTCGGAACCGGAAAGGTGTACAGGGCCTCGACGATTCGGTTTTCGGTGTTCAAGAAAACCTGGGATACCTCGGTCACAGCCACGCCATTGTTGATCGTGACTTTGACATCATGCTCTTTGATCTCCAACACGCCACCGAACCCGCCGTCGGCAATCAGCAGACCGGCCGCGTGGGTCGAGATCGGTGCGGCCAGCGCGACAATCGTGACGATCGCGGCAAGCCACGTTTTTCTAATGCGATGAACGAACGGTGGTGACTGGTGTTCGGGCCTCATGATCTTGTCCTCCTTTGAGAGAGTGAGCCTCGTGACTGAGCGTCAGAATGGATCGTCGCATCGAGCTGCAAGCAAGTCCGAAACTTGGTGTGCAGAATTGACTTGTCTGTGTCTAACGCGTCAACAAGACCGACCACGGCCAACTATCGCCCACATAAACGCCAAAACCCGTTGACGCGTGTGGCGTCAACGGGCTTTTTACGTCTGGGCGCGTGGGAAATGCCTATCCCTATTCCTTCTTTCCTTTTTACTTTCATGCGATGCACGATGGCGGAAATCCAGTACCAGCACCACTTGCGGGTCGTCGGAGTTTCTTGACCGCACACGTTCGGCGCAGCAGACTGTTGACATCCAGGCAATCCGGCCGAGGCAACCAGATGAATCGCCAGTGTTGCGAAGACCATCATTCGCCCAAACGGATCGTTTGATTCCACCAAATCGCAAGCCAGTAGGGTAGCCGGCGTGTATGGGAAAGCGTGTGGGAGCCCACGGCCAAGTCTACATCGCCGTCGGCATCGAAATCGGCCAGTTCCAGGGCGGCGTGGAAAGGGGAATCCTCCTCCAGCGTATGGCGAGCAAAAGCGCCCGGCGACTTCTGTTCCAGGCACACCAGCGAAGCCAGCGGCCGAGCCGTCGCGTTGGCCGGCTCGACTTGTCCAGGAATCCAGGCGGTGACGATGACATCCAGATCGCCATCCAGGTCGATGTCGGCAGCCGACGCACGACAAGCACCGACCAGGTCCGTGAGTCGATGATAAGCGAAATTGAGCCCCCCCCTGTTTTCCAGCCATTGGACGCCGTGACGTGGGTTGACAAATGCGTTGTCGAAAGCGTCCCCGTTGGCGTACAAGACATCCTGATCGCCGTCGCCATCGAGATCCACGATTTCGATGCCGCTGGAACCGAACGTCAAATCCGGAGCTGCCCAAAGCGTGTGAACATCGAACTGCGTGTTCCCCTGGTTAATGAACACATCGACCTGCTCGTACTGCTGGCTGACAAGCGCTACGAAATCCGGACGACCATCTCCGTTCAAGTCCAGCACAGGCACGTGGATGGCCCCTGGCCGATCGTCGAGCGTTTCCTCTACGAAGCGGGGCGGCTTGCCAGCCCCGGCATCGTTTCGCAGCACAAAGACCTTCCCGGTCTGGCGCAAACCAAATTCTGCCACGAGCAAATCCAGGTCGCCATCACGGTTAAGATCGACGGGGCGCACATCGGCCACCCGGCCCAGGCCCGATGCCAGCACGACCGTTTCGTAATGCCCTGCAACGCCTGTGGAACGTAACCAGACCACGCGGCCACGATTGTGGTCCATTGCAGGCATGCTGCCCAGATCCGCCACCACAAGATCCATCGCGCCGTTCCCATCCAGATCGCAGAGTTCGACGCGGCACGGATTGTCGAGTCGCGCCAGGACTTCCGGATCGCCCTGCGGCCGGCGTGGATCCAAAGCGGCGACGCTGCCTCGCCGCATATCGCACGTCAGCAAGACATGGTCGCCGCCTTCTACCAAACGGCACCAGCGCAGATGGGAGATCGCCGGGGGAACGTCCGCGTGCTGGGCGTAACTCAACTTCTGCACGACGAACCGGGCACGCAACTCGGTCTTCGCATCCTCCCGCCTGGGAAAGACCAGTTGCTCCGGAGCACGTGAGCGGTAGTAGGCGAGGGCCTGTTCCATCGATGGCGGATCCAGATCGTTGCGTCCTGACTTGGCATAGAATTCGTATCCTCGCCGAACCATGTCGTGCCATGCGTAACGAGGAAAACTGTCCGCTCGCGGCATGGCGTGACAGTCGCTGCAAAACGCCTCGACGCGCGATTCGACGCTCTTGTCCGGCAGCGCTGAACTCCTATCGTTGCGGAGAACAGCATCGAAGGGCCGTCGCTTCGCGCGACTGGACGAGATTCGCCAGACGACCAGCGCGATCGTCACACAGGTCAGGATCGCAACAGCGCCAAGCAATACGGATTTAGATCGCGTGCGTCTCTTCTCCCCAGCCATTCGCCCGGTAGCCTCGGATGGATTTGCCACGTGACCGCCACCGCGCCCCGTACTCAACGTCATGACGTGGCCCGTTGCTCCTGCACCGAATTCTTATAACACATTCCAGCGTTGCGTTCTACCGGCAGCTATGATCTACTCGTTTGCAGACGCAACGTGCCCCGCCGCGGACAGCGCCGCAGGCCGTTTCGTCGCCCGGGTGGCCCGCCGCGGAGGAACCCGGTACTGTCGAGAGTCCGGCGGCGGACATCCCCTATCGCCTGTTACAGAAGGCCGTGCACATGCCCCGTCGTCGGAAGATACCATCGGAGACCACTCCGCCCAAGGCGTCGAGGCTTCGTCGCCGGATCGTGCAGGCCGCTGCAATTCTGGTCGTTCTGTTCCTGCTCCTGTTTGGACGTGGAACATTGGGATTATGGTGTCGCTCGATGGGCGCTCATCGTATGAACATCTGGGCAGTTAGCGATGCACAGCGGTGGCTGGAGTGGTCATGCCGGCTGGGTCCCGAGGACGGCGAGACCGATTTGATGAAAGCGGCCTGCTTTCGTCATCTGGGCCAGAAGGACCGCTGGGCCGAGGCCATGCAGTCAGCGGAACAAAAGGGAATGCCGGCCCAGCAAATCCAGCAAGAGTCGAGCATTGCGCTCATCCAATCCGGCGAGGTAGAGGAGGGGGCCGAGCGTCAAATGTTCGCTCTGATCGAAGCCGGCGTGCCCCGGCAGGACGCGGTCGCGGCATTCGTGCACGGCTGCCTGACGCGGGATGAGCACGAGCGAGCCGAGAGGATGCTGGATGCATGGACAGCAGATGCTCCGGACGACGCACACAATGCGTACATGTGGGGCGTGTATTGGTCGCACGTGAACGAGACATCAAAAGCCATGGACGCCTTTGAAAACGCCCTGGCCAAGGAGCCCAGCCACGAGTTGGCCTGGACGGCGATTGCCGAATTGCATGAAAAGCAAGGCCGATTGGACGAGGCGCTCGAGACGTTCGTCGAATCGGCCATACGTTTCGCCGAGTCAGAGAACGCTAGGACAGGGCTGGCCCGAGTCTTGCGCAAGCTGGCACGCGCGGACGAAGCGAGAACCGTGTTGGCGACATGCGCGTCTCTGGCGGAGCCCTCTTCGGCCGTGAACATTGAAATGGGCCGGATCGAACTCGAATGCGGCAACTACCAAAAGGCCGAACGTTCGTTCGCCGGGGTGCAGCCCGACGCGCTAACGCCAGACGACATTGTTTCCCTGGGAATAACGGTCGCCCTGGCGGGAAGGCCCACGCGAGCCGACCGTCTGTTCGCTCTGGTCACGGACAACCGCTACGCATCGGCAGTTAGCGCAGATCTGCAGATCCGACTTGCCCTTGATCCGAATGCACGGGAGGCCACCGACGAGTTGAAACGTTTGGCTCAATCATCGCTCAGCAAAACGGCGCTCGCAAACTGGCTTGAGGTGGATTTGAATGAATTGGGGAAATCGACGCGAACGTCGATATCGGCCGCGGAGTTGTATGCACAGCATTGCGGCGCATGTCACGGCGCAGAAGGTGATGGCAATGGTCGCGCAGCGCGATACTTGTTCCCCAAGCCGCTCGATTTGCGTAGGGAGAGGTTCCGGCTCGTAAGTGCGAGTAACGCGATCCCAACGCAAGAGGACGTCGAAGCGGTGATCAACCGCGGGATGCCTGGGACATCGATGACGTCTTTCGAGGATCTGAGCCAAGACGCCCAAAGACTATTGGCCCAGGAAGTACTGCGGCTTCGCCGAGAGGGTATCCGCGAGGAATACGTCGCCATGCTTAAGGAAGAAGGAGAGGAGATCGACGAGCACGACGTCCAGGCGGTCGTCGAGCATCTAACGACTCCGAGAGAGGTCATCCAAGTCCCCAGATTCGGTCCTGCCAATTCGAAAACGATCGAGAAGGGCAAAGGCTTGTACTTCAGCCAAACCTGCGACTCCTGCCATGGCAAAGATGGACACGGCGATCAGAACCTACTCTTGTTCGACGACAGACGCCGTCCAACTCGAGCCCGCGACCTGGTCTGCGAGCCTTTCCGCGGGGGGCACGAGCCAGAGGCGATCTATCTGCGCATCCTGCTGGGAATGCCTGGAACTCCCCATCCGGCTATCAAGAGCATCACCCACGAGCAGTGCATTTCCCTTACTCATTACTGTCGCGCTCTCGCGCGGGAGCCCACACGGACCTTGACGAACCACCAGCGAGCATTGCAAGCCACAGGGCACGCCTACCTGTCCGCATTGCCAGACCCTCGGCGACCAGAATACGCAGAGCCGACCCATGAATCCAGTTCAGCGCGGCACGGCGGGAGCCCGATTTATGCGTCTGCTCTACAAAAAAAACCCGCTGGCGCGACACACGCCAACGGGTCTTAGGGATCAAGTCGGAGAAGCCTAGTTGTTCAACTCGACGTTTTGTCCATCGTCGCGGATAGCAAGTCGCAACAGGACGGCCAAATCTGTCGTTCCGGTGATGAACTGGACCGAACCATCCACCATCCCCACCAGCACACCGCCTGGATGCGGCGACTGTAGAGGATTGTTGATGCCATAGGCGGCGTGTCGCTCGTCACATCCACCCGCACCGCCTGCGCCATATGAACTTGTGCCCATTACACGCTTCAAATCGGGCTTGTAACGGACCGTGGTGATGTTGTAGCAATACGCGTTCCATTCGCTGAGGGAGGCACCAGTGCTCATCCGAGGGTTGTGCGAGCCCGGAAGCCAACCAGAAATTGATGACGACCATTGCCAACCCGAGTCACCGTGGTAGGCCGTTGAGACGGTTGGGTCCAACTGTCGGAGCCAGTCTGATTGTTCACCCACAATCATCGTGTTAGAAGTGCCATCGCTATCCTGAGCTATGTTTGTGTGTAAGCCCAACGGAAGCATTCCGCTCCAAGTCTGAATGCCAAGCGAAGCAGCGGGTCGCATTCCCCTAAAGTATTTATTCCTGTAGGTCCGGGTGCTTGTTGGTGGCCTAAAATCGCCCGGATTCACGGCACCTGAGGGAGTCACATAGTGGCCACGAGCATTGGCTTGGTCGATATCTGTCCCCCCCGCGATTCCAGCGTAACTGGGCATGCAAATCTCCCCAGTTTGAGTGCGCATCACTGGCAACGGACTGGACGGGCAACGCATGTAATCAGGGACCAGTTGCCTTAAGGCAGCGCATATCGCTGGCGTTTGGTAAGTGGTGTGATGACGGAAACTACAAGGCCGTCCTCCACCAGACGTCATGCCTGCTTGCTGTGTTGCGGCGATCTTGTCATAGATGTTCCGCTGCTCCATGAAGGGCAGTGTTCCGTAGTACCAGGAAGGTCCGCACCTATCTCCCCACCCGCGCATCGGTCGTCCGGGGGTGCTTTGACCCGGTCCAGAAGACACGGCCCCCATGGGGAACACTTTGTACGTGTCGTGGTAGTTCTGCAGACCGAGAGCGATGTTCTTCAGATTGTTGTTGCATTGGGTCCTGCGTGCCGCCTCGCGGGCGGCCTGAATCGCAGGCAGCAGCAATGCAACCAGGATCCCAATGATCGCAATGACCACCAATAACTCCACCAACGTAAAACCACGCCCGCTCATTTTTTTGCGCATCACAATGCTCCTTTGGAAAAAGTAAAAAAAGAAAATGAGTCCGCAACTACTCCGCAAAGACCACTAAGAATAAAGAGACAATTTGGTGAGGCCAATGAATGCTACCTCACAGATTCGATAAGAACACGATCCAATGCGATTAAGACGCCGAACAAGATTACACCATGACAGCGACTCCACGTCAAGCATCCCTCACCGGAAAATCCTCGGAATAACTAGGCGCGTCACCCATTTCGATGCAATCGAAGATTGACGGAACACGAGTGATCGCGCTCGCGCCTACACGCCCAAATCGCATAGCATGCAACTTATGGGTTAATTGCATCCAGTAAATTCGTGTTGCTCGCCCATGGCTCGGCGAGGCTCTCGCATTTGGCTCGTTTGTTTTCGTGTGGTGGGTTGCGTTCGTTTTGTCATCGGCTATGACAACTCTGAAGTTGAGATGGTTATCCAGTGTGATCTATGTTCAAAGTGGTTAGGAGGCCCAGAATACTTGGATCAGGCTCGTCGGCGGTGGCTGGTGGTGCGTCGCTTGTTTACACGCTTTGCCCAAATCGGGTCTGTTTTTTGCGACTCCGGGAATATCAGGCGACCAACAGGGATCAAGTGTGTGTGACGTTTGTTCTCGTGTTAGCAACCTATGGGAAGGTTGCTAGATCTGCGATCCAAGTGAGTAGCGAAAGGAGCGAAGTTATGAGAATCTTGTCCTGTCTATTAGTGATTCTGGGCCTGGGCCTGTTTGTCGTCGGATGCGGGGAGACCACCAGCCAAGACCCCGCAACCCCTGTTGAGGACGAGACTACTGACCCTATGGAAACCGACGAGACTACTGACCCGATGGGAACCGAAGAAGGCGGAACCGAAGAAAGCGGAACCGAGTAGTTGGTTCGCCGCGAGCGATTCGCTTGAGTGTATTTGCTACGAGAAGGAAGATGCCGACGACAAGTCGGGCCTTCCTTTAAGCTCGCCGACTTGATCCTCGAAACCCGCTGGCGCGCCTCGCGCCAGCGGGTTTTTTTGCTAAATCTGGCAACGACCCCCAAGATTGATTGGGTTGACTGCCCTGCACCCTTCCGGCAGGAAGAGCTTGACAGCATCGCGCAGCCGTGATTGAATACGAGTAAATCCGTTTCACCTGCAATTCTCGGCAGATTGTGACAAGCATCTATTGGCTTTTTTCGTTTCTTTCGGCCTCATTTCCGTTTCATTGCTTTTTCTAAAGGAGCGTTGTCATGCGCAGAAAAATGAGAGGACGAGGTTTTACGCTCGTTGAGTTGTTGGTGGTCATTGCGATCATTGGCATTCTGGTTGCACTGCTGTTGCCTGCGATTCAGGCGGCTCGCGAAGCCGCGCGCAGGACGCAGTGCAACAACAACCTGAAGAACCTGGCCCTTGCTCTGCAAAACTACCACGACACGTACAAAGTGTTCCCCGCGGGAGCGATGGGCCGAAGATGGCTGGAACCGGGACCCGTGGGTGTTACTTCAGGCAACTTGGGATGGTCCTGGTACTATGCAACGGCGCCTTTCCTCGAACAGCGCAACATCTACGACAAAATCGCGGCAGCGCAGAGACCCGGCGGGGGAGGCAACCAGTTCCGCCCCGCGACAAATACACAGCCTGCGGCAATCCGGGCTGCTCTCCGCACACTTGTCCCAGACTTCATGCGATGCCCGTCCAGTCCGTTGCCCGTGATGAATAGGCAGACCGGTAACATCTGCAATGCGACTTACACCGGCATCTCAGGTGGATGTGATATCAATCCCGCGAGTGCTCACTACACCGGCAGCAACTCGACCTGGGGCATTCCAAGCAGCGTCAGGATCTACAACAACAACGTGCCCGGCCGTCTGCTTGCATGTGATGGCTCCAGCGATGGCGGCTGGTGGAGTTCCAGCGGTATGCTGCCCCCTTGCGAGCACACTGATATGGCCATGTGTTCAGACGGCACTTCCAACACCATGATTGTGGCCGAGCAGTCTGACTGGCTTCAAGATGTACGCACCAACGTTTCGGCCAAGTACCGCGGCGATCCGGGGTGGACCGGGGCCCTTGGGACTCACCGTGGCTGGTTAGCTGGGACCAACGCGAGGCGCAACATATCAAGAACGGCTCAACGAAACGCCAACCGAACTGCCAACACGTTCAACATCAATACCGTGCGTTACAAGCCCGACTTGAAAAAGGTGCTCGATGGAAGTGCGGGGATCAACGGCGGTGGTAGCGGCGCTCCAGGGTGTGCGCAGAATCGTCGTGGCGGACGCGGCGCCAATAATCCGATCCAGTCGCCGCACCCGGGCGGTGTGCTCGTCGGCATGGTCGATGGTTCAGTGCAGTTCGTGACGGGAACGACGGAGTTAGCCGTGTTCCTGCGACTAGCCATCCGCGAGGACGGACAAAACGTCGAGCTTCCGTAGCCCTTGGTTGCCTCAGTTGATCCCAGTGTGGGAGCAAGTACCGCTGGCATCTCCGATGCCGGCGGTTTTTTCTTTTTTGCTGCATTGGGATTGCGTCGAATAGCAATGTTGGCGCGAATTGCATCGGCGATAGGGGTTCAGGCTTTGTGTCTGCACTCGCCCACTCGTGTCCCCAAGATGACCGATAACCCGGTTGAATGAGGCAGGCGTGTCGCTTAGGATGCCTGCTTGGTGAGCGTATTCTTCGAGCATCTGGTGTATAGTGAAAAGGGGTTAAGCCATGCGGGTCTTTCTACCTTTCATGTTCTTGCTGAGTATGGTTGTCGTGGTTGGATGTGGCGGCCAAGTCGTTGTCCCGGAGACTAACGAGGATACCGTTACGCAGTCGATGCGACCGATCCTCGAAAGGGTCGTTGAAACTGGGGACTTGGAGATTGCTAACGAATTGCAGTCGTATATCGAGGAAGACCTGGCGAGTGTCGATCAAGCCAAGGCCGATGCGTTGATGAAGGATTTTCGGGAGCTGCAGTCAATGTCCGACCAGAATGCCGTCAAGGCGAAGGCGAAGGAGATGCTATCCAAGCTTTGATGGAGCTGGCTTCGCGGCCCTGTCAGTAGGCATTTGAGGCTCAGCGAAGTACCGCGGTGACCCTGGCAGGGTAGCCGGGGGTGAATTCTTCGGGATGCGCTGTTAGTGGAAATTTCGCGACTGGACCAGTTGCGTGAGCTGCTCGTGCATGTCCTGCAGTTGTTGGACGACCACGTGAATGATCGAGTGCTTGCTCTCTAGTCGCCCGCGGATGATCCAAGCGTTGCTGTGTCGGGCTACTTTGTGAAAACGTTCCCAGATGTGTTTGTGAAGCACCAGGTTCGCAACGCCGGTTTCGTCTTCCAACGTCACAAACGTGATCCCTTTGCCGGTGCTGGGACGCTGGCGAAGGATGATCAGGCCCGCCACCTTGACATGACGGTTGTTGGGCACTTCGCTCAGCTTCTCGGCTGGGATCGCTCCCAGTCGTTCGAGCCGCTCGCGATAGAACGACACCGGATGCGGTCGCAGAGACAGACCGACCGTCTGATAATCCGTGACCACTTCTTCTTGGATTGCGGCCGACGGCAAGGCTGCCGGTGGATCCACAGGAACGTCGATTTTGTCCAGCAGGGGCGTCGGCTTGCGGTTGCGCGGCTGGGCAAGTGAGTGCCACAGCGCCCGGCGGCGATCGTCGCCAAGCGAACCAAACGCATCCGCTTCGGCCAGGCGGCTGACTGTCGATTGCAGCAGGCCGGTGCGGGTGGTGAACTCGTCCACGGAGCAATAAGGGCCATCCTCGCGTGCCCGAACGATGGCGTCGGCGTCTTTCTCTGACATGCCTTTGATCAACCGGAAGCCAAGCCGTAAGATCCGTTCGCCTTCCAAGGTGCAATCCCACGAGCTGCGATTTACGTCGATCGCGCGCACCTCGACGTCGTGTGCGCGAGCGTCGCGGATCAATTGTGCAGGAGCGTAAAAGCCCATGGGCTGGCTGTTGATCAGCGATGCGGTAAAAGCGGCCGGATAGTAGTGTTTCAGATAGGCGGCCACGTAGACCAACAAGGCGAAACTGGCCGCGTGCGATTCGGGGAATCCGTATTCGCCGAAGCCGCGGATTTGCTGAAAAACGCGTTCAGCAAACTCTTCGTCCAAACCGCGGGCCCGCATGCCGTCCAGCAGCTTTTGCCGTAACTTTTCCATGTGGATGTGACCGTTGCGACGCCAAGCCCCCATGGCCCGCCGCAATTGATCGGCCTCGCCCGGCGAAAAGCCGGCGGCCACCACCGCCAGCTTCATGACCTGCTCCTGAAAGATGGGCACGCCCAGCGTTTTCTCCAGTACCCGGCGAATCTCCCCGTTCGGATAGGTTACCGCTTCGTCGCCGGCACGGCGCCGCAAATAGGGATGTACCATTTGCCCCTGGATCGGACCGGGGCGGACAATGGCAACTTCGATCACCAGATCGTAATAGCAACGTGGTCTCAGCCGCGGCAACATCGACATCTGGGCACGGCTTTCGATCTGAAACACGCCAATCGTATCGGCTCGGCAAATCATGTCGTAAACGGCGTTGTCATTGGGGGGGATGTTGGCCAAGGTCAAATCGCGCTCGGTGGTTTGCCGCACCAGGTGAAAACACTTGCGGATCGCCGTCAACATTCCCAGCGACAGACAGTCGACTTTCAGGATCCCCAGTTCCTCCAAATCGTTCTTGTCCCACTGGACGACCGTGCGGTCGGGCATGGCAGCGTTCTCGATCGGCACCAGCTCGCACAAAGGGCCTCGCGTCATCACCATGCCGCCCACGTGCTGGGAAAGGTGTCGTGGAAAGCCGATCAGTTCCTTGGCCAGGTATACCAATCGCCGGCCGATCTCCGAATCCGTGTCGATCCCCATTTCCTGGCAGCGCTGTTCCAACTCGACCGCCTGTTGCGGATAGCCGTCCATGTTCTTGGCCAGTTGGTCGATGCGGTCCAGCGACAG
>JADHUC010000320.1 GCA_016784735.1 Pirellulaceae bacterium | reverse complement strand
CCCACTGTAGCTGAAGTTATCGAACAAATCAACCGTGAACTACGGTACTTCAGCCTGAATATGGGTTAAATATCAGAAACCAAGGAAAAAGTCAATCTGCCAAATATCGATGCAGAACTTCTGGGTCGGGGCACTAGCTGCCATCCTCTCTGTCCGAGACCCACGGCGCGCGCCAGTTGGGCTTGCAGGCGACGTGTCGCATCTGACACCTCTCGCGAGTGCTTTTCGGGGCGCACTTTCAGGTCCACAAAGATCTCGTCCAACTTCAAGGCCATGACGACGCTTTTCAGCAACTCGATACCCTTGAAGTCAGCATACGCATACTCGGCCGCCACACGGTTCAGGTAGAGCGCTTCGGCGATGTCTTTGGCGGCGTCCCTGAACGCGTCCTGTGCGGGCTGCAGTTGTTCCTTGTCCTGCAGCAACTGCACGATCTCGCTCGTGTTGTCGCGAATCGCATCAAGAGCTTCCTTCAGATCTTGCTGGAACTTCTCGTTCGATAAGTCGTCCTGCAGGTCGGTCAGACACTGCAGGCCAATGTTCGTTCCTGGAATGGTGAGCAGCTTGGCGATCGCTTTGATGTAAGGCCAAGCTGCACTGGTCTCTGTCATGTTAACCATCGTCGCCCACCCCATCTGAAAACTGCGTCCCAGCCCCACTAGGCAGACTCGCGAGATTATACACCACCAAGAGGTACCATGCCATCTTCCGGCCCTTCCCAGATCGGCCCAACTAGCAGACATGCTGCAACATCGGTCAAACCGCCCGCCGCATGAATAGAGCCGGCTGCCTCGTCGAAATCGCGGCAACTGTCGTTCGCGACTCAGGACGGATACTCCTGTGCGCGCAAGGCTACCGGCGTTTCTAACGCAGCAGGGGGCGACCGCGCGTTACGAATATGGCTCCCGACCTCCCTGCTCCCAGTCTCCCACAGAACGCCTTTGGCGACGGTGGCTGGGTTTGCTGACACGTTTTCCACGTTGGCTGGCACTGGCTTGGAAGTGCCGTGCGCCACGTAACTGCCACGAGCCTAAACAGTTACAGGCATGGCGGGCAGCGTCGGATTGACGATTAGTGTACATGTGATCCAGTGATTGCGCGTACACTATCCTGGAGGGCTGCCATGCCCGTCCTGCCGCCGCCTTGTGTCAAGCCGCTGGACCTGTACCGTCCACGCGATCCGCAGGCCTCGGATCTGTCGCGCTTGATGGACGAGCATTTCGACGCGTTCCAGCAGGTCTACGACGAGCGGTTTGCGGCCAAGTGTGGCTACTGGCGGCCTGTCGTGGAACGTTCCGTGGCCGCCTTTCTCAAGTGTGGAGAGCTCGAAGAGGGCTTTGCTCGTGTTCGCTGCCCAGACTGCAAGCATGAGATGTTCGTGGCCACTACTCCAACAAGTCGCGGGGCATGCGCAAGAAGGCGGCAGCGGAACAGGCCGAACCATCCGCCAAGCCATCCAGCGGTGACGACGCTTCCGAGGCCGCACCGACCCGCTGCACGAAGACCTGGGCCATGCTCATCAAGCGGGTGTACGAAGTGGACCCGTTATCGTGTCCTCGATGTGGGACCGAAATGAAGGTCATCGCCTTCATCGACCCGCCACAGGGCGACGTGATCGAGAAGACTCTGCGCCACTGCGGTCTCTGGCGAGGGTCGGCACCGAGGCCGCCACCGGACGTGGCGGGTTTGGTCCACGACCTCGACGGCTGTTTCTCAGACAGCCCGACGGGATCCTGCGGCCAGGTAGGCGAACTGACATTCGTGGACATGCACACCTTCGAGGCCACCTTCTGATCGTCACCGACTCATGGCGGCATGGGGATCGTGCGTGCCAGCCGTGGAATCCACCTGTAGTTTGCGGCCTGATACGCCGGCAACTTCGCAGAAAGATCTCGAAACACCGGCCGGGGCAAGGAGACACAGGGCGGCCATGGCCGCCCTGTGCCTCCTTGCCTCCTTTGAATCACCATTTGCTCCTGGTACGATCCACTCTGTGACTGGGAAATCAAATTTCCTATCCTTAATGGGAACCGGCTGATGACTTATTCGCTTCCCCTCAGCGCCTTGCCCGGCCGGAACAAGGATACGATTATGGTCAGGGCTGCAGGACAACGTTCGATCAAAGTGTTCCGGGTAGAAGTGCGACTGCATCCTGCGGGATAACGTAACTCGTTTTATGATAACGCCGACGGAGTTTTTGCGAGGGCCATGCGTACCAAGACCATGTTGATCGGGCAGTGCTGTTTGTGTTTGCTTGGCCTCTTCGTCTCGCCGCTGATGGCGGACGATGGGCCAGGTGCCCCGGGGAGTGCCGCGGCCGAGCAGCCGATCGGCCACTGGACGTTCGACCGGCTCGACGGGCAGAGGGCCCCCGACTCCACCGGCAATCGACCGCCCGCCGCTGTCCACGGGGCCACTCCGGTGGCCGGAATCCAGGGCGGCGCACTGGCCTTCGACGGCCTGGACGACTATGTCCCTTTGGGTGACCTGGGCCAGTTCGACGCCGTGACCATCGCCTTCTGGATGAAAGGCCAAGACGTCGGCAAGGCCGACGACTGGCAGGGCCTGGTCACCAGCGACGGTTGGGAAGAAGGCATGTTCCACATCCCAATGCGGGCCGGAAAGATCGAGGTCTATCTGCACCTCGGCGAGATGCGCCGCGGACGACTTAGCAGCAGGCCGCTGAAGAACGGCATCTGGTATCACGTGGCGGTGGTCGCCGACCGCCAAAGCCGCGCGATGCGGCTCTTCCTGAACGGATGCGAAGATGACGAGGATAATATCTCTTCGCTATCCACTTCCATTAAACTGACTCGGCAGGTCGTCGGCCGGGAATTCGACGTCGATAAATCCGGCCGTTACTTCCGCGGTACCATCGACGATGTGCGGATCTACGATCGGGCGCTGGAGGAAGTCGATATCCAAGGGCTGTGCCCCGGCTTGCAGCCCCTTTCGGCCCGCGATCCCCGCAATATCTGCACCGGACTGCGAATACCCGACGAAGGCTACTGCGACATGCCGTACGTGGTGGTTACCAAGGACGGCAACTGGCTCTGCACGCTGACCACCGGATCGGGGCACGAAGGCGCCGGTGGCCAGCACGTTGTTTCCACGATCAGTTCCGACAAAGGACGCACCTGGACACCTCCGGTCGACATCGAGCCTGCCAGCGGCCCGGTCGCTTCCTGGGTGGTGCCGTTGGCGGTGCCCGGCGGACGCGTCTACGGTTTCTATGCCTACAACGGCGACAAGGTCGACAAGCTGCCGGGCGGAGAGAAGAAGATCCGCGCCGACATGATGGGATGGTACTGCTACAAGTATTCCGACGACAACGGCCGCTCGTGGTCGAACGAGCGCTACCGTCTGCCGATGCGCGTAACGGCCTGCGACCGCGGGAACGACTGGCAGGGAAAGGTGCAGATTTTCTGGGGGATGGACAAACCCGAGGTATTCGGCTCCGACGTGATGTTTGCTTTCACCAAGGTGGGTCGATACATGCTCGAAAACGGCGAGGGGTGGCTTTACCGGTCCGACAATATTCTCACGGAAAGCGACATTGCCAAGATCAACTGGAAACTGTTGCCCGATGGCGAACACGGTATCCGCATGGCGGAGTTCGGCAGCACCCAGGAAGAACACAACATGGTGCCACTCGGCGGCGACCGGCTGTACATGGTCTACCGCACGACGAGAGGCTACCCTTGTCAGACCTACAGTTGCGACGGCGGACGGACTTGGGAAAAGCCGGTGCACATGACCTACACGCCGGGCGGCCGGCAGATAAAGACACCCCGGGCGTGCCCCATGTTGTGGCGATGCGAGAACGGCAAGTTCCTCTTTTGGTTTCACAACCACGGCGGCAAGTCGTTCAAGGGTCGCAACCCGGTCTGGATCGCCGGCGGCGCGGAAAAGGACGGGCAAATCTTCTGGTCGCAACCCGAGATACTGCTCTACGACCCGCAGTCGTCCCTCGGCATGAGCTACCCTGACCTGATCGAACAGGACGGCCGATACTGGGTCACGGAAACACAAAAGACCGTTGCTCGGGTTCACGAGATCGATCCCGCACTGCTGGAAGGTCTGTGGAACCAGGGCAAGGCGAAAGCGGTGGCCAAAGAAGGTCTGGTTCTGGACCTGGGGCCCGAGAATCTCCAGGGTGGCGAGGTCGACATATCCAAGCTACCCAGCCTGGCCGAAGGCGGCGGCTTCTCCATCGACTTCCAGATCAATCTGAAGGAGCTGTCCGCCGGTCGGACGATTCTCGACAGTCGCGATGTGGCGGGCATGGGGTTCGCGGTCAAGACGGCCGAGCATGGCACGATCCGCATCGAAATGAGCGACGGCAAGAACGTCGGCTCCTGGGACTGCGATCGCGGGATCATCAAGCCCGACACCTGGCACCATGTGACGATTATTGTGGACGGCGGTCCGAGCGTCATCAGCTTTTTGGTCGACGGGGTCCTTTGTGATGGCGACACGGACCGCGTTTGCGGTTGGGGTCGGTTTGGACCGGAGTTGGGCGATGTCAGCGGGTCGGGCAAGCTCCGCATCTCGCCATCGCCGGTCGGCCAATTGAAGCGGCTGCGAGTCTACGATCGCTACCTTCGCACGTCCGAAGCGATCGCCAATTTCCACGTCGGAATGTGAATCCAAACCTCATGCACGAACAGGGAAACGCCATGCGACGATTCGCGCTAAGCGTGTTGGCCTCGGCCGCGATTCTTGCCTCGGCACGGTCGGCCGCGGCCGAGCAGCCGATCGGCCACTGGACGTTCGACCGGCTCGACGGGCAGAATGCCCCCGATTCCACTGACAATCGACCGCCCGCCGCCGTCCACGGGGCTACTCCGGTGGCCGGAATCCAGGGCGGCGCACTGGCCTTCGACGGCCTGGACGACTATGTCCCTTTGGGTGACCTGGGCCAGTTCGACGCCGTGACCGTCGCCTTCTGGATGAAAGGCCAAGACATCGGCAAGGCCGACGACTGGCAGGGCCTGGTCACCAGCGACGGTTGGGAGGAGGGCGTGTTCCATATCGGCGCGCGCGGCGGCAAGATCAGTGCCATTCTTAACCTGGGTGAGAACGACCGCAGCCAGATCGTCAGCAGGCCGTTGAAAAACGGCACTTGGTATCACGTGGCGGTGGTGGCCGACTGCCGGGGACGCACGATCCGGCTCTTCCTGAACGGGTGCGAAGAGGACGAGGATAGCATCTCCTCGCCATCGGCATCCATAAAGCTTGTTCGGCAGGTCGTCGGGCGGGAATTCGACGGCAAAGAGTCAAGCCGCCACTTCCGCGGGGCGATCGACGACGTGCGGATCTACGATCGGGTGCTGGATGAACTCGACATCCAAGGGCTGTGCCCCGGTTTGCAACCACTTTCGGCCCGCGACACTCGCAATATCCGCGCCGGATCGCGGATACCCGACGAGGGATACTGCGATCAGCCGTACGTGGTGATTACCGCGGACGGCAACTGGCTCTGCACGCTGACCACGTCTGGAGGACACGAGGGGGCGGCCAATTCGCATATCATCGCCACGATCAGCGCGGACCGGGGCCGAACCTGGTCGGAACCGGTGAGCCTCGAACCGGTTGATGGACCCCCGTCCGTCTATTCGCTGCCGGTGGTCGCCCGAAACGGCCGGGTGTATGTGTTCTACAACTACAACGGCGACAATTTCGAGTGTCCCGGACGCGACGACTGCGTGGGCTGGCTGGTTTTCAAGTACTCGGACGACAACGGGCGTACGTGGTCGAAGGATCGTTACCGTTTGCCCATGCGGATGACGGAGGTCGACCGCACGAACACGTTCGGGGCCAAGGTGCAGATTTTCTGGGGGATCGGCAAGCCGATCGCGTTTGACAACACGATGGTTTTCGCGTTCAGCAAATGCGGAACGTACGTGATCGACCGTTCCGAGGGTTGGTTCTATCGCTCGGATAATATCCTCACGGAGCCGGACGTAAGTAAGATCGAGTGGCAACTGCTGCCCGACGGCGACGTGGGTCTGAAGAACCCGGACTTTGGCGTAGTCCAGGCGGAACAGAACATCGTGCCCATGAGCGACGGCTCGATCTACTGCATGTATCGCACCACGCTGGGTTATCCGTGTCATGCCTACAGCCGCGATGGGGCCCACACCTGGACCATGCCCGAGTTTGCCACCTACACCCCGGGCGGCAAAAGAATGAAGAACCCCCGGGCGTGTCCTCGAATCTGGCGTTGCCAAAACGGCAAGTTCCTCTTTTGGTTTCACAATCACGGTGGCAAGTCGTTCAAGGGCCGCAATCCGGTGTGGATTTCCGGCGGACTCGAACGCAACGGCAAGCTGCATTGGTCCCAGCCTGAAATCCTTCTCTACGATCCGGATGTGACCAAAGGCATGAGCTACCCCGACCTGATCGAACAGGACGGCCGATACTGGGTCACCGAAACGCAGAAGACCGTCGCCCGAGTCCACGAACTCGACAAGACCCTGCTGGAAGAGACGTGGAACCAAGGCAACAACAAGACGGTCGCCCGCGAAGGGCTCATCCTGGACCTCGACGCCGAGCAACTTCAACCCGGAGAAGTGAAACTGCCGAGCGGCCTCGACCTGGCGGAGACGGGCGGCGCCGCGTGGGACTTCTGGATCACGCTAGATGACCTTGCGGCAGGGCAGGTGATCGTCGACTCGCGCGACGCGGACGGTCGTGGGATGGCACTTACGACCACCGACCAGGGGACGATACGTATCGACCTTGACGACGGCCGAACGAAAGCTGCGTGGGACTGCGATCCCGGGCTATTGAAGCCGGGCCAACTCCACCACGTAGCCGTGATCGTCGACGCCGGGCCGAAGATCATTACCTTTGTCGTTGACGGGGTTCTCTGCGACGGGGGCGAGGCCCGCCCGTGTGGATGGGGCCGCTGCCAGGGAGAATTGGCCGACGTGAGCGGATCGGGTAAGCTACGGGTGTCCCCGTCGCTCGGCGGCGACCTGAAGGGGCTGCGGATTTACCGTCGATACCTTCGCACCTCGGAAGCTGTGGCCAACTATCACGCCGGTCCGTAGAGTCTTCTTGATTGGACCAAGGCCTTGGGGCCTCGTGTATCACGTCTGGGAGGGTATGCCAGCAATTGTTCGGTTTGTTCGAGTCCTTTGTTTGGTAGCACTAGCTTACTCGGGCGTGCTTCCGTCGTCGGTACTTTTCGGCGAGTTCTCCGCACGAATCATTTGGCCGACTCGCTGCAGGGTTTTCACGTCGCGGTCCCGCAACTTACCCTCGGGGCTCGGACCAACGTCGAGCGAAAAGATGTTGCCGAACTTAACTGCATCTAAGTAGTCCTCGTAGATCTTCTCGGGCGAGCGGGATGTTTCCGGTTTGATTGCGGGGTTGTCGAACCAGCGTTTGGGAAAGTGGGTAGGTGAACTCGGCCGCATGATAATTCAGGTAGGTGGACTCGGCGTCCTTGTTGTATTTCGACGCCTCCGGATCCCCAAGTTTGCCCGGCGTTCCCCGTTCGCGCAGGCAAAGCCGGCCTGCCGGTTCGCCGTGGTTGAAGCCGACGAAGCAGTTCGCTTGAAAGCGGTGAATCCACCCCACGGTCTCAGCGTGCGAGAGTCCCCCGTCGCTACAGGCTGCGTGGTCCATCCAGAAAAACTCAATCGGGCCGTACCGCGTGCAAAATTCCTCAAGTTGAGCCTTCTTGTATTCGGCTGCTCGCTCGACCTCTTCCGGTGTGTTGCGAGGATGCCCGTTCAGCCTGTCTCGGCTGGTGAAGGTGACCGATACCGGGCAGGTCGTCTACAAGGCCGAGAAACAAGCCTGCCGCGCTTTTCCCGATCCACGGGGCGAAGCGGAATTTCCAGATCCTCCCGCCGCTGGATTTCCTGGCCGAGTTCACCCAACACATTCCACCCAAGGGCGCACATCTGATCCGGTATTATGGCTACTATTCGAACAAGTCGCGAGGCATGCGCGGGGAAGGCGGCAGCGGAACAGGCCGAACCATCCGCCAAGCCATCCAGCGGAGACGACGCCTCCGGTGCCGCACCGACGCGGTGCACGAAGACCTGGGCCATGCTGATCAAGCGCGTGTACGAAGTGGACCCGTTATCGTGTCCTCGATGTGGCTCCGAAATGAAGGTTATTGCGTTTATCGACCCGCCTCAGGGCGAGGTGATCGAGAAGATCCTGCGCGGGCACCAGAGCGGAGCGATGGTCGGCGGCCTTTGGCGAGGGTCGGCACCGAGGCCGCCACCGGACGTGGAGGGTTTGGTCCACGACCTGGATGGCTGCTTTTCGGACAGCCCGACGGGATCTTCCGAACGGGCGGGAGAACTCATGTTTGTGGACATGGACACCTTCCTGGCCACCTTTTGATTTCTGGTTAACACGGACAAATGCCGGCACGGAGACGCAGCCCGCGAGCCGAGGGATCAACCCGTAGTTTGCGGCCTGATACGCCGGCAACTTCGCAGAAAGATCTCCAAACACCGGCCGGGGCAAGCAGGCACAGGCGGCCATGCCGCCTGTGCCTGCTTGCCCCGTTGAATCACCGATTCCTCCTGGTATGCTCAACTCCGTTGCTCAAAATCAAATTTCCTATCCTTTATCCTTTGGATAGGCCGAGGCGCCCGCAGCGGGCGTCGAGCCCCGCCCGAACTTCGCTTGCCAGTCATCCGGCAGCGTCGACTCAAGGCCCGTCAATACGCCGACGGAGTTGCTGGCAATTGCCAGATGACCCAGTGTCCAGGCCGGATGGTCGGCCTTCAGGATTACGGCGGAGCCATCGAGTATCGCAACATCAAGATCCGTCCAATGCCAGCGACTTTCATGCACCGGGCTCGGCATAGCACTATGGTTCGTTGCCAAAGATCCATATCTCTGGAATGCGCACGATGTCCTTGTGGCCGCTGAGGATTCGAATCTTCACGGCTCGCGCCGTTGTCCCCTTGGGCAGCGCCCAGACCTGGCCGTTGCAGAGGCCGCCGTAGCCCGCGAACGGATGCTCAGGCGGCTCTGGTACACGCGTCCAGGTGTTGGCCTCATCGCGTACATAGACCTCGAAGGCCCGATAGAAGGCCCATGGCGGACGGCCATCCTTGATGAGGATAAGATAGGTGAGTTCGTGGAGCGCTCCACCCGGCATGCGCAGTACGATCTCGGGCTTCGGGTCGGCTTCGAGATCGGCCTCCCAGTAGGTCTCCCGTGCCCCGTCAACTGCGTTTCCTGCACGACCCTTGTCTGTCTCCGAGGAGAAGGCCTCTACTGCGGTCTTCAGCCATCCGAGATCCGGGATTCGGCTGAGCCCGTATTCTCTGCTCGCGCCCACCTCGGTTAGCTCCGTCTCGACGGCCCCCATGTCCTTCTCATCATCGGCTGCCTTGCGCGCCGGCGAATCTGGCCCAAGCCGGAAATCGCCCTTCTGTGGGTTGACAAAACCGGGATCCCCTTGCTTGCCGTGGACTTCGTAAGGCCCGTTCACGGTCCCTACCTTGCCAGTCTTTTCTCGGATATCCTCAACGCTCCTACAGGCTGCACTGTTGGCCCAACTGAAACGCGCGACGAGCAGACCAGGAAGGGAATGATAGAAGTTGTAGTCCACGCTCTCGCTGTCGAGATCCGCGTCCATGAGCCGCCATTCCATAAGCTTGCTGTGGCTGAAGAGGTTGTTCTTCACTACGGTGGAGTGGTTGTTCCCTGTCGGTCCACCCCACATGCCTAGCGCGGACCAGGCGTTTCCGTGCAGGGTGTTGTGCTCAAGAACAAGATTCTCGTGATGCTTGGGGAGCATTCCTCGGGCCCAGTTCCATCCACAGAAGTTGCTGCGTACCAGCACCGTCTGTGCGTTGTAGCAGTTGTTCGGTGCAATGCCGAAGTGGTTAAAGATGGCAATGTTGCCTACGACAAGATCGCGTTCTTTGGTTTCTGTGCGTATGAGGCGGATGCCCTCTTTGTCGCAGAAATAGACGAGGTTCCGCCGGACGTTCGCATTCTGGCATTGGTCGATCTTCATGCCCATGGACTCGGTGTGTCCGGCGACATAGTAAACAGTGTTGTTCTGTATGGTGGCGTCCTTCACGCCGGTGCACGAGATTCCGATGGCGGCGTGCTCGCCGCCAATGATGTGGTGGACGATATTGCGCTCCATCAGGCAGTTGTTGGCGCCGGGGAAAACGGTCATCCCCCCGACCCCGTACCTTCCGGGATGGCCCGTGCAGTTGCGGATCTCGAGCCCGCGAACGGTGATGTGCCTGCCGGTCACGAGTAGGCCGTACTGCGTCCGGAACCTGCCATCGATTACCGAACGCTCACCCGGAAAGCTCGCCAGAACGATGGGCTTGTCTTGGGTGCCGCTCTTCTCGACCTTGACTCCTTCTTCGTACACGCCAGCGCGCACGTAGACCGTAACGCCTGGCTCGGCCTGCTTGACAGCATGCTGGATGGTCCGCCAAGGCGATTGCTGACTACCGACGTTCGTGTCCTTCCCGTCAGGAGCGACAAAGAACGCGGGGCTTGCCAGTGGAGCCGGCACTTGTCGAATCGATGTTTCCTTGGCCTCCGGCGATACCTCAGCGAAGCAATACGAACAGCAGGCAGAGCCCAGGATGGCGCGGCAGAAGATCGCCGCACCCGTTGTAGCCTTACGAGTCCACATTAGGCATCTCCTGATGATTACTGGCGCGAAGCATCTATCGGGATCGGAACCTCGCGAGCCTGAGTATATCTTCGACAGCTTCCCATAGAAATGAAAACATCCGCACGCGATAGAACTGCGGAGGCGTGCAATGTTAGAATGGCCACCATTACGAGCCTAGGTTAGTCCAAGATTCTCGCGCCCCTGGCTACCGATGGCCGGCGAGTTTACGCCTACAAGAAGGACCGGCTGGTCGCGTTGGATGCGGAGTCCGGCCAGGTTGTCGTGGAGTACGCCGTGCGGTTTCCCACGGAACGGCTGTTGGTCCTGCAGGGCGTGGTGGTGTCGTCGGAATGGGAGAGCAAAGAAGTGGCCAAGGATGCAGGGCATGGCGTGGATTATGCGGCCCACTCGGTGGTCAAGACCGCAACGGGGGCTGTCGAAGCCTACGACGCCGAAGACGGCAAACTGAAATGGTCGCTGCCTTCGCCGGCCCAAGAAATCGTGGCCGACGACGGTGTGGTGTTCATGCTGCTGCAGTCGGGCAACCCGCCCGCCCAGCAGCAGATTCTCGCCGTCGACTTGCAGACCCGGCGCCAGCGCTGGCGGATCGGGCCTGAGCAACTGAAGCCCGACCCGGCGATCCACCTGAACTGCGCCGGTGGCGGCGTCCTGGTGGTCGCCCACGTCAAGGCGAAGGTCGTCACGATCCGGTCGGCTGCGGATGGCAAAATGTTGTGGGAGCCAGCCGGAGATATTCCCGCGCGAGATCCAGATGGCGTTGCTTGGCAAGATCAAAGAGCCGGAAACCGTTGACTTTGATGAACCACCTGCCAGACTGTTGAACAGAGTCTACACGGCTCAAACGAGGCGAGGCTACAAGAAAACGACGTATGGCAAAGACCTTTGATTGGAGGACGCCATGAGAAAACACTATTTGCCCAGTCATGTTTGCCATGTTATCGCATTGTCGTTTCTGATCCTCAACGCGGCATGGGTTCTCTCGGCCTTCGGCGCAGATGGCTTTGAGGGCGAGTTCTACTCGGGCGAAGGCGACGCGGAGTACCTTCAATTGCTGGACGTTTCGCGGAGGATGTTTGCGCCGGACGCCGAGTTTCAGAACGTGGCCATGCTTTACACTCCGGCGTGGAACGGTTTTGTCGAGGGGCCTACATGGGGCGCTTGGTGGATCCAAAACAGTTACGGGCCGACTTACTGCGCGCTTCCTTTCTATCAGGAGCCGCTGATCACCTTCTTGAATAACGCCCACGACCTCTGGTTTGACAAGATGGGCGACGGCAAACGGACCTGGACGCGTGACGGGCACGAACTGGTGATCCCCGACGGACAACTCTGTGATGCGGCGGCCCCGGACTGGGTTGTGCCCAAACAAGGCGACGGCGCCGTGGCCATCCACGACTGGGGCATGGAGTTTACGGCCGCGGGTCTGCTGATGCAGGCGGAGTTGCTCCTGATCAGTCGCAACGAGCAAGCCATCGCCCGCGATCTGCCAAAACTCCGACGCTGTGCCGATTGGATCGAAACGCGGCGGGACCCCGAGAACAATCTCTTCTTGGCCGGGCCGGCTGGAAACCTGTTGGCACCCAGCTACGCAGGATGGAAGAAGCCGGACGGGACCTTCGGCAAGGCTTATCTGGCTGGGCTTTCGATCACCTACATTGCTGCGCTGGACCGCTTGATCGAACTGGAAAAGCTGGCCGGACACAAGGACCAGGTGCAGCGATACAGCAAGCGCCGAGACCTGGCCCGCCAGGGCCTGCCGCTGCTGACGACTGACGAAGGTTATTTCGTCAAGTCACTCGATCCGGACGGGACGCGACACGGCGTGTATGGGGCTGAGAAGCACGGCTATTTCGAAGCGGTCTCGAACCACGACGCCATCTGTTTCCGCGTGGCTGACGATGCGCAGTCGGAAAAGATCTACCGGAGGATCGTTTCGATTCCCGAGCTGCGACCACACGATCTGATCATCACCAATTGCCCGGGCCTGGACGACATGTACAGGCCGCCGACCGGTTGGCTGTGGAAGTTCGGCACCTGGGTCAACGGTGGGCACTGGTCCACCTGCGAAGCCCGCATGGTGATGGCCTACTACCGGTTAGGCAAGTACGACGACGCGCGCCGGTCGATGCGGCAGATGATGGAGTTTACCAAAGAGTTCCGCATGGATAACCCGCTGGTTGATTTTGGTGCGGCCGTCTATCAACCGCGCGAACCGATCAACTTGTGCTACGACAGCTTCGGACCGCCTGCGGCCATGGTCCGCGGTCTGTTCGAGTATCGTTACAGCGCGGAAGATTTGACGCTGATTCCGCACATCCCGCCGACGATTGCGCGACTGGAGCAGCATTTCCCCGTCCGATTCGGCGGCAAGCAGCTTTACCTGGCCACGGTCGGGAATGGTCCTGTTACTTCGGTCCTGGTCAACGGAAATCCCTGGGAGTCGTTCGACGGCCAGTCCGTTACGCTGCCGTACGACAAAACGCCGGACGAGGCCGTGATACAGATCCTCCTGGGCGCGGCCAAGCCCATGCCATTTGTCCCGCGCAAACCGTCGCCGCAGCTTCCAGCCGTACCGACGTTAGAGGACGCACCGTGGACGATCGAGCAGTTCCCCGTTATTGCCGCCAACGATCTGCCGCTTCGAATCGGCGCCGACAGCAACGGGCAAAGCTGCTTCATGGGCCATATCGCTCGGGCCCGGGTCTTCAGTAGGGCGCTCTCGGATGATGAGATCGCTCGCCTGGCCCGGAAAGAGACTCAAGCGTTGGACAGAGATCCGGCACTCGTAGGCGACTGGAGACTCGATGTCCAAAAGAACAACTCTTTGCCCAACGCCGTCGGCCAAGAGCTCTCCGCGAAGGTCGTTGGAAAATTGGAGCTGGTCGATACACCCGAAGGCCGCGCCGCTCTGCTATCGGGCGAAGGTTACGTCGAGGTCCAGAACGATCCCAAGCTGAATCTGAGAAATGCCTGCACACTGGCCGCCTGGATCTGCCCCCAAACTCAGGCGGCCATGGGCGCGCGAATCATCGACAAAAGTGGGGTCGGCACCAGCAACGGCTACCTGCTGGACACCTGTCCGGGCAATTCACTGCGACTGATCGTCGAACGTGGCACACTGAGCTACGACGCTAAACTGGCCCCCGGCCAATGGGTACACGTGGCGGCCACGGCCGATAGCCACGGTGGGCTGGCACTCTTCGTGGACGGCAAACGAGTCGCCTCGGCGCACCAGGAAACACCCATCCAACTCGCTTCCATCAATGCCCGCGCGATGACCCTGGCCGATTTCCACCAAGAGCTGGTCGCAGCCGGTTTGGGCGAGAGCTACGAAGCCGCCCACGCGCGGCTGGCCGTCGAGTACGCCGCCACGGCCTACGAGCGTCTGGAGCGACTGGCCCAAGGCAAACTGGCGCGGCTGCCGGCCGCTTCGCAATACGCAGCGGACAAATCCTACTTCAGCACCGCCGCCAAACTCTGTGAAGGGCTGGAAAAGACCATCCAGTCGTACCGGGACAGCGAAGACCCGCACAAGACACGAGTATGCGAAATCTGGAACCGTCTCTTAGCGAATCGCGAATCGCAGAAAACCGAATAGGTCGGACCGGCATGTGATTGCGATAGCTCCGGGAGTCTACAAGTTCGAATCGTGGCAGTTCGTTGGCTGGCTGGCGCGAGAAGTACACTTCATTCGGCGTCTTGCCGCCTAGCGTGTCGTGGGGACGATGCTCGTTGTACCAGTCGATGGCTAGGCGAACCTCCCGCTCGAATGCAGCTTGGTTCTCGGGCAGAGTGATCTGCCGCAAGATTTCCTTGAGTGTTCTATGAAAGCGTTCGACCACGGCGATGCTGCCATGCTTGCCAACCGCACCAAATCGAGGCAGGATGCTCATGGCCCTTTTCTTCGCCGCCAGCACTGAATGGAGACATCGCCGACTTTGGCGAGCGGTCAAGGTCTGTGAAAGTAGGCGACGACGACTACGCA
>JADHUC010000319.1 GCA_016784735.1 Pirellulaceae bacterium | reverse complement strand
GACGAATCGACCGATGTGCGGTTGTTCGCTGCCACTGCCCTTAAGAGAATCCGCGGTGAAGAGTTGGCTCCTAGGCCCGACTGCTTACACTGGGTAGCCAAAGACTCCGGTGAAGTCCTTTTCTCTTTGGACGACATCGCCCGCTTCGACTGGAACCGCCAGGTGTTCGAGCTCACCCGTGAAAAGGCGATGGACTTCATGGCATGGCAGGCGCCGCACATCGGCGGTCGGCGACGCGAATTCAAGGTTCGGGATTCCGAGACGGTCTTTTACGAGGGCCGCGCGATCAGCCCCGTAAGTTCCATTCCCTACGATGGGCCGACCATCGTCGAGCCGAGTACCGATCTGCCGCCGCCGCTGTTCGAGATAAAAGCCGGCTATCCGGAGGCCCTCGGCGAGACCGACCAAAGATATCACCCACGTCTCCAAGCGGCGTTGGCAAAGGCCGGCAAGCTGGCGGCGATCTCGACCGCTGAGAAACTGAATCCTATCGCCAAGACCAGTTCGGAATGGGTCGGCGAGCGCGCCCGGATGCGGATTCGTGCCGAGGTCTTTCCCGAGACCTTCCGAATTGGTGCGAAAGCCCGGGCTCACGTCTTCTTCGCTCCGCAAGGCAAGAATCCTATTCGACCGGAACGGATCGAGATCCATTCAACCCTAACTACCGACGGCGGCACGTTCTTCTGCGCGACGGATCATTCCGTGCGCGACCCAGTGGCTCTATCCGCGGCGTTTCGCAAGGGCGTGGTGGTGTTGCGTTGGCAGCCTTGGGGACCGGTCTTTGGCGCCGAACAGTCGGAGGCCAAGCCAGGACCAGGGGAAATCCGATTCCAGGTCGTCCTGCGTGACGCCGAGGGGAAGGCCGTCGGTTCCTATAAGCCTCCAGCCATTAAGGTGACGATTCTTCCGCCGTCCGACGAGAAAGGAGACGCAGAGCTCTGGAGTGAGCCTGCGGCCGGTCTTCAAGGCAAGCTGGTTGTGGCGAAGCCTCGCATCGGACCTTCCGGACAGTTTCGAGTCGATTTGCAGTTGAAGAACATCTCCACGAAGCCGATATCCGTCACGCACGGCAACCCGTTCGACTTCGAAGCCCAGATTCGAGACGCGGAGGATCGCTCGATCAAACACACGTCGATGCGCGTGGATGTACTTTACTCGACGAAGACCTCGGTCATCGAACCGCAGACAACGCTGGCGATTCCGGTCAGTATCAAGAGCATCGACGGTGCCAAGGGTTCGCATCTGGACACGACAACAAAGATCTGGACGCTGCCCGTTGGCAAGTACAAGCTCCACGCAACGTACAAGTTGCCTGCCGGCCAACTCAAGTTACCGACGGTGGACATCGAGATCGCCCAAGACTTCACGATCACAGCACCGGCGCGAACGCCAGAATCTTCCTAGCGGTCAAATAGTAGGTCCCGGCTGCCATCCGCGGATCCCACCATGAATGACCCTGGTTCAATCCGGACCATTTTCATGCCCAGCGAGTTGGTAGCCGAATCCTCGCCGAGGCTTCGGCTCTGCCGCGTGGCCCCAAGAGGGTTGCCAAGAACAGGACCAAGCAAGCGTAGTATTTCATCACAAAAGTTCCCTTCATCTTATCCGTGTGTCTCCATCCGTGTGCGTTTCGCGTTCCGTGAGATGCTTTCGCCCACGGATAGAGGCACACGGATGGGAGTTATGCAGTGCTGACAGCCTTCATTTCCAGCTCGTTCTTACCGAAGTTCACTGCTACACCGAAACGCAATCCGAGGTTACTCACGTACGACTCAGCTCGCGCCAGGTCGAATTGGCTGAGCCCGTCTTTCAGCGCCATCACAACGCAAGGTATCTGCCCATCCACGACGATGCAATCAATCGGAAACTCACCCAACGGCTGGCCGTTATAGTGCGGCTCGACCCATGGTTCAAGGTTGAGACAATGGCCCACGTCTTCCAATACAGTGGTGAACAGCTTTCGGTAGATCCCTTCGCCGTATCCCAAGCCGTATTGGTTCGCGACCGTCAAGAGAGCCTGTCGGACGGCGGCCATCGAGTCCTTTTCCGTGCCCTCGATGCGTCCCTTCACCGCGTCCCAGTCTTCCTTGATCGCTACTGGCTTCTCATCGAAAACCCGCCGCTCGTCGAAGATCCGCTCTCGTCCAGAATTGACAAGAAAGCCAAGCCGAATGCGAGATGCCTTGAGATATGAGAATAGTTGAATGAAGTGTTCTCGCGCGAAATCTTCGCGCAATGCCTTCAATTCCACGACTACTCTTTCCGCCACAACAAAATCCGGAATCAGTTCGAGCACCTTCCGGTTCCTGTAGGCTAGGGCAAGGTGCGGGTGTGGCCGAGCAGGAATCCCACACGCCGCAAATGCCTTTATCAGTCCTTTCTGATACGCCTCTTCCGGCAACCCAAACCCAATTTGCTTCTGCACGTCGAAGAAGCAGCCTCGCAACTTGTACGTGAATTCTTCATCGATCAGCGCCATCTCAATCTTCCCCTATCCGTGTGTCTCCATCCGTGTGCGTTTCGCAATCGAAGACTCGGTCCCACAATCCGTGAGATGCTTTCGCCCACGGATAGAGGCACACGGATGTTGGTTTGACGCCGTGAGTGTTACCGTTTCGCCGCTTCCGGAGTGCGGTGGCGAAAGTCGCGGATCAAAGCGGTGTGCTTGGGATCGCCAGCCAGGTTGTTCCATTCATTGGGGTCCGCCTGATGGTCGTATAGCTCTTCGGAGCCGTTGGAATAGCGGATGTAGCGCCAGCGGTCGGTGCGCAGCGTGATATTGCCGGGATCGAATACGGTGACGGCGGCGCGGGCGGTCTTCTGGGCTGGGTCACGCAGGAGTGGAACGAGCGATTGGCCGTCGAGGCCGGGCGGCGCTGGCACGTTGCACAACTCTGCAAGCGTGGGATAGAGATCGATCAGGCTCACAGGTTCCGTGCACCGCGCGCCGGGCTTCGCAAACTCCGCGCCGCGATTCCCGGGCGGGACGATGATTAACGGCACACGCGTGGAACGCTCCCATCCGGTCCACTTGCCCCAGTGCTGCTTTTCGCCCAGATGCCAGCCGTGGTCTGACCACAGCACGATCGAGGTGCTATCCGCGTAGGGGCTGGCATCAAGCGCGTCGAGCAAGCGGCCAACATGAAAATCGACGAAGCTGATGCACGCAAGATACGCTGCTACGGCTGCCTGCCATTGCTTGTGATGCACCACGGTCGCATGTGACCCTGCCGTGATTGGCTCGAGCGCCCAGCGTCTGGCAACCTCGCTCAGATCGTCCAGGTCGTCGTCCTTGATCGGCGGCAGCTTCACGTGCTGACTGGGGTATGGCTCGAAGTACGAGCGCGGAACCCACAACGGGATGTGCGGCCGGTAGAAACCGACGCCAAGAAAGAACGGTTTGTCGAAGCCGTCTTTGATGTGCTCGATTGCCCAGTCCGTTATCTGCGCGTCGCCCATTGCCGAGTCCGGTACGTCAAATGGGCCCCAGTCAAACGACTCGCCGTCGTTGCGATCCGGATTCCGATCGGACGGCATCCGATTCAGTGGCAGGACGATCGGTTTGTTTCCCGGGATATGGAAATGGAAAACATGCCGCGGATTGCCGGTACCCTTGGACGGGAGTTCGTCTTCGGTGTACTTGACCCGTTCTCGATCGAATGGGCTCCATCGCTGTTCCGGATTGAAATGTTTGTCGAACAGGATGCGATTTGCGCCGCCCGAATGCAGCAGTTTGCCCGTTCCCAGCGTTACATAGCCCGCCTTTTTGAACGCGGTTGGAAGTAGCACGAGATCGGGCTGGTGCTGCGGCAGTCGTGGGCTGGAATTGGACCACACACCGGTTTGATACGGCATCCTCCCACTGAACACTGCCGCGCGCGAAGGATTGCATGCCGGCGCGGCGCAGTGAGCGTTGGCAAACAGGACGCCGCGTTTTGCCAGCCGATCCATATTGGGCGTCTTGATTTGCGGATGTCCGCCGAGACAACCTAACCAGTCATTCAGGTCGTCAATGGCGATGAACAGGACGTTGGGGTGTGACGTTTCTGCATTTGCGGCGCAAGAGGGAGAAATCAGACTCGCGCTAATCAGCATGAAGAGAATCGAAACACGAATGAGCTTATCGCCTGTTACCATGATGTTCCTCCAGCGAATTGATGACCCCAGCGAGGGACCTCACTTGAATTTCACTTCACACGTTTGTCCTTCCGAGAGTTCCACCGTGGTGGGGCCGTCGATCTGTTGGCCTTCCGGCGCGCGGAGTGTGTGCTTGCCGTCGACCGTTGCTCGCAACACGGCCGCGGTCGCCTTGCCGTCTTTCCATTCAAGGTCGATCTCCAAGCCGCCGCGGGCTCGCATGCCGTGGACGCTGCCGCTGGGCCAGGCGTCGGGCAGAGCGGGCAGCAGGTGGATCTCGCCCATGTGGGATTGGAGCAGCATCTCGCACACGCCGGCGGCGTAGCCGAAATTTCCGTCGATCTGAAATGGCGGGTGAGTGTTGAAGAGGTTATCGAGGATCATGCTCCGCAGCATGCTGCTCAGAATACTATAGGTACGGTTTCCATCGTGAAGTCGAGCCCAAATGCAGATCTTCCATGCCCGGCTCCAGCCCGTGGACGCGTCGCCTCGGGCGTTCATCGACACGCGCGCGGCCTCGGCGAGTTCCGGCGTGGTGAGCGGCGAAATCTGCCGGCCGGGATGCACGGCGATCATGTGGGAAAGGTGCCGGTGTTGATCCTTGGGATTGTCGCGATCGACCATCCATTCCTGTAACTGCCCCCATTTGCCAATCTTGGGGCCCAGCAGACGCTCGCGCATCGCTGCGACCTTCTCGCGGAACGGTTCGTCCAATTCCAGGATCTCCGAGGCTTCGATGTAGTTGGTAAACAGGTCCCAGACCAACTGTTGGTCGAAGGAAACGCCGTCTTCGTGGGGACCGTGTTCCGGCGAAAAGCCGTCGGGAGAAACGAGTGTTCCGTCCGGAAGCTCCTTCAGATGATCCTCCCAGAATTCGCACAGCTCCTTGGAAATCGGATAAGCACGCGTGCGCAGGTACTCCTTGTCTTGCGTAAACGCGTAATGATCCCATACGTTCTGAGCCACCCAGGCCGCGTCGCCTTTGGACCATTTCCACGTAGAACCACCGAATACACCGTTTTCGGCGTGCGTGATCCAACCTCGGGTGTTGAAGGCTTCTTTGGTCTCGTCGCGCCGGACTCCGCGAATCGAATACAGCCATTCGGCAAGAGGTTCGAAGCAATCCGACAAATTGGCCGCGTCAACGAACCAGTAGTTCATCTGGATGTTGACGTCCGTGTGGTAGTCGCTTCGCCAGGGCGGCCGGTTGCTGCGGTTCCACATGCCTTGCAGGTTCGCGGGCAAGGTGCCGGGGCGCGAACAACTGATCATCATGTACCGCGCGTACTGAAAAACCAGCTCTTCCAGATCCGGATCCTTTTCGCCTTGCTTGTAAGCGGCAAGACGCTGGTCCGTGGGTAGGTTGCGGATCGACTCGGACGTTTCGCCCACGTCCAAGGCGCAACGGCGAAACAGGCTCTGATAATCCTGGACGTGCTCAGCGCGCAGCTCGTCGAACGACTTGTCCGAGGCGGCTGCCAGTTGGGCGGTGACTCGCTGGTGAGGGTGTTCTCCTTTCCATCCTTCTTCGCGCTGATTCAGATAATCAGTGCCGGCTGCAAGTAAGATCGTCAGGCTGTCGCAGTCTTTGAACGCGATCTCGCTATCGGACGCGACCAATTCGCCACCTTCGTTCAGCACCAGAACCTGGGCCTCGTACTGCAATACGACGTCGTAACTGATATCTTTCTTGCCTCGATTACTGCCTCCCGAATACGTATAGCCTTCCAACGAGCCGGAGGAAGTGATCCGATTTCCCTCGGCCACGATCTTGCCCTCGTGGGCGTCGGCCAGCACGATCTTGCCCGTGTGCCCCCCCGACTTGTCCGCGGTGAACCGCAGCACCATCACTTGGGCCGGATTGCTGGAGAAGTAGGTGCGGCGATAGGTCGTCCCGTTGTTCGTGTAGCGGACGTCATGAATCGCCGTGTCGATATCCAACGCTCGCTCGTACGTTCCAGGCACAGTCGCCTCGCCGAACTGGATATACAGGTCGCCGAATGTTTGATAAGCGCCCGTGTCCTGTTCGTCGCCGATCCATAGGCTATCTTCGTTGAACTGAATCTGTTCCCTGTCGACGCCGCCGAAAACCATGCCCCCCAGACGCCCGTTGCCAATCGGCAGTGCTTGTTTCTCCCAATCCGTCGCCGGATGTTGGTACCGCAGGACCATTGGCGGCTGGCCGGATGCCTCCAGGGACGGGACCGTCTCAATCGCCCCAAACACGGCCAACACAACGGCTGAGATCAAACGGAATCGAGTCATAGTGCAACTCCTTGCGCGGTTAGATGCGGTTCTTCTTTTTCGCCCATAGCCAAGATTGTACGCTACAGCGAGCGGGATGTGCAGAAGCGCGCCATTTCATTTGCGGTGGTTGTGTAGACACAGGCAAGCAATGGCCGTCGTCCGCTTTCTTCCTCGATTGCGGACGTTATACTGGGTGCCTTATTACTTGAACCGCAGGAGCATGGCTGTGAATGTCCGTTTGCTCGGTCTGTTGCTTCTTGGTTGCGCAGCGTGCGCAGTTGTGGGCACTATCTGTGCGCACGCCAATGGAGAAGATCCCCAGGAAGTTCGTTTCAGTCGGTTGGGTGCCAGGTATGGGATTCGGCAGTACGTCCCAAACACCTGGGGTGTGGTTGCCGCGGACGTGGTCAACCCGCGTGACGAGCCGGCCGAAGTGCTGGCGGCGTTTGGTCACTCGCGCAGCCCTGGGAAACAGTACGCCCGCAGGATCTGGACGCCACCGCACTCGTGGCGGCGCACGTGGGTGCCAATCCGGGTGCCTGACATCCCATCCGGCGAGGATCGAGTCGAGTTCATTTCTTACTTGTTCGACCGAAGTACTGGTTCCGATGTTGTGATGCGGCGTGAGGGAGAAGGACTGCGTCACACGATCTGGCTGTCCGCTCATCACGAGAAGCCCGTGGTAGCCGTCATCTCTGCGGCGCGTGCCGAGGAGGAACCGCAGGGCGGTGATTACGCAGACGAAGCTATCATCGCTCTGCAGAAGGCAAGAGGTTTCGAACAGAAGCTGGCGACGATTCACGATCGCTACCTGCCTGTCATGCCGGAAGCCCTCGACGGTTTGGATCAACTGGTTTTATGCAACAGTCGTTTTGCCAAAGATGTGGCCGCCTTGTCGGCCATCCGTGGATGGCTGAGTGACGGCGGGCGTTTGTGGATCATGCTCGACCTCGTGGATTTCGACGGCGTCGAACGCCTCTTGGGGCAGGCGTTTTCTTGCGAGATGGTTGACCGCGTGGAACTGAACGAAGTGCACATCCACCCCGTCTCTCCGGCTCTGAACACCGAGTACGCTCCGTCCGTGCAGTACGAAGAGCCTGTAGATTTCGTTCGTGTCGTGGTGTCGGACGCGGATGTGACGCATACGGTGAACGGCTGGCCGGCGGCTTTCGTCCGAAACTTTGGCCGCGGACAAGTGGTGTTCACCACCGTAGGGGCCAAGGCATGGATCAAACGGCCGGGAGGTGACGCCGCCCGGTGGGATTCTGGCGGATCAACGGATTTTGTGCCCATCGGTCAATTGGAAGATCTACCCATCATCCTAGGCCGTCGCCGGATGACCCTCGATCCGGAGGATGTCGTCCCGCATCTACAAGAGCAAATCGGCTACCGCATCGTTTCTCGCACACGTGTTTTTGCCATCCTGGCCGCTTTCTGTGGCGGGTTGCTTGTGGTTGGCCTCGTTCTTGCTCGTTCGCATCGTTTGGAACACATCGGTTGGGTTGGTCCTCTTTCGGCTCTGGCAACCGCGGCGCCCCTGATATGGTTCGGAGTCCGGTCGCAGCAGACCGTTCCTCCGACGGCGGGCCAGTTACAAATCGTCGAAGTGGCCGACATGGCCGATCGAGTCACGGCCACGGGCGTCGTGGCCCTGTATCGTCCGAAGTCTACGACCGCATCGCCGGGCGCTCGCGAGGGAGGCGTCCTGATGCCCGATGCCGCTGCCGTACAGAGTGCGACGCGACGTATGGTCTGGATGGATATGGACCAATGGCACTGGGAGAACATCCGATTGTCGGCGGGTGTTCAGATTGCCCAATTCCAGCGTTCCGCTACGTTGCCCGCACCGGTCGAGGCGATCGGCACATTCACAACGAACGGCTTCGAAGGGCGGATAACGGGACCGCTGGAGTCGCCAAGCGATGCGGTCATTGCCATCCCGGGCCAGCCTCGGTTGGCAGCGGAAATCGAACGTGGCGTTGTGAAAGCAGGCTCAGAGAATCTGCTAGCCGCCGAGCACTACATTGTAGGTGGGCTGTTGACCGACGAACAGCGACGCAGGCAATCGACCTACCGTCGCGTGCTCCGCAAAGCGAGCAACGAGGGAGACTTGATCGTGCGTCCGACTTTGTTCGCCTGGACGGCGCCGGTGGACATGCGGTTCGAGTTGCCGGAGGACATGCGGCAAGTCGGAGCCGCGCTTTGGGCCATTCCACTAAGAATCAAACCGCCCGAGTCAGGCGCGCAAGTGGTCATTCCGTCGCCGTTTGTCCGGTTCCGTGCAACCAAAGGGCCGAATGGCGAAGGGGTCTCGGCCTTGTACGACTACCGCACCGGCGAATGGATCGTTTCGAAGCTCGATTCCAGAACATGGCTGCGGTTTCAGGTGCCACGCGAGATGCATACGGTCGCGTTGGAGCGGGCTCGATTGACACTGGACATTACCGCGCCAAGCCGAACACTCCGAATCGTCGGCTCGGCCAACGGCCAAGACAAGACGGTGTTCACCAAAGCCAATCCCATCGGGCAGATCCCGGTGGACATCACAGATCCATCACTCTTGGAAGCTGATGAAACCGGTGGCTTCCTCCTGGGCGTTTTTGTTACCGGCCCGAAAGGCGCCCCCCGAAATGCGCGGACGACTAGCTGGAAGATCAACTCCCTGCAACTGGAAGTTGCCGGAAGGGCTCTGTAGACACGCGGACAGTGGAGAAAAACATGGGTGAACCCGTTGTTGTGACACGCGAGTTGACGAAGAGGTACGGCGAGTTTACCGCGCTGGATTCTCTGTCCATCCAAGTCGACAAAGGTAAGATACTCGGATTCATTGGTCCCAATGGCGCCGGTAAGACAACCACCATCAAGATCCTTGTCGGCCTGGCACGCTCGACCTCAGGCTCTGCCAGCATCGCCGGTGTGGACTGCGTCCGCGAGGCCCATAAGATCAAACGGCTGGTCGGCTACATGCCGGACCGTTTTGGATCCTACGACAACATGCGGGTCCACGAGTACCTTGATTTCTTCGGCGCCGCTTTCAACCTTCCTCGACGCCAACGCAAGCAGCGGATCGATGAAGTCTTGGAGACAACAGGTTCAACCTACATGCGCGACCGGTTCGTGGAAGCATTGAGCCATGGAATGCAGCAGCGTATCGGCATTGCGCGGACATTGCTGCACGATCCGGAGGTGTTGATTCTGGACGAGCCTGCCAACGGTCTGGATCCGCACGCTCGCATCGACATGCGGAATCTGCTATTGCGGTTGGCCGGCATGGGCAAGACGCTGATTGTCACCAGCCAAATCCTGCCCGAGTTGTCGCGGATCTGCGACCAGGTGGCGATTATCACACACGGCATACTGCGGGCCGCCGGGCCGTTGGACGAGATCTTGACGCAGGTCCGCCAGAAGCGAATGATCGAAGTCCAAATCGCATCCAGCGAACAGATCGAATCGACGACGATTGCCCTTCGCGAGGCACTGGGCGAGGACGTGAAGATCGTGCCGTCGGCGACCGAGTCGATTGTTCGGTTCGAGACGAGTCAGTCGGATGACGATCTTGGCGACGTGCTCGCCCGACTGGTACACCAGGACATCCGGGTCACACAGTTCCGCGAAGTGCCGTCCGACCTGGAGGACGCTTTCTTGTCGGTGACGCAGTCGGTCGAGGACGCAACATGTTGAACAACCCGATTGTACGTCGAGAGTTCGTCAGCACACTGCGCAGGCGCAGGACAATGGTGGCAATTGTGGGGACAGCCGTCGCCTTCGTCGTGCTGGTGATGCTTCGCTGGCCCACGGACGCCCGAGTGGACCTGAGCGGCGAACAGTCGCGGCAGGTCTTTCGTCTATTCGGCTACGGCCTGATGGCGTCTCTGTTGCTGCTCACACCTGCCTTCCCCGCGACCTCCATCGTGCGAGAAAAGGGTAGCGGCACCTTGGCCTTGCTGCTGAATTCTCCAATGACAGTCTGGTCGATCTACGGTGGCAAGCTAGTCGCTAATCTGGGCTTCGTGGTGGTGTTGGTGCTAATGAGCGTGCCGGCGGCTGCGGCGTGTTACGCGATGGGAGGCGTGTCGCTGACCGGCGAGCTCCTGCTGTTGTACGGGATTCTTGGTTTGCTGGTGCTTCAGTACACAACTCTCGGTTTGCTGGTCAGCACTTGCACGAATTCGACGGAATCGGCGTTGCGAATCACCTACTTCTGCGTACTGTTGATGTCGGTCGTCTCGCTGGGGCCTCACCACTTCCTGCAGGGCACTAGCGGCTCGTTAGCCGTGCACGCGGATTGGTGTCGCTGCATATCGCCTATTCCCGCTGTCATGGAGTTGCTTGGGCACGGTGGTGTCGGGTCGCAAGGGATCATCTCGTCGACCAATGTCGTATTGCTGTACGTGATGCTCTCTGCCGGCAGCACGGCCGTCTTTGTGGTCTGGACAATGTCGCGTTTGAATCACTCGCTGTTTGACCTTTCGCGTTCCCAAGGCTTGATCACCGACGAACGTTCGATGGCGGTTCGGTCGTGGCGGCGACTGTTCTTCCTGGTCGACCCGCAACGGCGCAAGTCCGGGATTGGACCGCTGACGAACCCGGTGATGGTCAAAGAGTTCCGCTGTCGGCGTTTCGGCCGGATGCACTGGATGCTCCGCTTGGCCGCCTTCAGTGCAGTGATCTCGCTGTTGCTCACCTTGCTGGCGACGATGGGCACGCTGGATTGGGGGCCGGAAACGATTGGCGGGATCATGGTTCTGCTACAGGCCGCTCTGATCGTGCTCCTGACGCCAAGCCTCACGGCCGGGTTGATCAGCGCCGAGATCGAGAGCGGCGGCTGGCAGCTTCTACAGATGACGCCCATGTCGGCTGGCAAGATTCTGCGCGGGAAGTTGGCCAGCGTTGTCTGGCCCGTCCTACTGATCATCGTTTCGACGCTACCCGGCTACGTCGTGATGGTATACATCCGGCCCGATATGTGGTTGCAGGTCCGGCAGGTTCTGATCTGCCTGGCATTTACCGCATTGCTTTCGATCGGTCTGAGCTTTGCCGCAAGCAGCCTGTTCCGGCGGTCCGCGATGGCGATGGCGGCGTCCTACAGTGCACTGGCCGTCGTTTGCGGGGGCACGATGTTTGTCTGGCTGTTACGCGACTCGCCGTTTGGGCACACTGCGGTCCAATGGGCCTTGACGATCAATCCGATCGCGGCCGCGTTGACGGTGATCGAGACGCCGGGCTTCACACAGTACTTACTAATCCCAGGCAACTGGTGGTTCACCACCGCTGCCTCGGCCTTTTGTGCCGCAGTCGTGCTCGTTCAAACGCACAGGCTCAAGCGGCCTCAGTGAGGATGCGTTCATGCTCTCGACGAATCAAGAGAAGGGGCCGGGCCTCCATTCCGCGAAGAGCCCCTTCCTATTCTCCAACGCGGCCGTGTTGTTGCTGGGCGTCTTGCTGGTTGCGTCGGTGTCGTGGGCCGAGTCGGTGCCTCAGTTGGATTCTGCGATGTTCGAAGATCCACGGTTCGATGCACCTGAGATGGAGATGCGATTCTCCCCGAGACTGAAACCTCTGTGGATCGAAGCGCTCGGTTATCGTGAGACCGATCTGAAACAGCAAGCAGCGTTTACGATTGCGTGGTCGCACCAGCGAGGAATGAAAGGTCTGGACGAGGCGATCGAGCCGCTCACTAAGAACTTGACATCGGATCCTCGCCTGGTTGTCCGGGTTGCCTCGGCGCGGGCCCTGGCGGTTCTGGACGCGAGCGAGGCAGCCGAGGCACTGTTCGAGCGATCCAAGGTGGACGGATTGGAGATGGCACAGATTGTAGAACCTGCGCTCGCGAGGTGGGACTTCACGCCCATTCGCGAATCCTGGCGCAAACGCCTCGAAGACGTCAAGAAGGATCGCAAGCGGAGCTTATTGGCGATACGAGGGCTGGGCGAGGTGAAGGACGAGCAAGCCGTGGATGCCATGCGCAAAATCGCAATGGATGCGTCCCAACCGCCGGAACTGCGCATGGCCGCCGCCGATTCGCTGAGGCGTATTCGAAGCGAAGGACTGGAAGATTCCGCCCGTGAGCTGGCCGCCCGGACTTCGCGAACGTCCATCATCGATCGAGTGATCGGCGCCAGATTCCTTAGCCGCCATTCATCCGAGGCGGCCAAGAAGCTGCTCGTGGAACTCGCGCAAGATGACGAGTCCAGTGTGGCTGCGATTGCACTGAATCGACTCCTGGAAATCGATTTGGACTTGATCCTGCCGCTGGCCGAATCGGCGCTGACCAAGGGCGATGTCAATGTGCGGTGGCCAGTGGCCAAAACGCTTGTCGCCCGCCCGACCGCGACCTCTCTGACGCTGCTTGGCGATCTTATGGCAGACCCCCATCCCAAGCTTCGCGTATTCGTCACCGATTCGCTTTACGATTTGGCGGAAACGCCCGAGTTACATCCGCAAGTGGTCCAGCAGGGCGAGCGTATGCTGCACGATGAACGATGGCAGGCGCTCGAGCAGTCACTGCGGCTATTGGGCAGACTGGATCGCGAGGACCAATCCGATCGGTTTATCGAGCTTGTGAAGCACCAGCGAACCGAAGTGTACGTCACGGCCGCATGGGGCCTGCGACATCTGGCCGTCGACCGAACGCGGGCGCCTTTGCTGGAATTCGCACAGCAACGCCATGACAACGTTCAGAAGGGGACGGTACCAGCCAGTCCTGGCGTCCTCGAGCAATTGGTTCAGCTATTCCAATACTTCGGGCAAGCGAAATACGAGCCCGCCGAGCCGCTTTTGCGGACCTTCGTCCCAAAGGGCTCTGCAGATTTGGACACACGAGCGGCCGCCATCTGGGCGTTGGGGTACATTCACCAGGACAAACCAGACACTGAATTGGTGAAGGCGTTAGAGGCCCGTATTCGGGACGTTGATTCAATGCCACCGGAGGACGACTTGGCGCGTCGCATGTCGGCAGTCGCCATCGGCCGGATGAAAGCTCGCGAAGCGCTGAACACACTTCAAAAATTCCGCGACCAAGACGGAGTTGGCAGCGAAGTCGGATACGCGTGTGCCTGGGCAATCGAGCAGATAACCGGCGAAACGTTCGAGGAACCCGCCACCCCCATCGGCTACTACGGCAACTTCTTCCTGGAGCCTCTGAAGCAAGATTGACAGAAGAGCAGTCGCATAAACCATCAGCAGACTCGTTTAACCGGAGTGCCCAGCGGGCCGCGCGTGGGAGTGGGCCGTTGAAGGCTGCCGAAAAAGTCGCGCGTGTTGGCGAAAAGTAGGTCCCGCTTGCCGAGCGGGACCTGGCAGCGCTGATAACCTCGGAATTCAAGGTCCCGCTCGGCAAGCGGGACCTACCTGTCCACAGCCTCCGTTCAGATCACGCAGCATCGACAATTCCCTGTCGATGGCGAAGCCCGAAGATCCTCCGATCACTCATCCACCATTTGAGAGATGGAGATGTCAAACGGCGTTGCATCGAGCGAGGCTCCAGTGACACCGTCTGCGATTATCGCCAGCAAGTCGTCCAAGTGTGAGGAAGTGTCTTCGTCGCCAAGCTCGTATGACAATAGCGCGTCACATGACGCTGCCGGCGCGTGCTGAACGGGTCTCGGCTCGACTTGGTGCGGTGGGTTTTGGGCGATAGACAGATGAGAATCTACCCGTGGGGCGAGCTTCCAGCTTGCCTTTTCCTGCAAGTTCGCAAGCTGGAAGCTTACGCCAGCGCCGCCGCCCGCACTTCCGGGCACTTCAACCGGCAAAACGGGCCCAGCGGCGATCGCTGCTTCGCCGTCGCCCGCCGATTGGCGATTGATGTGGGCTATCTGTTCGAGTACATCCAGGGGTGTGCAGTTGTTGTCTCCGTTAACGTCTACGTACCGATGCTCCACTTCGGTCGGTTCCATCGGCCTGGGCAATTCCCCGCCGCCGTTCCCGTTGATGTAGTAGATCACGGTCAATACATCCAGCGGCGTGACAATCTCGTTGTCATCCACGTCCATTCGGTTATCCGGATTCTGCCACGGCGCGCGATTGCGGTTGCCGAAGCTCGATCTGCTGATCCTCGACGAGTTGGGCTACGTTCCGGCCAGCAAGCTCGGCAGCGAGTTGCTCTTCGACGTGATCTCCACGGCCTACGAGCGGACCAGCGTTATTGTGACCACGAATCTACCCTTCGAGCAGTGGACCGAGGTGCTCGGCAGCCAGCGACTCACCGGCGCCGTGCTGGACCGGCTAACGCACCACTGCCACATCCTCGAAGCGACGGGAGAAAGTTACCGTCT
>JADHUC010000318.1 GCA_016784735.1 Pirellulaceae bacterium | reverse complement strand
CGCCGGCTGCCCGAGGGCATCGACGGCCCGGTCCGCTGCAAGCCGATTCTGCTGCGCGATGGCCAAACGTTGCTGTGCGGTTCCTCGACCGAGTACGACGGCTGGCGAGTGCATTTCGAAAAGGTCAATCTGCTGGACGGCCAGCCACATGGCACCTGGAGGCGGATTGGCCCCATCAATTCCGCAGACGAGTTCAACGCCATCCAGCCGACCTTCCTGCGACACGCCGACGGGCGGTTGCAGGTGCTGTGCCGGACGCGGGAAAGCGTCATCGCTACGAGTTTCTCCGAGGACGACGGCGAAACTTGGTCAAAAATGGAGGCCACGAACCTGCCCAACCCGAACTCGGGTATCGAGGTCATAACGTTGAACGACGGCCGCCACCTGTTGATCTATAACCATCTCGGCTCCGGCAAAACCGGCTGGGGACGCCGCGGGCTGTTGAACCTTGCGATTTCCGAGGATGGTCAACAGTGGCGCAAGGTGGCCGTGCTGGAGCAAGAGGAAAAGGCCGAGTTCAGTTACCCCGCCATCATCCAGACGAAAGACGGCCTGGTCCACATGACCTATACATGGAAACGACAACGCATCAAGCACGCGATCGTCGATCCCACACTAATCCGGGCCGGAGAAGTGTTAACCAAGGAAAACTGGCACGGCGAACAGTAGATATCGAACAGTACCGCTCCGCGAATGGCTCGTTTAACCGCAAGCCGGAGGCGTGCGCGTTTGGTGCGCAGCGCACGCCTCCGGCTTGCGGTTAAACGAGCAAACGCGCCAACTCTCACCGGGAAGAAAGGGATGGCCAATAGAGCGAGTCTGGTTCTGAGCACGGCCCCGCGGGGACAATCCGCCGCGGAGGCCGGATAGAGCCCTCGAATGCGGCTCCGAACGTCCTGTTCATCGTTGCCTATGCCAGGGCTTCCTTACAGAACTGGACGCATTTTGTGACTTCCTTTGTTGCGTCCGAACCCTCGGGAACCTCGTATTCCAGTTCGATGTCGGCGGGGAAGGTCAATTTGTTCTTCTTCATGTACTGGAGTACGCCGGCAACAGGAGTATCTCCCTGCCCGAAGGGCATATTCGGACCGTTGTCCTTTTTCCGGTCTTTGAGATGGAGGCTGAGGATTCGGTCGCAGTGTTTCTCGATCAGCGCAATGGGGCACTGGTTGGTACCCGCCACATAGTGACCAATATCGAGGTTGATGCCCAGATACTTGCCGTACGTGAGAATGTCGCCGTCGTAGAGTGTTGGGGTGAGTTGCGTGTGGTTGTGGAAGCCGATCATGATCTCGTGTTTGTCGGCGATGGGCCCGAGCTTCTTCGCGGCCGGTTCGGAGATTTCGCGAGTGATGCCTTTTGCCCCGAGTGCTTTGGCGATCTCGAAGTAGTTTTCGATTTGCTCGTCAGGCATGTTCGGATTCCCGATATTGCCGAACTTGACAATGTGGATGTTGACCCCCGCGTCGTTGTACAACTTTCGCAGCGCCTTGAATCCTTCCATGGACGCCTTGTCCCCGCCTGCCTTTTCCGCGTATGCCTTGGCGAATTGTTCGGCCGGGCCGCCCATTAACTCGACAGAGCTGATGCCGCATTGGGTGATGATTTTCAGCAGATCTTCGGCGTCGGGGCGCAGCGAACGGTAGCTGTAGGTGATGACTCCGATCTGGACGCCGTTGAAGTTCGAGTTGGGTTTAGCGGCCGGGGCGGCGAAGACGCGGCCCGGCATCATGGAAGATGCGGCCAAAGCCGCGGCGCCGCCGATGAACGTTCTTCTGGACAATGTCGTGTTCTGGTTCTGCATGACTTTCCTCACGTAACAGGTTTTGTCTTGGTTGTTGCGCAACTACAGTTGTTTCTTCTATGGATAGCAGGATAACTCAACTTGCTGCGGAAATCAAACTTCCGGTCTCTTGATGTGTGGCCGGGGTTGGAGCCGTGCGAAACCCCGGCGATCGCAGGACCGGGGCTTCCTTTCGTCCAGCTCCGGCCACCCCAATCCGCTTCCGAAATTCTTCTACTACATCTGGATGGTTGATTCTTCTGCATCTACGGCGTGAAGTACGAGGCCCCCTCGTGGCCGCGCGTGGGCGTGGGTATGCTGATGCTTGAGCAAAAAGGGACGCTTCAGGATCTGGCATGGGAGGCCGTACATTGATTCTCGATATAGTCGTGAAAGGAGAGATTGCCTGATGAGAAAATACTACCAACCGCTGCTGGTCCTCGCCGTACTATGCTTGGTCGCGGTGGCGACAAGTGTATTCGGGGCTGACCAACCGCAGTGGGGGCAACGGTATTCGCGGAATATGGTGTCGGACGAAACGAATCTGCCGGCGACTTTCGATCCGGACACTGGCGAGAACGTCCGTTGGTCAGCGTCGTTGGGAACAGAGACCAATTCCTCGCCGGTCGTTGCCGGCGGCAAGGTGATTATCGGCACCAATAATGCGCAGCCGCGTGACCCTCGGCATCCCAGGTACCGTGGCGTGCTCCTATGTCTCGACGAGAAGACCGGCGACCTCTGCTGGCAGCTTGTCGTGCCGCGACTCGAGGACACCAAGTACCTGGATTGGCGGACGGGCGGGATTTGTTCGGTCGCTACGGTCGAAGGCGATCGGGTCTACGTGGTCAGCAATCGAGCCGAGGTCATCTGTCTGGACCTCAACGGCCAGGCCGACGGCAACGACGGGCCCTACCGGGACGAAGGTCGCCACATGGCTCCGGCCGGGATGCCGCCCATGGAGGTCACAAGCATCGACGCCGATATCGTGTGGCTGTTCGACATGCCGGCCGAACTCGATGTCCATCCGCACGACTCGCCGTGCAGTTCCATCCTGATCGACGGGCCGAACTTGTACCTGAACACGAGCAACGGCGTGGATAGGATTCATAGCGGGATTCCCCAGCCCGACGCGCCTAGCCTGATCGTGCTCGACAAGCAGACGGGCCGGCTGTTGGCTCAGGACGGCGAGCACATCGGACCGCGCGTATTTCACTGCACGTGGTCGTCGCCATCGTTGGGCACCGTCAACGGCGAGCGGCGGATCTTCTTCTGCGGTGGCGACGGCGTCTGTTACGCCTTCAAGCCACTTGGGTCGAACCAACAGGTCGGCCCCGCAAAGACGCTCGAACGCGTATGGCGATTCGACTGCGATCCGACGGCCCCCAAGGACAATGTCCACCGCTACATGCGCAATCGTCAGGAAAGCCCCAGCACAATCATGGGCATGCCGGTTTTCCACAACAACCGGATCTATGTCACCGGCGGCGGCGACATCTGGTGGGGCAAACACCAGGCGTGGGTGAAGTGTATCGACGCAACCGGAACGGGCGACGCCACCGAAACGGGCCTGATCTGGTCGCATCCGGTCGACGATCACTGCTGCGCGACGCCCGCGATCCACGACGGCTTGGTGTTTGTGAGTGATTACGGAAAGAACATCCACTGCCTGGACGCCGAGACCGGTAAGCCCTACTGGGTGCAGGAGACGCGCGCCCCAATGTTTGGCTCGACACTGGTGGCCGATGGAAAGGTCTACGTGGGAAACAAACGCAGCAACCTCTGGGTGTTTGCCGCCAGCAAGCAACAAGACGTGCTCGCCACCATCGGGCTGGACAGCCCGATTATCGCGACACCCGTCGCCGCCAACGGCACGCTCTATGTCGCCACGTTCAAAAGTCTGTACGCCATCTGCAAGACGGCGAGGTAAAGCCCAATCGTCTGTTGTGTTGATGCTGCAGCCCTTACTCGATGACGACGCACGCCATGACGGGGAACTCGGGCACGAGGATCCTTGCCTTGTCGTTCTCGCGGTGGACGACTAACTGTTTGGCTGTAACGGCGTCCAGCGCCCGGACGACGGTTGTGTGCGACGCAAGAACCTCGACCACGACGTCGGCGCACGGCGGCGGCGTTTTCCGGATGTTCGGCGTCTCGTGGGCGAAATCGAGCATTATTAGGGCGGCGAGCCGAAAATCTGGCCGTCCAATGTCTGCTGTGCGTAGCGGGCGAAGTGCCCGTGAATATCGTTCGTGTAGCTCTCCAATATCGCCTTCGCCATTCCGTCCCGGTCCCCACACTGGTACAGCATTGCCACGACAATCAGTTCTTTGAACGCTCGGTTGAGGCTGCCGCCCTGGGTGAGCAAGCGTTCTCGAACGGTTGCGAACTCGCGTTCGTTGCCGCCTTTTCGCTTAACGACGGGCTCGACCGTCGCGTGGCCGGTAAACCCAGGCTGTCTCAAGAGTTTCGCCAGCCGCCCGGCTGCTTCGGGACAGTGGAAATGCCGAAATGCCAGGGATATCGCTTTGTAGTGGGACAGGTTGTCGCTGGGCCGCAGTTGTTCGAGTTTTCTGAGCAGGGCCTGCGGTGCCGCGGGCGCCCGGCTGAAACCGAGTGCGATGACCAGCCGATCCAGATCGCTGAACGTGTTTCCCGTCTTGCGCTCGGATGTCAGAGGCACGCCCTTGTCCCAGCGATCGTGGGCATCGACCGCGGCAATCAGGGTGGGGGCACCCGCCGGATCGCCGAGGATGCCCAGGATCTTTGCGTAGGCGAGTTTCGTTTTTTCGGTGCTAGCACTGTCATGCCGCGACTTCAGCATGGGAATCGCTTGATCGGGATGAGCCAGAATCACGGCCAACGCGGCGAGTAGTTCGATCTGGCGGGCTTCCGCATTGCCAATCGTCCATGCGGCCTCTTCGATCACCTCGGGGCTCATTGGATACGAGTCCCGGTCCGTGTACACGCGCTGGTCCAGGACGTCTTCGGTGATGAGCCTCTGCTGAATTGCCTTGATGTCGATGTCGCGCGTGTGCCCGCCCGACTTTGCCGCAGCGGCCGCTGCCAAACCGGCGGCGTAACCTTGATTCTGCAGATCGGGCTGCATGCGAATCAGCGTCATTGCATCGCGATCTGAGCTGCATCCCAATCCGACCACCAGGATGCCGTTCAGGTCCTTTGGCAACAGGCAACGGTAGGGCAAATCGGTGTGGAAGTTCGGCCCTTTGGCGTCCGCCAGAAGGAGCAAGTCAGCATCTGGAAAAGCCGCCGCGTCGAAATTGCTATAGTGCTGGCTGATCGTATCGGGGAAGGTGCGATGATTCAGGATGTCGTTGGTTGTCAGGATGTAATCGCCGACGATGCGACGGCGTTCGCGCGAGTCAACCAGTTGCCCAACGTCAAAGGCCCCCTTTTCCTTCGGGGACGCGACCCGCTTCCAGGTCATCAAGTGCCATACGTCCACAACGTCCGTGTCGTCGACCATCGTATAGCACGTGTTCACATACGAGTTCTTCATAGGACGATCCGGGAAGCCCGCGATCTGCACGTTCAGACTCCCTCGGTCGGAGATACCGTACTGAGTCTGCGCGCCGGCGCAGGCCGCGATATCGGAGTTCCCTGTTGCGTCGATCACCACGTCGGCCAGCACGGCACCGCGACCCCACGGCGTTGCCACCACGACTCCGCGGACTTGTCCATCGTCGACCAGCGCGCCACAGCCAAGCGTACCCAACCACACTTCCGCACCGCTGCCGATCAACTCTCGACGGAGCCATTCGGCTTTCTCCACAGCATTCCACGCGCCTTCGCGCGAGTTTACCTGCTCGTCAACATACGCGGTGAATCCGCGCCGCAAGCCGCGCCAATACGCGCCGATCAAGCCGACCGTGCCCACACCGCCCAGTTCGTACAGGTACTCGACGACCAGTGTCTTTGCGCCGCTCTTGGCCGCCGCGATACCCGCCGGAGCGCCCGACGTACCGCCGCCCACAACAATCACATCGTATCGCCCCAGGACCGGCAAAGGACGGCGACCAGCACGAACAGCCCCGCTCTGTCTCGACCTGATCCCTTCCAGGTCCTCGCCGACGGTCACCGCGATTCCACCATCGGCATCCACCGCCGGAAGACATTCTTCCTGCAAAGCCGGAAGTTCCGCAGCCTCGGCAGCCGCAGCCCTGCCGATCCGCCGGCCCATCGCCATCAGTTCCAGCGGCCGCAGAAGCTTCGCAGTGGCCGCGCCGTCCAGATCGGCGTACGCATTCAGCACGTACAGTCGAGCCGTTCCCTTCGGCCGGAACGCTTCAAGCATTGCTTCGTCCGCGCCCGGCCACGAGCCCAGGTGTCCTTCGCCGATGATCGTGTCGGACGGAACGTGGTACAGAGTCTCGGATGCCGACTCCGATCCTGCGTCATAAGTCATGTCCCGCGCCCGATTCTCGGCACGTTGAAAGGACCTGAAGCCGTCATCTTCCAGGTCGATCCGCAGCGTGTACTCGTAGACTGGCAGCCGATGCTTTGTTCCTTTCGCCACCGAAACGCAGGTGAAATCCTTCTTCTCGCCCGACATCCTGTCGCCGGTTCGCATCTGTCCGCCGATTACCACGCGTCTGAACGTCTGCGCTCCTGGCTCGAATGAACGAAACTTCACGCCGGCCGATCGCGCGACGACGGCTCGCTCGGTCGCATCGACAACCACCTTCGCCCGGACAGCCTGCCGGCCGCTGCGGTTGGCCATGACAACGCCGGCAATCCGACCATCCTTGTCGCACAATACATCCGTGGCATAGCATCCGGTCAAATACGAAACTCCCGCCTCCAGCAAGGCTCGGTCCATCGCGGCCTTGACCGAGAAAGGAGTTGCGGCGCGCTCCTCGCCAAAACACGCAACGGCCAATTTCGACTTCGGTCGCTCGCGCTCGTCTAGCCACAGCCGCAGCGTCGAACAGATGTCAGTGCCCAGATACGGTCGGGGCGCGAGCAAGAAGACGCTCGCCCCCTGCCGAGCCGCTTGACAAGCACACTCGACCGCGCCACTGGATCCTCCAACCACGACGATATCGACATCATGGGCAATCGGGATTTCCCTGGACGCTTCGATAACATGCCCGGCGTCGCCGGCTGCCGCAACCAACGTGAACAGACACAACCCGAATGAGCCAATCGCGTGTCCGAGGAAACGAGACGCAATGGCCAATCCCGTCATGGTTTGCCCTTTTCGCTTGCGATGTCACCCGAAGTGGCTTCTTCCCAATTCGCGAACCGGTTTCTCCACTCGCACCGACTGAGAAGGCAACACCTCCCAATAAGCACATTGTATTCTCGTGCGTCACTAACTTACAGTCTGGGGGGAGCAGAACAGCAAAAGCGACGATTTCCCTGTATCCGTTTTGCGATATTCTCGCAACCCGCTGACGGGGAGGTCTGCGGCTTTCGTTGCGCGGCTGTTACATGGATTGGCTTGCTTTGAGGGATGGGTGGCGCACACAATCAGGTATGGATGCCAAGTCGTTACCGGGGATCGGAGGGTTCGCCATGTTTGGGCGTGGGTTTCTGTCATGGGGGATGACGTGGATGTTGACACTGGCTGCGATGCCGGTGCTGGGGGCTCAGGAGCCGCAGGCCGATGTTTTGCCGGACGAGTGGTGGAGTATCGAGAGGTATGTGGTCGAGCAGTTGCAGGAGCGGAACGTTAGCCAGTGGGCTCGGGAGTTGTCGGCCGAGCCGTGGGGTGATGAGCCGGGGCAGTGGATGTTGCGGTTTAGCGTGTTGCATCGGGCTGGACATGAAAAGACACTGTCGCGATTGATTGATGCGTTGGCCAAGGCCAAACATCAGCCGCGCCGATTCTATCGGCAGCAGATGGCCGAGACATTGATCGGCAGCGAATGGTGGGAGCCGGCGCAACAGTTCTGCGAACGAATGCCTGGGGCGCATGTGGGCTGGTTGGTTGACCACTGGCAAGAGGCCGGACGCGATCCAAAATGGATCGACGCCTGGCTGGCGGCGCGCGACCGCGACGATCAGCCGAGCGAGGAGGAACTTGACTATCTGGGCCCATCGCGTCTGCGATACTGGTTCGCCAGGCGTCTGGATTATCGACAGCGCCAGGGGACGGCGGGACTGCTGATTGAGGAACTGGCCAAAGCGGTGCGCGACGACCCCGCCGACGCTGACGCCGCGCTTCGCTATCTCGCGGCAGTGCGGCGGGTGGGCCTCGACGATTACGACCCCGCATGGATCGGTGCCGTGGCCAAACCGGAATTCGTAGTACCGTGTTACGACCTGGGGCGGAGCCTGGCGGGGCTGCGTCCAAAGGCAGGGATACCGCTGCTGCTGCGATCGCTCGAACTGAAGTATTCTGACGAAGACGATCGCATCATGAAACAGCGCAGTCGGCGCTGGGCGCGGGCGTTCGGGCAGACGCAATCGTTCGAACAAATGATACGTGACGGGACGCGACACGAGTTGATGTATGCCTACAAGAAGGCGGGCGATGCCAAAAAGGCACAGGCGTTGCTTGAAGAGCTGACGAAGCGTTATCCGAATGGAATTCCGCCGACAGGCATGGCGCAGTTTGCCGGGCAGACACAAGGCGCGTCGGGGGCACGCGTGATCGAGAACCGCATTCGCAAGGCGGAACCGGAAAAGAAGGACTCGTACGAGTATTGGCAGAAGCGCGGCCAGTATTTCGCCGGACGCAAGGAACGCGACGAAGCGATCCAGGCGTACGAGAAGGCATTGGAGCTGGCCAAACCCGCGCCGTATGAAATCGAGCAAGGCCAGGGCGAGAATTTCGCTCGGGCGCTGGTGTTGGGCGACTACGTGCGACTGCTGGGCTGGAACGACAAAGGCATGCGTCTGCTGTGGCCCGAACTGAAGGCGACGGACCCAAAGACGGCATACGCCACGCGTATCGTACGGATGATGCTCGACATCGAGCGCGACAACACGTATTACATGGAGCCTGACGATGACCGGCTGTGGGCGGTGCTTGAGGCCCGGCCCAAATGGGACATTTTCGAGCAGAGCCTGTTGATGCGTTTCGCAAAGAACGCTCAACCTCAGACCCACCGCAAACGACCGGACCGGCGACCCGAACTGTGGACGCGAGGCGAGAAGCTGGCGAAGGACGCCGACCCGAGCCGCGCAGACAACTTGGCTTGGGTGATGACCCGATACGGCGGCTCTCGGCGGGCGATTCCACTGCTGACCGACGTCCTTTCGCGACAGACCGATGCGAAGTCCACCTCTCGCGCCAGCTTCACGCTGTTCGAAGCGTACCTGGACGTGGGCGACTGGCGAGCAGCGGAAGAAACGTGGCCGGCGGCGCGAAAACTACTCCATCCGCGCGAGCAACCCGCATGGCTGGGACGCATTGCCATGCTGGCGGCCAAGGCGGGCGGTCACGCCGATGCGTTGCGCATTTGGAGGAAACGCATGAACTACGACCTGACCGATCTACGGGGGCTGGATAGCCTGGCAGAAATCGGCATGCGCGACCAATTGGCGCAGCTATACAGGCAGTTGGCAATCGACGATCCCGAAAGCATCGCACCGGACGCGGCGTTGCGAAGTATGGAGCGGGACGATTAGCTGAGGCCGTCGCCTCCGTGCCAGGAATCCGGCTTGGTGGGTTTCGGCGTAGGATGGGCCGGAGCGAACCAGGTACAAATGGCGGTGCCCCGCCAAATGATAGACCGAGGTGGATCCACGTCGAATCGTCGAACGACGAGCGGCGGCCCACCGCAAATCGCTATCCAGTTCGTGGAGGCCGATGGCACGGGGCGCGCGCCATCGGCGGCGGGCGAGTCGTTCGGCAGGATGCGGGCGGAATCGAAGTGGTGGGCACATTTCGGTGGGCCGCCGCTCGGTATTCGTCCGGGGCAGCGTCCCCGCCGTCGCTGAGCTGTCGGGGCGCGTGAGGCTATACCGGTTGGTCCGCTTTGGCCCACCCTACCTCCGTCCTGATTAGAACCGGCCGGTGCCGTACCAGTGGTGGCTGCTGCTGGGGGCCATGTCGTAGCCGAATTCGCGATGGTAGCGAACCATGGTGCTGTAGTGCGGCGGCGAACCGCGCCAAATGCTGACCATGTTCAACGCCCCGTCCACGATATCATCGCCCGGGCCGGTCGATGCGATCTCGGAACGCATGGGCCCGCCGGCGTGGTGGCCGCATCCGTATCGGCACTGCAACTGGGAGTTCTTCAATGCCCAAGTCATCAGCCGCGAGTCGGGCCGGCCGTCGGCACTGCGGAGCCGCGTGGTTCTGCCGTGGCCCTTGCTGACGCGAATGGCCCAGGTCAAAATCCGCCGCGTAAGCGTGTTGGGTTCCAGGGCAAGGAACTCGCGCTCCCGCTCCTCCTCGCTGAAGACTCGGTTTCCCGGATTCGAACCGAGGTACTTGTAGGGCATGACGCCAACCACCTGGCCGTAGTGCGGCGCGTCCTTGCTGCGAAAGTCGTAGACGACCAAGCCGGGCTTTTGGCGCAGCGGCTGGAAATCGGCAAATTGGACCAGCAGCCTGGAATCGTCCTTGTCCTTGTACTCGGTGCCAATCCTCTGCCGCAAGAGGACGTAGCCGTGCAAGGTGGGGATGGACTGTGACTTGGGCGAGAATGCCTCGTCGTCCGAATCAATGGCGATTAGCAACATCCTCTCTTGCCGCTCGGCCTGCTGGCGCGCCTGGTGATAGTCGGTCAGCCATTCGAGCTTGGGAAGGTCGGTCTTGCCCTGGGCCAGCTTCAGCATGGCTTCGGTGCCTTTGTTGTTGAGGTATTCGGCTGGCAAAACGTTGACCACGCGGCCGTACGACGTGCCTTCGTTCTTCAGGTCAATTACGCCGATACCCGCGTCGCCGTGGAACTGTCGCAAGCCCGGATGCGAGAGCAATTCTCGCGAATCCTCCACTCGCAGTCGCACCAACACGCAGCCGCGAAGCAGCGGAACCTGCATCTTGCCAGGCACGAACCGCTGGTTGTCCGAGTCGAAGGCCAACATCAGCAGCTTCTTCGCTTGCTTGGCCTCGCTGTAGGCTGCGCCGTAATTAGTATGCCAGGAGAGCCCGAATTCGTCTTTGAGCAACGCCGGCCCGAGTTCTCGTTCGGGCTCTTCGAGAAACTGAAGCACGCGAACGCTCGAACGCTGAGCTTCGTCGAGACTCAGTGTGGTCACCACCCGTGTATACTTCTCGTCACGGTATTTCAAATTGATCACCGCCAATCCGGGCTGGTTCTTCAGCGGTCGGAAGCACGCACAATCCAGGAGCGATTTCTCCTCCGTATCCACGGTGATCGTGGCGGCTGTGGAAACCTTCAACAACACAAAGGGTTCGAGGGCCTTCCGCATTTCTGACGGGGGTGTGAAGGACTTTTCCTCGTCATGGAATGAAACCAGCAAGAACTTCTCGTTCTGTTCCGCTTGGCGGTACGCATCTCCGTAGTCGGTGTGCCACTTGAGGGGCGCGGCCATCAATGGAGTTGCCAATAGACCGAGCCATAGGGTAAGGGTAGTCGTACGCATCGTGTCTCCTTGTTGCGCGAGCGGAGTGCAGTCGTTGCCATCGCCATGCAGCTTAGGGCTGCAGTACGGCAGGCGCACAATCACGGCGAATCGCGAGCTTGTGCTTGGATAGGGGGATGACCCGCGGTTCCTGGGCTAGTCGCACCGCCAACGCCCAAAAGTGCGTCCCGCGGCCGGGCATGGTGCGCCCAAAGGAAGGTCCGTTCCTGGGGAGCCAAACTAGTAAGGCCTTGGGCACCGCATGTCAAGCCCCTATGCGCGACGGTGAATCCTCAGGTAGGATTTTCTATGAGTTCGCGATCGTCCGAGACACCAGGAATCCCAGAACGGTGAACCCAACCGCCGAAAACCCGGAAAAGCTCGTTCACATCATTGCTTGTGGTGTGCTGGCCACCGATACGCGTCATGTCTTGCGGCGTCTCGGTGCCGTGGCGACGATGGAGTTCCTGCCCGGCGGCCTGCACGCCCGGCCCGACGAGTTGCGGCGGCGTTTGCAGGAGCGGATCGACGAGGTATCGGCAACGACCAACACCGATCGCATTGTCGTGGGCTACGGTGTGTGCGGGCTGGGGACGGTGGGAGTACACGCGCGAAACGTGCCTTTGGCAATTCCCAGGGTAAACGACTGTATCGCACTGTTCCTCGGCTCCGACGCCGCATACCACGAGCAGTTCTCCCAGTACCCAGGTACCTACTATGTGTCGGCCGGATGGGTCGAGGAGAAGACGCTGCCCCACTCGCTCGACGACAGCCCGATTGCGTGCGGACCCGAATGCTTCACGTTCCAGCAACTGCTCAGTCGGTACGGCCAGGAAAACGCTTCGGCAATTCGCGACTTTCTGAACAGTTGGCAACGGAACTACCAACGGGCCGCTTTCATCGACACGGGCGTATCCGGGCATCGCCAGCGGTACGCGGATATGGCCAAGGCGATGGCGGCCGAGTTCGGCTGGAAGTATGAAGAGATTGCCGGCTCGGACGAACTGTTGGCGAAACTGATCACGGCTCGTAACTCGACCGACGAGGTACTGATTGTACCGGAACATCACGTCACGGCCCACGATCCGGTAAGCAGGACATTGACCGCCGTGCCCGTATGGGAGGTTGATCGCTCGGCATCCCGCGGCGATCACACCTTGGTTTTCGAGCAGGAAGGTGCATCGGATGACACTGGCCCGAAAAGCGCCGTCCGGCTGGGGCTGGGCATCGACGCTGGCGGCACTTACACCGACGTGGTGCTGTACGATTTCCGGCGCGACGAAGTGCTGCAGAAAGCCAAATCGCTAACCACAAAATGGGACTTCACCGTCGGCATTGGCAAGGCTCTCGACCAACTCGACTCGGCGCGTCTGGAGCGAGTGGATCTGGTTTCCATATCCACGACCCTGGCAACAAACGCCATTGTGGAAGGCCGGGGTCAGAAAGTGGGTTTGCTGATCTTTCCGCCGTACGGTCTGTTCGCGTCTTCTGACATCACGTACCGTCCCATCGGCATTTTGGAGGGAAAGCTCGAAGTCGACGGGCGCGAACTGGCGCCGGTGAATCGAGAGCTGGCACGGCGAGAGATTCTGCGATTGTTGGACGAGGAGCAAGTCACGGCGTTTGCCGTATCCGGCTACGGCAGCCATTCGAATCCGGCTCACGAACTTCAGATCAAGGAGATGATCCGGCAGGAGACGTCACTGAGCGTCACCTGCGCACACGAGTTGTCCGACAAGAGCAACTATCGTATTCGCTCGGTAACGGCCGCATTGAACGCCGGCATCATCCCGTGCCTGGCATCATTCCTGGACGATGCCGATACAGCCCTGCGCGGGCGCGGTATCGCGGCTCCGCGAGTGGTCGTCAGAAGTGACGGCACGCTGATGAGCCTGCCGATGGCGCGCCGCCGACCGATCGAGACAATCCTTTCCGGGCCCGCTGCCAGCGTCGCCGGGGCGAGTTATCTGGCCGGGTTGGAAAACGCGATGGTGCTTGACGTGGGCGGCACCACGACGGACACGGCCACGATCCGCGACGGTGTCGTCGAGACGTGCCGCGAAGGTGCGTCGGTCGGCGGATGGAAGACGCACGTCGGTGCGCTGGACCTGCAGACGGTCGGACTGGGTGGCGACAGCCTGATTGCACGAGGACGGAACGGACAACTCTGTATCGGTCCGCTGCGTGTTGCCCCCGTTGCCTGGACGTATCGCGATGGCTGTGACGGCGCGCGGGCCCTCGATTGGCTTGAGGCTAATTTGGATCGTTACCGAAGATCCACGCGTGGGATGGAGTTGGTGGCTGTTGGCAACGTGAACGGCAACAGCCAGTTGACCGCCAAGGAAACACGGCTCCTGGACGCGTTGTCGGACGGTCCCTGCTGCGTGGACGAGCTTACCAACCGCCTGGGTATATCAAACTGGCATTATCTCCCCTTAGAACGGCTTGAACAGAGGTACCTGATTCAGCGTTCGGCGCTGACGCCAACAGATCTGCTGCACGCGGGCGGCGGCCTGGAGCTTTGGAATTCGGATGCTTCGAAGCGGTTCTGTGATTTCTTCTGCCGATTGCTGAGTGTTTCGCAGCGAGAGTTTGCGCAGATTGTCCACGATATGATTGTGCGGCGGCTGGCGACCGAGTTGCTGAAGAAACAACTTGCCGAGAGGGCTGACGCCGATGACCCGAGATCTTCGGCATTAGATTCAACGTTGATCGACAACTGGCTCGGTGGCGGCAACCGCGACTACCGAGTCCGTATTGGGCTGGAGTATCCGATCGTGGGTATCGGCGCGCCGGTTCACATTTACCTCCGAGACGTGGCCGAGCTTCTCGATACAGAGCCGATCCTTCCGCCCGATGCTGATGTGGCCAATGCGATTGGCGCGATCACCAGTCAGGTCTTCATTCAGAAGAAGGTCGAAATCGCGCCGGCCGAGCACGGTCAGTACCTTGTCTCCGGACTTGCCGACGCGCCACCATTCGCCGATTTCCAGGATGCCCAGCAATTCGCCATCGACGAGCTGACACGGATCATGCGTGATCAGGCAAAGGAAGCCGGAACGAGCGAGACGCGAGTCGAAATCCTCCTCCACGACCGCGTGGCTCCCTTGGCCGACGGAAGCCAGATCTTCATTTGCCGCAATCTGACGGCGCGGCTATCCGGCAGACCGGACGTAGCGCGCCTAGCTGACGCTGCGGCCCAAACCCGCGTCGTTTAACCCGAAGCCGGAGGAGACTGCTGAAATGCTAGCGGAAACCAAAGTGGGGTAAGCTTCCAGCTTGCCGACCTTGTGCATTGTTGATTCCCACGTTTTCCTTGCCTACGTATTTGGCAAGCTGGAAGCTTACCCCACGACTTATTCAGCAGTCTCCGGAG
>JADHUC010000017.1 GCA_016784735.1 Pirellulaceae bacterium | reverse complement strand
TTGACGGCCGCCGACGTCTGCGTCGTGGGCTCGTCCATACTGCGATGCCGATCGACGGTGACTTGCCTGGCCGAATGGCCGATCACGACGCCGCCTTGTTTGTTGTTGGCCGACGAGTTGTTTAGCAGCAGCACTTGTTCGCCCGTCGTGATATCGAAACCTTGCTCCGCACAGTTCTCGGCGTAGTTGTTCCGGAGCACGAAGTTCTTGCCTGCCGAATTGTTGTCGCCATCTTCGTGAATGGTGATGCCGTCATTGGCGCCGGTTCCCGAGATATGGCAGTTTTCCACCACCACATTGCTGAGCTTGTTGTCGGGGGAGCCGCCGAGATGGATGCCGTTGTTCGAAGCGTTGTAGACAGAGACCCCATCGATGTGCACTCCGTCGCCGCCCTTCGAAATGCTGATGCCGTTGTTGCCGGCGTTGCGGATTTCCATGTCGCGGATTGTGATTTCTTTACATCCGCCAGTGCAGGAAACACCTAAGGCGTTGTTCGTACTGTTCATCAGGGAAAGCTCCTGGATAGTCACGTGCGAATGAAAGCACGTGACCACACCAGCCGCCTTATTCTGGACATCAATAATCGGTCGTTCACCGTCGCCGTAAGCGCCAATCGTTACGGGTCGTCCCGTGATACCGCCGGCGGGGATGATCAACTGTTCCGTCCACCTATCCCCGCGTTTGAAGTAGACGGAATCACCAGCCCGCAACATCGCGTTGTTCACGCGGGCCATCGTCCTCCAAGGGCCCCGTTGCCTACTTCGGGCTTTAGCCACCAAGCCATCGAATGCATCGTGACCACGTGTGGCGTCCACGTAGTAGGTCACGGCATGGGCGGTGCCGGTCATCCAGAGGATAACGAGGATCAACTGAGCTTTGAATTCGATCATCGGCTTGTTTGACCTGCTGGGCTCAGCGGTTTGGACTACGGACCACCCGAAATCCCCTTGACACCCCCCGACCGGTGAACCTGAGCCGGGCGCGTATTGCCGACCTACCGTCCTCGGGTCCGTTGGCCCACGCGCCACCGCGCATCACCCGTTCCGTACCGGTCGACGGCCCCGCTGGATCGCTCCGGGGTGAACTTCGGTAGTAGTTCGCATCATACCAGTCGTTGCACCATTCGTGCACGTTACCGTGCATGTCATGTAGACCGAAACCGTTAGCCGCTTTCAGACCTACTTGATGCGCATGGTCCTCCTGGGCATTACGAGTGTTCAAGCGAGTCCAAGCGTATTCGTCGGCATTCACCATTTTGTTGCCGAAATGATTCGCCGTTGTCGTCCCGGCGCGGCAGGCGTATTCCCACTCCGCCTCCGTCGGTAACCTGTATGTGCCGCCATCTTTCTCGCTCAAGCGACGGCAGAACTCCTGAGCGTTATGAGTAAGAACGATAGTTGATGGGCGTCTAATGGGAGTAATCGGTGGTTCTCGCTTCTAACATGCAACGGAGGAGTACTGGTGGCCTCTTCTTTCTCTGTTCCGTTTTGGGGTGGTTGATGGTTCGACGTGGGTTGATTCACCAGCGATGAACCCAAGGGATTTCTTGACCGAGTTGACGGCACAGGTCGATGGTCGCTGGGTGTAAAGGATTGTTGGTGGCTTCCGCCCAGAGTTTGAATTGGTCGCCTCGACTACGACACTTGTGGCAGTAGTAGCAGCCCATCCCCACGTTCACCGAGAACGCCCGTCGATGCTTTGGCTCGGATTCGTGCAACGGACAGTATCCGTACCACTGCTCCGCTCGACGACGGATACACACGAAGCCGAGTAAGTCGAGTACCTGCTGCATGGTGATCTCGTGACGCAGCCTGTTGAAGTCGATGCCCGGCATGGCTGATCCTTTCTCGTTGAAAAGCAACAGACCGTTCCGTTCCCTTTCTCTATATGGGGAACGGGAACGGTCGTCTTAGAAGGTCCGTTTCGAGTCAATTGGTGCGTTGCCAGCCAGTCGGTGTCCGGCTGATTCGCCCCGCTTGCTGGAGAGATTCCAGGGCATTACCAAGGCGTTCGTTTTTGACCGAAAGCATTTCACGAAGCTTCGCTCGCGTCAGCACTCCGTTTTTGGCAAGGAGATCCAGCACTCGTTTCTGAATGTCACGTCGTTTCTCGCCGCCGACGTCTCCAGTCACCGCAAGATGGGTGGTCTTCGCGTCGGTCGCGACAAGTTCGAGGTACACCGATCGAGCCGCTGCCGCCGCGCGGTGCTCGCTCGATAACATGACACGCTCGCTGGTTCTCCTGAGGTAAAGATTCGAGTCGCCGAAGGCGTGGATGTCGCCGGAACCACGCAGCCCCAAGCCTGCCGCGGTTCCCCCTGCGGCGTTCTTGCGGGTGTGATGCACCAGGATGACCGAGAGATCCAATTCGCGCTGCAGCGAGCGGAAGTAGGCTAACAACTCGGCGACTTCGCCCGCGTGGTTTTCATCGATTCCATGAAGTCTCACGAGCGGATCCAACAGCAAGAGTCGGGGCCGAAGTTGCCTGGCCGTTTCCAGCAATTGTGTGCGATGCGGTTCACGATCGAGTTGGAGCACGGGAGCCGTGATCACGTGGATGGGAACCGAATTGAGCTGGAGGCCACGGTGGCGAGCCATTCCCTCGACCCGTTCTCGCACGATCGCCAAGGAGTCCTCAGCCAGATAGATGAGTACGGGGCCAGGGAGGGGAACCTCGTAACGATCCAGACAAGCCGTACCCGTGGCGACGCTGAGAGACATGTCCAATGCCAGCCACGTCTTGGAACATTTCGGCGGGCCTCCAATGACACCCACGGCGGACGCTCCCCAAAGTTGATCGATCAGCCAATGCTGGGAGTTCTCTTCGGTCACGATGTCAGCAACGCGAACCACGGGTAGTGATTGGTTGTTGTCAACAATCATTTCAGGCCCTCGCTTTCTTCTTGGACATCAGTCCCTTGGGGTGAAACAACTCCAGGTAGAACTTCTCGTCCAACTGGCTCACTTCATGGGCGATTCCGTAAGCCAAGAGTTCCGCGGACATCGTCATCAACAACCGGTAGTTACCCGCCGAGTGATCGACCAAGACATCCATGAGCCCGTCGGTCATCAATGTCGCGTTGCCTGCCTTGACGAGTGCGTGTTTCAGCAACTCGAGCAACTCATCACGCGTCGCCGCCTCGGTACAGAGCCTCGTTCGAATCCTCGTGTTCAGCGGAACCAGGTCCTGATGACGCAGTAGATCCAAAAGACGTCCATCTCCCGCAAGGACGATGGTCAACAGCGACGTGGCATCGAAGTCGGCGCTGGAGAGGATTCGCAGTTCGCACAGGACGTCCGGATCCATCTCCTGCGATTCGTCGACCAACAACACCGGCTTAATGCGTGAGGAGGCCACATGGGCTTTCCATCGCTCTCGCAGCGCTCTGAATCCCCCGTAACGATTGGAAGGCCTCAGTTTGACCGAAAAGATTTCGCCCAACTCGCGATAGAAGTCGGCGTTCTTGGACTGGGGCCTCTCCAGTACTCCGACCACGACGTCCCGCAGCGTCGAGAGGCGTTCGGCTACGATCCGCAGCGCCACCGACTTGCCGGTTCCCGACTCACCGCTGATCAAGGCAAAGCCGCCTTCCTGGACAAGTTGTTCCACTCGCCAGGCAAAGCTTTCAATCTTCGGTGTTACCAGCAGGCCTTCACTGGGGAGTTCGGGCGAAAACGGGTTCCATTTCAGTCCCCACAGGGATAACAGTTTCTTGCCGTTCATGATTGGTTTCCTTCTTTGGTCTCACAGGTTTCATTGAAGTGCCGAGGATTTGTCATTGCCTTCGTTCCATGTCGACACGCCACGATTCGCGTCGTTTGCAGGGGAAAAGTGACAAGTCTCCGGGGAAGTACTAATGGCCTCTTCTCTCTGTTCCTACTTTCCGGAGTCGGCTCTCTTGGGCAGGTAGGCCGGTGGCATTCCCGTCGCCCGATACTCAGCGAGGATCTTCTTCAGCAGCGGCGGCAGCGGCTTATCCGGGCCACCGTCGTCCGGTGTGCTGTCGGACAGTATCCCATCGTCCGGCTCGTCGTCGTCCGGCCCGCGGTCGGATGCGATGGCCGAGCGGCGTCCATCGGCATTGGCTGCCCGGTCAAGCGGATACAGGGGGGCCAGAACGGTTCCACTCTGCGGGTCGATAAGATCGACTCGGCCAAGATCCCAGCGTGCATAACGCACGGCCACCTTACGGAAGTGGCGGAATCGTGATGGGATCTCGAAACGCACACCCTCCAGCGAAATCGTTCCGTCGCTGGCGCGCTGAACCCTCGTGGTTTGAAGGCGAAACGCTTGGCGAATCACCAGACTGGAAGGGCTCGGACGTAATACGTCGGGCGCCTTGCTGAACCGCTCGACCGGTGACATCGAAAGCTCACGATGCACTGCGCGGTTGTACTCGATTTCCGTCCATGCCCCAGTGGCTTCGTTCAGGAAATCGAGTGTCCATTCGACGCCGTCGAGCATCTCCATCAGGCGTCCTTCCATGGTCGCCCATAATCTCTCTTGCTTCCCATTTTGATAAGGACTATACGGCAGCGTCTTCTCGTGAACGATGCCCAGAGATAACAGCCCTTCGGTAAACTCGTCGGACACCATCGCCGCGCCGTTGTCGGTTAAGAGAGCGCGCGGCAGACCCCGTTTCTGAACCGCCTGCGAAAATCCATGCACCAGGTCTTCGGCGGTCTCCGAAAGATACCACTGCATATGGCAGCACAATCGCGAATGGTCATCCAGGATGCCCAACACGATCGGTCGCTGCCACTGGCCTGCGTGCGTGAGCACTTTGAGCGACCCGTGATGGAAGTCGAGATGCCATAGGGAGCCGACATACTCAGATTCATAGCTGCGAATCTCCCGGTTCTCACGACGCCGGGCTGCACGCTCTTCTCCCGGGCGCCCCTTCGGCCGCCGTCGCTTGCGCACCATCCCACGGGTCTGCATGAAACGCTTGACAGTGGAGTAGGAGCATAGCGGCCCCAACGAGGGGTCGGCTTTCACGCTGCTCACCAAGTTGTCGTAGTGCAGTTGGTAGCTCCAGTGCGGATGCTCCTGGTACTGCTGACGCAGATGCTCGGTCAGGTTGGAGCCGAGAGACACCTTGCCGCAGTCTTTGCGGACGGCGCGCCGCAAGACACGCACCGGGTCGTCCCGTTCGTTTCGCGCCTTGTAGTACCAACGTTCGATGGTGGTGGCGGAGTACTGCACAGCCCGGCCGGTGATCGGATGCGCCCAGATTTTTTCGGCAAGCGACCCGATGGCTGCCTTGAGCTCTCCGCGCGGAGGGGGAGCGCTCAACAGGGAACCAATCACCGAAAACCGAAAGCGGGCCCAGAGAGCAGCGGTGGATTGAGTCGGTTGTTTGGTCATCACATCTCCTCAAAAAAGTACGAGTGAAGGAACTATGTGAGACCTTATCGAGCCTGATCAGCACCGACGAGTTGCATCCTCTGCGGGTTGATCGTGATCGTCAAAAACCTGGATTTCCAAGCCCTTTGCGGTGGTGATCGGTGAGAGAAAGCAGAGCAACCTCTTCCAGCCGTCGCGGTCATTGCCAGATTGCACAAACCCTACCAAGAGAGATCGCGGGAACTCCATGATTTCAAGAACGGGAACAAGGCGAGCGCGGGCTACTTTCCAAAACGTGGTCTTCGGAAAGTACTCGTTCCAGAAATCTCGCCAGCGATAAATGGTCCGTCGATCGACGTGGAAGAGTTCCGTCAGCTCACGAACACGTCGCGGCGAGGGGCCTTGCCGCATCGCAGAGACCAGGATCACGACAGCACCGAGATACACCTTGCGACCGAGAAATCGCACCGATGGTGGTGTCACCCGCTTCCGGCAGCCATCACGAGCACAGCAGAAACTCAGGCGGTAGCGGTATTCATCGGGAAGATCACGAGGGCCACGAGGCTTGCGGGGGTAATTGGCGTGGTGCAAATGGAAACCGCATGACGGACACTTCTCCGCCCGCACCTCTTCCGCAAGCTTTCGATCAATCCTAAAAAGAAACGTCCAGAAGGTGGCATCGAACAGCAATTCATGATACATCGTGTATGTACTCCGAAGGTCGTGGAAAACCATATGGAGTACACCCCGCGGCAACCTCGATCAACCGATCAGGCTTGCCGCGGGCAATTTTTTCAAATCATCGTCGAGTTTGATCGAGAACCCCCCCAAGTCCATCGACTATTTTGGCCACGCAGATCCTGCGGCGGGCCATCAAGTGGTTTACGGCCCAGTCGTTTCCGGATCTTACCATGGCACCGTTCGGCGACATGGGCGGAAGGGTAAGCCTGGCCACCTATCCATTGACGGCGGAGATTGGCTACCGCTACCTGGGTCTGGATGAAGCGGGCTCGTATCGGAGGCTGAGAGTCGGCACGCGAGGCCTGATTGGGCTCATCTACGGGGCCGACAGTATTGTCGAGAAACCAGTGCCCTATCGGAGTGCGCATCTGTCGAGCGGCTATGTGGCCTTGAAACGCGAGGCCGGCGGGGACCGGCTCTATGCGGGGCTGAGTGCCTTGCAGCCCGGCTCGGGGCACCAACACGGAGATCTACTGAACCTGATCACCTACTCGCGCGACCGGATGCTGACCGGAGAGAAGCGGACTCACTATCACGACCCAGCCCAGCGGGTCTATAGCGGTGCCTCTTACGCTCACAACACTGTCACGGTCGACGAGACCTCGCAGGTGCACGCCAACCATCTCAAAGGCGACCGAATTCCGCGGATTGTCACGGTCGTCGATCTTCCAGCGGGACAAGTGGCCGAGGCCCACGGCGACCAGGCATACAGCCAGACGAGTGTCTACCGTCGCATCATCTGCCAGTTCAAGGAATATACTGTGGACATCTTTGACGTGCGGGGCGGGAAGGTGCACGACTGGTTCTTTCACGGAGTGGGCGAGGAACCGTCGTTTTCGATTCCGATGGAAAGCAAGGGCGGATTCGAGCCGGCGCTGTATGTTATGCGAGGTGAAGCGGACTACAAGACGGGCGCGGCGGACGCACCGTTCACGGCGACCTGGCGGATCCCGGCCGACCCGAATTCCGAGTATGCCGGTAGGCAACGAGACGTGTTCTCGCGCGTAACAATGGCTGGTGTGCCAGGGCAAACGGCATTTGCTCTCAGCACTTTTCAGGACCCGGGCAAGCACAGTCTGATGGTACGACACGCAGGTGCGGACGCTCCCTTCGTGGCCGTGCACGAGGCGTACTTCAAGACGCCGGTGGCCACGGGCGTTCGCAATTTGCCGGGGGATGCGGTAGCGGCTGTGGAGATCACGCACGCCGATGGTGGCCGGCGGTTGGCCGTCTACGGGGCTGGTTCGACGGAGGCGGGATTGTCGCTCAAGGGCCGGTTCGGGGTAATAGAACTCGACGCTGAGGGTCGTCTTCGCAGCTTGTTACTGATTCAGGGCAGCGAGCTTCGCCGCGACGGTTTTCAGCTAAAGACCGATCGGGACGTCTCGTTATCGGCGACATTTGACGCTGGACGCGCACACTTGGTTTCGTCCCCGCAGATAGGTTTTGAGACGTTGGAAGGAGTGCCGCTTTACAGGACCGGACACGGTGCCACGGTATCGCTGACCATCCCGGCGTCGGCTTCACCGACGGGAGAGGATATCCAGACGAGTCTGGCGTTGCCAGGGCAAACGGCGGAGGGGCCGGTGCCCGTGGACGTCGAGTGGTGATCTGCGTTCTCACGACCCGTGAGTTGTTTTGGCACGGGACGGGGGCTACCCTGTTCTGCTGTGGAACACAAGCTCGGGCCAGGAGGCACCTGATGTTGAAGTATCTCGGCTTCGTCTGCGTCGTTCTCTCTTTAGCGGCAAATGGCGTTGCAGAGGAAGCCAAGCCGGTCCTAACCTGGGCCGCCAGTTTGGATTTCGCACGGGACAACGATGCACTGGCTGCAGATCGAGACGGGCTGATTGCCAAGGCACGACGGGTAGCCGCAACGGCGATAGTCAGACGGGTATACAAGTACGAAGATGTGGGCAAGTTCCGCACATGGCTGGACGGCCGCGCCCGGGCCCTGGAAGGTTGTCCGCGACAGTCTTGGTTCGCGTTAGCCATGTCGGACTATGGCACCAGCCGCGCGATCAATAGCGAGTTACCCCTGCTGGCTGCCGCGTACCGTCTGAGCGGCGAAGAGGCCTTCCATTCACGCATTCTGGCTCAGCTTGAAGAGACGGTCACGTGGTCGCCCCTCCAGCGGCCAGGCTACACCCTGTACACGCCATCGGCCAAAGCGGTTCCGCCGGACTTCAACGACGGAAACTGGCTGGCAACGGGCATGGGCGTACGCGCCCTGGCCGACACATTGGATATCATGCCTTCGGGCAGCATTCCCGAAGCTCTCCTCGAAAAGATCAACCAGTTACTCACGAAGGAGATTGCCAGCATCGCCGACGACTGGCGCACCAAGCGAAGCTGGTTTATCCGGAGCAACAATCCGCGGACGAACCAGTGGGTGTTGCCCACGGAGGGTCTAATCCGGGCGTGTCTTGTGCTCGGCAACGAGAAGCACCCGGAGGAGTACGAACTGGGCGTGCGAAATCTGCTGGCGGCCATGGACAGCCAGGGCCCGGAAGGAGAATTCTACGAAGGGATCGGGTATGCGAACTTCACGGTCACGTCGATGCTTCACGCCGCCCATGCGATGGCGGTCACGGGGGACAGGCGTGGATTGGACCATCCCTTCCTGCGCCGATTCCCGGCATGGATGGCTCACCATCTCCAACCGGGCCGCTTCCGGATCAACTGTTTTGACGCCGGGTGTGCAAAGACGCCGACGACCGATGGCGGCTTCCGTGGTCTGCTATCTCTGTTCGTCGCACTGACGGACGCCCCGGTCGCCCGCTGGACGTTGAACAATCAGTTCTCCGGCACCTCTGACGATTTCGTCGGTCTGCTTGCCAGAGGAAGTGCAGGCGAGACCCGGGATCCGGGCCTGTTTGCTCGGTACGAAAGCGCCACCCGAGTGAACTGGCGCAGCAGTTGGTCGGACGATGCCACCGGCGTGTGGGTCCGCGGGGGCCATCGGCTTGACGGACATGACCACTTTGACCGCGGACACGTGAACTTCATTTTCCACGGCAAGCCGATCCTGATCGAGGCGGGTACGCCAAGTTACGACAACCCTCGCATTCACACGCATTACTCGACGATTATCGGGCACAACGTACTGGAAGTGCCGGGCACCGTCCTGAAGAAATCTCCTGCATCTATCACAGTGCGGCGTCTTGACGGGGACGGAGGAGAAGTGTTGGTCAATCCAACGGCCGGCTATGCGGCCGCAGAACGCTGGCATCGCAAAGTCACCTGGAACGAAAGCCGGCTCGATGTTATGGACGAGGTGGTCTTTCCGTCGGACGAACTGAAGAAGGCCGTCTTTCGGTGGCACCTCGGAACTCAGGGCGATGTTAGGATTGCCGGTAGCGGCCAGCAGTTCCTCGTCACCTGGGAAGGCGTCGAGATTACGTTTGAAAGCTCGGTTCCGCTTTCTGCAGAGACGGAGTTGCTCCCTGACAACACGGTGAACCTCGGCGAGAGGATCGGCCCCGATCACGTCCATCGATGTGTCCTCGTGCGGACAGCCGAACCGTGCAATGCCTGGACGCTCAGGACAAGCGTTGTGGGAAAGCAACTACCGAGATGAGGAACGTCTTTGCGCGATACTTATGCAGTTGGGCACCCCTGAGGGCGAGTCTTCAAATTAAAGTAGCAGGCACAGTCCCTGTGCCGTTCGCCGAAAAACCAGGGGTCTGAGTCTTGGTTACGGCACTCGGAGAGTGCCTACTACTATTTGAAGACAGGCTCTGAGACATTGAGGGAGTGAACAATGATATCGAAACAACTCGCCTCGTTCGCGGCGGCTGTCGTTATCGCTGCCGTGGCATTGTGCAGCACGACTGACCTGATTTCGGCGGGAGAGACGCGGCGTGTGGCCGAGCATGTCAGGTTGGCCAACTACCCTCTGAACCGCCATATCCGCATGTTGGACGGGCAGTGGCAAGGGACGTTCCTCGCGTCAGACGGTAACGTCTACATCGGAGGCGGATCGCACAACCCCAACCTCGGGGCGGCGCTGTTCCGCTACGAGCCGACGACCCGCGAACTGAAGCTGCTGGTCAAGAATATCACGCCTATTTGCGGCGAAGACCAGACCAAGACTCCGCCCCAGGGCAAGCTGCACAGCCCCATCGTCGAGCACGAGGGGTGGATCTACCTCGGTACGCACCTAGCCAACTATACCGAGGAAGGCCGCAAAGCGTACACAGGCGCCCATTTGCTGGGCTATCACCTGGCGACCGGGCGGTGGCGCGATTTCGGTGTGATCCACCGGAACTTCACGAATTATTCCGCCCTTGGCCTGGACGCGCCCCGCGGCAAGATCTACTTCTATGTCACACCATTCTACGAAGGGGAGGGGTCGCGACTGTACCGCGTGGACATTGCGACCGGCCGGAAGGAGGACCTCGGCCTGGTCGCCCGGTGGGAGAACCGCCGCGATCACGGCCCGCCGGCCTTCCATTCGTTCGTGGACGCCCGCGGCGACTGCTGGCTGACTACGCGGTACCAGCGCACGCTGTACGTGGCCCGAGCAGCGACGGGCGAGATCGAGGCCCACGCCGACGCCCTGCCCGAGGAAGTCCTGACATACGCCTCACGGGATCCTTGGCGAGGTCTGCGGGCATTGGACGAGCACCGCGCGCTGGTCCACATGGCCGGGAAGATGTGGATATTTGATTCACGCAAGGCGCCGCGCGGCAAGGGCACGTTCACGCCAATCCGCGACGGAATCGATCCCTCCGGCTTGGTCGAGTGCTTCGCTTACGGCGGTGGGCGATTCTTTTGGACGTTTCGCGGGAAGGACCGCAAGGCCCCTCTTCACCTGATGAGTGCATCCGTGAAGGACCCCGGCAACGCCATCGACCACGGTGAGATCATCGACGGCGGGCGCCGTCCGATGTGGGCCGGCGATCTCATCACCGACGGCCGAGGAACCGTCTATATGGTCGGACGCTGGTACGTCACCGACGAGGACATGAAGGTTTTCGGCATGGTGCGCCACAAAATGAAGATGGCCGTGTTCTTCTCCGTCATCGACGTATCGAGAGACATGCCAGGGGTTGGCACTCGTTCAGGCAAGAGCTGATTCCATGCCCCCAATCCGGACAAAATAGTCGATTGAACTAGATCGAGCCTTTGGAGCCCGAGATTCGCTGCTGGGCGCATACCGAGACCGCAGAGCAGACACATCAACAGGGCGGCAACGCTACGCAGCGTCTCGGAAGCAGTATGTCAACAGGCCGCCGAGTGGGCCGTCAAATGGGAAACTCCTATTTGCACAACGGCGGAAAGCTGGATGGCCGACTATCCGGGTCTCTGCGAGCAGGCGATGACATCGTCGCCGATCTGCTGTCTCTCCGCGGAACGCTTCGACGGATGCAATTCGAAGGGGATTCGAGTATAGTGACGGCGTTGTTCCGATGTATTCGACTTCGGCTTCTCAGCGTCGAGAGATCGGCATGGACAAGACGTCCCTTAGCCTGCTCCGAAGAGCCTGTGAGGAATCAGACTCGGACTCCTGGGAGACCTTGGCTGCGTTATACACACCGTTACTCCAGCGGTGGTTGCAGCGATACGGTTTACAGCCTTCCGATGCCGACGACTTAGTGCAAGACGTGCTGGTTGCCGTGGCAAAAGACCTGCCCAAGTTTCAGCATACAGGCCGCTCGGGAGCGTTCCGCGCTTGGCTTCGAGGCATCGTCGCCAACCGCATCCGCAATTTCTGGCGTCAACGAAACCACCGGCCAGTCAGCGAAGGGGGCACGGAGTTCATTCGCTCGCTGGAACAGTTGGAGGATCCCAACAGCGGACTGTCACGTCTCTGGTGCCGAGAACACGACGTACATCTGCTTCAGACCCTTCTTTCGCGGATCGAGGGGCGATTCTCGCCGTCGACAGTTAGTGCGTTTCGACGCGTTGTCCTGGATGGCGTGGACAGCAAGAAAGTGGCCACCGAACTTGGAATTTCGCCAAATGCTGTCGTGATTGCTAAGTGCCGTGTTCTTAAGGAGTTGCGACACGAAGGTGACGGGCTTCTTGGCGACTGAGAGCATTTCTTCTCAAATTGCTGAAATCTGCGTCGGTCTCGTGCACATAGAAGTTAGACGCACATACCGCAATCTCTCACGGGGGTAGGTCACATGGCGGAGAAGACCGAGTTGCAGCATCCCACGGAGAAAGAACTGACCGCTTACGCACGTGGCGAATTGGCTGAGATCGAGGAGAAGTGGATCGAAGACCACATCCTTGAATGCTCGAAGTGCTCCGAAGCCCTGGATGATGTCTCCAACGATAGTATCGTCTCGCTGCTTCGTCAGTCCGAATCGCCAGATGCGGACGAAACGGACTTCTGGCCGCCCCCACAGCCTGAAGAAGTCGAGACACATTCAACGCTTCACCAAGACACTTCCGCGCCATCAAAAGACCCCACGCAAGAATCTTCCGCATCTCGGCGTGTAGAGGGTTTCGATTTGCCGCCAGAGTTGGTCGATCATCCGAGATACGACGTCCTGGAAATGCTTGGCAAGGGTGGAATGGGCGACGTCTACAAAGCCGAACACCGGCTGATGCATCGACCTGTAGCTCTGAAACTCATCAGCAGAGAGTTGACGAGAAATCAGGAGACCGTCGAACGATTCCGTCGCGAGGTCCAGGCAGCAGCCCAGTTGTCGCATCCAAACATCGTGACGGCCCACGATGCTGATCAAGTGGGCGATACGCACTTTCTGGTCATGGAGTATGTGGATGGCATTAATCTAAGCGAACTCTTGAAGAAGGACGGACCGTTGCCTATCCGCGACGCGTGTGACTACGTGCGACAGGCGGCCCTGGGATTGCAGCACGCTTCCGAGCACGAAATGGTCCACCGCGACATAAAACCTCACAACCTGATGCTCACGAAGGACGGGGAAGTCAAGATCCTGGATTTTGGCCTCACGAAGCTCGCTGGTAACGCCGTGATGGAGGACGAAGAAACGGAGGCGCCGTTGGACACTCAGGAGCCGCATCAACTCACTGGCGTCGGCACAGTGATGGGAACCGTCGATTACATGGCACCCGAGCAGGGCAAGGACCCTCACGCGGCTGACATTAGGGCGGACATTTACAGCTTGGGGTGCACGCTGTACGCGCTGGTGACCGGACATGCACCTTTCGAAGATGGCAGCAGCCGTGACAGATTGGCTGCTCACGTGGAAAAACAGGCTTCACCGGCCACCCAGTTTCGCGAAGACGTGCCGGCGGAACTGGATGAAACCCTCGAGCGAATGTTGGCGAAGGATCCGAGCGAACGTTATCAGACACCGGCTGAAGTGGCTGAGGCGCTGTCGCCTTTTGTCTCACCTGCCGAGTCGGGGGCCACTTCCGCCGCAGAGGCTGCTCCATCCCGTGGTGGTATCGGTCGTTGGGCATTAGCGGCGGTGGCATCGTTGTTCGTTCTGGTCGCCGCGGCGATTGTGATCTACGTTCAAACAGCGCGCGGGACAATCCGCGTGGAAATCCACGACCCGGAGATCACGGTTGAAGTCGCTGGGGAAACGATCACGATTAACAACAGCGGCGATCAAATCCGCATCAAGCCTGGCGACCACAAACTCATCGTCCGCCGCGGTGACATTGAATTCGAGAGCGATACCTTCGTGCTCAAACGTGGCCAAAACCCAGCCGTGCGAGCTACATTTGTTGACGGCAGACTGGCATGCTGCCTTGGCGACCGACTGATCGGCGAGTCTGCGACGCGCCAGCCCTGGGTCGTCGACATACACGGCTCGCTCACCGGAACGGTGTTCCACGATCGCAACGGCAATGGTCTTCGCGACAGTGACGAGTCGGGATTGCCCAAGTGCACGATTGAACTGCAGCGTGTCGTCACGATCGAAAAGCCACTAATGACAATCCCGAAGCCGCATCGGGACTTCGGAGTGTTGGAACGCTACGGTACGGCGCTCGCCTTCCACGACGACAGGATCTTCATTGCCGATAAAAACGATGTACATCGACAGGGGGCGGTCTTCATGTTCGACCGCTTGACGGGCAAGCTGTTGAGAACAATGAGGAGCCCTGAAACGGCAAGACGCCCCAACCGTTTTGGCAACGTACACGGCAACTTTGGCTCATGTATTGTCGTCCTCGGGCGTCACGTCGCAGTAGCCGACTATGGCCCTTTTATGGGTACTGGATGCGTCCATCTTTTCGACGGGAAGACAGGCCAATTCGTGCGGAGTCTTCCGAATCCGTCACCCAAGGAGCGTGAGTGGTTCGGGGTCTCCCTAGCCGTCGTCGGGGACGATTTACTGGTCGGGGAAGGACACCCTACGAGGCCTTGTACCGCCGAGACAACCGCCCATCTGTTTGACGGCTCAACTGGATCGTTGCTGCGTACATTCGTTCGCCCTTCCCCTGGGGTGGACGATCGTTTTGGGCGTTCAGTTGCAGCGATGGGCAATAATGTGCTGATCGGAGCCGCAAGGGACCGAACGGGGCCAAGGGGGCCCGGTGCCGTATACATGTATGACACGGAGACGGGAGAGCTGATACAGACCTTCTACAATCCCTCAACAGACGCCTCCTTCGCGCAGAACTCAAGCAACTCCATTGCAGCACTGGGCGACACCGTGCTCGTCAGCGCTCACCTGGCAGACACTACGGCTGTGGAAGGTGGCTGCGTTTATGCTTTCGACGCTGCGACAGGGAAACTGCTGCGTACGTGTGTCAGCCCCAATCCGACAGTAGGCGAACGCTTCGGCCATTGCGTGGTTCCGATCGGTGACAATATCCTCGTCGGAGCCCCAGGGAGCTTTGAAACTGGCCTCGCGAAAGGCGCCGTCTACGTAATCGACGGTGCCACAGGGGCTCTGCTCGGCACATACCTAAACCCTTGGCCAGATTATGAAGGGTTTGGTTCGAGTGTTGTCGCGATGGATGACAGAGTTCTGATTGGTGCACCAGAGGGCAAACATGGTGTCTACGTGTTTGAAGGCATACCGGAACCCACCTCGTCACTCACCAATGTCGAAGGAGGTTACGAGTTCAAAGACCAGGTTGCCGGCAAGTACTTGGTCCGCATCGTGCCACCCGATGGCTACATACCATTCGATGAAGACAATGCGGGAGCCCAGTCCCCCATCATTGAGAATGACGGAGCCGTCATTGAAATCGATTTTGCAGTCGTGGCCAAACAATCAGAACCAGTCGAGCCGAAACCAGTTGATGCCGACGGCCCCTCCCAGCCAGGCCAGTCACCGTAGAGGAGGTAGATGCCAACGGCCGAACGCTGTCGACAACGGAGTTCGAAGAGGGTCCCTTTCGGGGAGCCTTTCTATTTCTTGCGAACTCGGCTGCCGATCCGCATAACTCAAACGGCCGAGAGTCACAGTTTTCGGCCATCGTCGCATATCCTTATACCACAAAAGGATTTGCGATCACGCCGCCGCCAGGCAACCTCGCTCACCCGTCGCCAAAAGCCCAAGAAACCTATGGCTGGTTTCGCGCACACTCACAAACGTCTGCAAACTCTCGCGCTCTCTAGTTGAGTAAGGCGATTGGCAAACACAACTTGGTTGGCGACCGCATTCCCACGGTTCTCTGACCGATAGGCGACGCGTCCCGTGTGCGCGGCCGAGGAGGTGGTGACTCGCGATCCTCTCCAAAACGGGGCTCTGCCTGGAACGCCTTACTCATGGCCCAGATAGTCCACCACGCCACGAAACCAGCGGCACATGTTGATCCGGGAACCGCGGCTGCTAGACTGGGCGGCGTAACCGGCCTGCGGCTCGGCATGAAACTGGTAGTCCGAGCGTTTCGAGATTCTAATACAACTGGAGGTGTTCCATGAAATGCAAATGGTGGATCGTTCTGGTGGCCCTTGGCGCCCTTTTTCCGCTTGCCGAAGCCGGGGCGCAAGACTCAGACGGCAAGCTGCGGATCATCTGCTTCGGGGCCCATCCCGACGATTGCGAGTATCAGGTCGGAGGGATGGCCGCAAAGTGGGCCGCGGCCGGGCACAAGGTGAAGTTCATCTCCACCACCAACGGAGACATTGGGCATTTTCACATGTCGGGCGGCCCGCTGGCGCAGCGGCGAACCGCGGAAGCCCAGGAGGCGGCCAGGATCCTCGGCATCGAGACCGAGGTGCTCGACATACACGACGGCGAACTCATGCCCACGCTCGAAAACCGCAAGAAGTTCGTCCGGCTGATCCGCCAATGGAAGGCCGATCTGGTCATGACACACCGACCCAACGACTACCACCCCGACCACCGCTACACCAGCGTGCTGGTGATGGATTCGGCCTACATGGTGACGGTCCCCTTCTTCTGCCCCGACGTGCCCGCGTTGAAGCGCAACCCCGTCTTCATGTACTTCCGCGACCGTTTCCAGAAGCCGACTCCGTTCGAGGCCGACATTGCCGTGGCGATCGACGACGTGTGGGACAAAAAATGCCGGGCGATGTGTGCTCTGGTATCGCAGTTCTTCGAGGGTGGTGTGCACGGGAGCCACGAGCGCGTCAGCCGCATCCCCAAGACCGCCCAGGAGCGTCTCGAGTACGCCAAGAATCGCCGCGGGCCCGGCCACCAGCGAACCGCCGACGATCACCGCGACCTCTTGGTCAAGTTCTACGGCCCAGAAAGCGGCCAAGCTGTGAAGTACGCCGAAGTGCTCGAGATCTGCGAATACGGACGCCGGCCCAACGAAGCAGAGCTTAAGAAGCTGTTTCCGTTTTTCTCGGAGTAGGGCGACGTGTGCCTGAAGGTCGAGAATGGTCTGAACGATTCCGCTCTCTCGCAGTCTCAGAGCCAGTCTTCAAATAGTAGTAGGCACTCTCCGAGTGCCGTAACCAAGACTCAAATCCCCGGTTTTTCGGCGGACGGCACAGGGACTGTGCCTGCTACTCTGAATTTGAAGATTGGCTCTCAACACCGGAATCCCGTGATCGGAGTCGCCAGATACAGAGAGAAATTCTGTGATACAATGTAAAGCCAAACAAATTTGGGAGGATAGTGTAGTGCGCGTACATCGAAGGCGAATGGTTCTGTTTCTTGGTGTGATCTCTGTCTTACTTGCCGTGCCGGTCGCCGGGCTCGCGGCACGGGGTCTCGAAGATAGTGATTCGGACGATAAGGGCGGCGAGACGTTATCGCTCGAACAAGTATCGGGCGACGGCGTTTGGATGCAGCAGGCGACTACGCCGCCGCTGAGCCGGTTACGTGTTTTCAGGGCAAAGGTCTGGTTTGATCGCCAGTTCCTGGGGGACGGTGCGTCGTACCTGAAACGCGCCGCCGAGTTTTCGAAACGCGGTCGCCGCGATTTGCGCGCAGCCGTCGCCCGAACGTTGAAATCAGCCAGCGATGAATCGTTTGCCGCCGCTGAAGCTGATTTGGACAAGTTGATCGAGGATGGCGCGATTCGCGATGTCGAGCGTCATTGGATCATCAATGGTTTCTCGTGCACGATTGCGCCGGACGCGCTAGATGAGCTGAAGAAGGTCAAAGGCGTAAAGAAGATTTTTCTGTCAGGCCAGAGAAGACAGGCCGTCGCTTTGGGCAAGCAACAGGGTGAACCGCCTGCGTTTCAGCCTGTCGAGCGAGAGGCTTTCGATCCCGACCAATACAAGCACCCCTGGTATATACGCTATCTGTTGGCCGATAAAGTTTGGAAGGAGTTCGGTGTGGCCGGAAAGGGCACCTTGAACGTCATCCACGATTTCAATTTTGTCTTGTCCGACAACACGACCATTAACCTTTACCGAAACCTGGGTGAGACGCCAGCCAACGGCAAGGACGATGATCAGAATGGGCTGGTGGACGACTACCACGGCTACAACTTCGACCGCAACACGGCCGTGCTGACGACGCGGCAGCTAGGCCCGGGACAGTTTCAGGGGCAGGTGATGCACGGATTCATGTGCTCGGCAATCATCTGCGGTGCCGGCGTAAAGGGTAAGGAGTATGAGTTCGGCATTGCGCCCGAAGCTTCTTGGACCGGGGTGATGGGCTCCCAGCGGCTGGAGGCGGCCGTCGAGTGGGCCATCGAACAAGGTGCCGACACATACAGCATGAGTTTCTCGATACCTCGACTTGGTGAATATCGTTCGCACTGGCGGAAGATCATGGAGCATGGTTCGTTCTGCGGTGTCTTTTTCGTATCCGGGGCCGGTAATTTCGCTCAGCAAGTCTCCACTCCCGTACAGATGCGGGTACCGGAAGACATTCCAGACGTGGTTTTCGCCGCGGCCGGCGTCCAACGGAACTTCCAACGGACCCTGTTCTCCAGCAAAGGTCCAGTCGAGTGGGAGACGGAGCATTATCACGACGGGCTCGTTCAGAAACCCGAAGTGTGCGCGTTCAACATGGCGCTACCCGTGTTGATGACCGACGGTACGGTTCGCCCGGCCGGCATGAATGGGAATTCGTTCGCCGGACCGATGTTCTGTGGCGCCATTGCGCTGATGCTATCGGCCGATCCCGACCTTCTGCCGTGGGATTTGAAACAGATCATCACCACCACGGCCACGGACGTTGCCGCGCCCGGCGTTGACTACGAGACGGGACATGGATTGATCAACTGCTATCGGGCAGTCCGCGAGGTGCTACGTCGAAAGGCGGTTCGCGACGGAGGTGACCCCAGCCCCTACGAAGGCAGGCAGCCTGGGGATACGGTCGATGTGAAAGCCCTGCAAGCCAAACTGGAAAAGACCTTTCTGAAGGTCGGCCAGGTGCTACCCGGCAGCCAGGCTGCCCGTGCCGGCATGCAACCTGGCGACATCGTGGTCAGCTATGGCGGCAAAGGCGTCGCCACAAGACAGGACCTGATCCTTGCACGGAAGGAAATAGTCGCGACTGAGGACGAGAAAGTGACGATGGTCGTCACTCGCGACGGCGAAACACATGAGTTGAAGATGGGGCCGGGGCAGTTCGGATTTGTGCCGGTGGCGGAATTCGATGATCCGGTGTTTGAGTAGTTGGTTTCGGGCTCTTGGTATGTGAGTTGACGAATAGTCGCGAGCAGCGTCGAGCCTCAGGCCAAAAAAACCGCCGAGAGGCCAGACCGGGAACTTTCCGTGCCCTGTGTGGCACTAAAGTAAGGTATCCGTTTGTGACTCGGTGTGAGTCACTCCAACTCCATCCCACCTAACTCGCAAAAGGGGAAGTTACATGGACCGCAGAATTGTACTCGCCATCGCTATGCTCGCGATCGTCTTCCTGAGTTTGCCAACATTCGGCAAGGACGAGAAGCACACAAACCCAAAGCCAGCTTTAGAACCCGCAATACAACCTGGGATTCAAGTGCGCGTCCAACCCCGCGCCGTCGCCATCGGCGGCGCACTGAACAGTCCAATCCATCTTGTTCGCAATGCGAAGGTCCAGGAAGAGCTGAAGTTGGACGACGATCAGACAGCCAAGATTCAAGAGGTTCTGCAAACGAGCAATGTGCAGCGTCAGAAGTTGTTCACCGCATTGCGAGGACTGCAGGGCGACGAACGGCAAAAGAAGATGGCGGAGTTACAGAAGAAGATGCAGGATGAAACAGCCGAGGCGATGAAAGCGATCCGTGCAGCGCTGAAGCCTGAACAGGCCGAGCGTTTGGACCAGATATCGCTCCAGGTTCGCGGGCTCCAGGCACTCAGTGACGCTGCGGTGGCCGAGAAACTCCAATTGACGCCTGAGCAAAAAAAGCAAATCCAGGATGCCGGCGCCGCTGGGCAGCAAAAGCGCGTCCAGTTAACACAAGACATCCGCAACGGAAACGTCGAGCGAACAAAGTACCGCGAGAAACTCGATGAGATCGCCAAGGAGACGGAAACCAAAACGATGGACGTGTTGACCGACGAGCAAAAGGATCAGTTCGAGAAGATGAAGGGAGCAGAGTTCGAGTTGCCCCAACGACGCTTTCAGTTTCAAGCCGTGCCTATCCAACCGGGTCTAAGGAAGATCCAGATTCAGCCGCAGAAGATTCAGCGCAACGGCAACAAGATTCAAATCCGCCTTCAAGCGGCTGAATAAGTATCGCGGCGCCATCGACTCCCTATCGAATGACGCGATCACGATCTTCCCCGATGCAGCTTCGTAGGTCAGGCTGTGCCTGACGAATTGCTTGTTCTCGCCATTCGAGCCGGTTTCCGTCAGGCACAGCCTGACCTACCGGGTATTGAGGTCTCGTTAGAGTGCCTTAGCGTTTGCCGATGCAGTACAGGAATTCCTGCCGCCCGGCGTCCACGGTGTCGGCTACGCGCAGGTAGATTCGGCCACCGCAGATCGTCGGTGTGGCGAAAGCCTCGTTCCCGAGTTGGTTTCGCGCGACTTCCTTAAACTCGTGTGGATTCGCCTCGAAGACGTACGTTGTGCCCTTTTCGTTCGAGACGTAGATGTTTCCCCCCGCCAGCACGGGCGAGGAGGATACCCGGCCCCCCAGGCGGACGCTCCACATCTCGGATCCGTCTTCCGCCTTCCAGCAGTGGGCGATGCCCCCGTCGTCGACCGCGTAGACGTAGCCGTCGTGCGCAAGCATCGACTGCTCGTAGCAACCCTTGCGGTTCTTCCACACGACCCGGCCGGAGCCGTCGGCTCGCACACCGAATATTCCCGGCTTCGGAAACCCGCCGCTGCCGAACACGAGATTGCCCGTCCAGACGACGGTCCCGCACGTCGTCTCGGTCGTGGCTTCGGTCCTCCAAAGCTCCTTGCCGCTGGTCGGATCGTAGGAGGCGATGAGATCGCTCCCACCGATGAGGAGCTGGTCGCGCCCCGCGGTCCGGGCGATGATCGGCGAGGCGAAATTTGATTTCGCCGGACGCGGCGTCCGCCAGATCTCCCGGCCCGTGCTGCAATCGAGGGCCGCCAGGAACGCATCGCCGTCGAAATCCACGGCGACCACGACCGAGGACTTATAGATCGTCGGCGAGGGCGCGTATCCATACTGATACCGCACGGGCGTATACGCCCCAACCGTCCGCTGCCAGAGTTTATTGCCGTCCAGGTCCAACGCCGTGACGTGGATCGCTCGCCTGTTGAAGAATGAAACGAACAGCCGTTCCCCGTCGGACGCGACCGTGCACGTGGCGTGAGTGTTCTTCCTGTGGATCTTGGCGGGGAATCCTCCCTGGTTGACATCCGTTTGCCAGAGTTGCTTTCCCGAGTCTTGATCGAAGGCCACGACCGACTGGACCTGCCGGTCTTCCTCAGCGGTGGTCAGGAAGATGCGGTCGCCGGTGATCGTTGGCGACGAAGCGCCGCGGCCGGAAACCGGCGTTTTCCAGATGACATTCTGGGTATCGGTCCACGAGACCGGCAGGTCCTGCCCGTCGGCCGCGATGCCGTTTCGGCTCGGACCGCGCCAGACAGGCCAGTCCTGCGCCGCGGCAGTCGAGCCAAGCGCCAGAATAGCGGCTCCAAACGCCGCATCCCTGATCCTCATGAGCGAATCCTCCCTGTCCCTGACACACCAACCGGGCCGCCAAAACGGCGGACAAAAGCAGCGTTCTGTCCGGCTTGATCGCTGTAGCGGTCATAGATCCCGACAATCGCCGCGTCGGTGGGCTTGATCCCGGCAAACGTTTCTCGAAACGCTTGTTCCACGTCCGACCGTCGCCCGGCGGCCAGAATCTTAAATGCCAGGCAGGGCCGCTTGCTCTGCCGGATCGCTTTGAACATCCGGGGCGGATCGCTCTTGAGATACACTTCACCAATCGGCAACGGAACGTGTCCGAGCAACTTCTCAAGAGCCTCCTCGTCACGGTGCCGCTCGTAAACACACGTCTGGAAGTAGTCCAGATCCCAGTCCTTCGATTCGACGGCATCGACCACGTCGGGCATGTGCGTGGACACACCGACCAACAGGCCCGCGTCACGTATGCGTTTCAAGCGGTCATGGACCACATCGAGTTTTCCCTCCTTGAAGAGCCTGTCGGTGACTTCGCCGTGATGGGCGAGGGCAATCAAACCGTCAATCTTGGCAAGTTCTTGGATGCTTTCGTCCCGGCCGGTCAGTCCGAAAAGGCCCATCTTTCCCCCCGTCTTCCGATGGCGGTCGTAAATCTCTCGCAAAGGACCACGTACTTGTCCTTGCCATGCGTTGATGCCAACTTCTTCGCAGCGGCAAAGCGTCTCGATCGCTTTCTCAGGCGTATAGTAGTCGCGCATCTCCCGGTCCATGAAGCGCGACATGTGCGACCCACCGTCGATGTTGTGGCACCCGACGATCAGCCGCGAAATCGAATGCTTGCCCAACGAAATCTGCGGCATGGGTGTGGCATCGGGCGGCTTCGCCTTGTCGGTCGGCACGTCAGCGCCGAGCATCTGCGTAGTGGCCATGGCCGCCGGAATGGCCGCAGCCGCTCCCAGAAACTCGCGGCGGTGACACCCCGGTTGGGAAGAACCGGCGGGACAATCTTGCGAGCGGTTCGGATTGTCAGCGGTCATAGAGCGGCTCCTTATCGGGCTGATGAACGTGGGTAAGCGGTGTTTGCGTCTCGTCGATCAGGTAAGGCTCATGCTATGCCGGAAAAAACGCGTGGTCAATGTCCCCGAAGAGTGCTGGGAATCTGCGGAGTCGCAACTTGAATTTTGTGCGTCCGCAGTGAATGCGGCAAGGAAGCCAGTCCCCGCAACCACCGAAACCGCTTCTCCAGCTCTTGAATCAGAATACCCCAACGAGATTACCCTTACTCGTCGGGCGGCTCGACCTTCTGACCGTAGAGCTTCACGTCGTCCCACTGGGCCGTATCGCCGAAGGAGCCCAGTCCGATCTTTCCCCAGGTGAAATCCTTGTCGACGGCCGTTTTGGCAGGTTTCTGCATGTCGTCGAAATAGAGTTCGATCGTGCCGTCCTTCACACGGCGGACCAACTTGACTTGGTGCCAGCCCTTGTCCCAGGGTGTGCCCTCGTTGGTCTGGCCGATGGGCTTGCGCGGGCCCTTGTCTACCTTGAGCAGTTGATTCGAGATCGCGTCGCGCACCAGGCCCTGGTGAGCGTAGTAGAAGTGCTCAGGGTTCTGGTAGCCGAAGAAGATGCAGCAGTCGCGGTGTCCCCCTGCCTCGAAAGCCGTGTTGCGCACCTTGATCAGCAGCACGAAATCGCCCACCACAATATCCTTAAGTAGCGACAGGTTGCTGGGGCTTCGGTGCGGCGGTTTGTAGTCGCTTTGCCGGTGCTGGTCGTAGACCTTGCCTTGGCCGTCCGTCTCGGTGATCTTCCACGCCTTAAGGTCGGTGGGCTGCCAACGGTCGGCGCCCTGCTCGAAGTCATCGGCAAAGATCAACGGCAGGCCGTCGCATTGCTCGGCGCCGCAACTCAGCGCCGTCAGCGACATACATACGATAATGGCCAGTACAGTTCGGTACAGCATGGGGTTCTCCTTGTCAACAAGTGGAATTCCCGAATGGTCTCAAGCTACTGATCGCCGGCCCTATGGACCCGCTTTGGGACGCTCAACCAACTTATGCGACCGGCGCGCCCGTGGCAACCGACGGCCGCCTGACTTCTTCGGCGAGGGACCAGTCTATTAGGCGAGCGGCGGTTGAGATCTTACCAAAGTGGCAGGCACACTCCGTGTGCCGTAGCCCCAAGCGGACGGCACACGGAGTGTGCCTGCTACTCTGTCGCGGGTAAATTGTCATCTGCCGTTCGCCTTAGACGGCGGAAACATCATCGGGATACCCGACCGTGGCGCCCGTGTTCGATGCGTCCAGGCGGGAAATCCCGCAACGGTTTTCCTGACCTGACTTTGACCGGGCTAGGTTTACAGCCTAACCGCCGACGATCACACTAGGAAATAATTCCCAGCCGGTCGGCTCATTTGGTGAGTGCAGCAGATATGGCGTTGTCGTTGGACAGCCAGTTCTTTCGCAAGCTGGATCGCTTCGAGATCCTCGCCCACGGCATTCACCGCGGTGGTCAGATCGGCCATCGCCGCTCCGTCAGCCGCGGGGCCGGGCTGGAGTTCGCCGACCACAAGGAATACTCCGCTGGCGACGACATCCGCTACCTCGATTGGAATCTGTACGCCCGGCTCGAAGAGGTCTTCATCAAGATATTCGAGCAAGAAGAGGCGCTGCCAATCTACATTCTCCTGGATGCCTCCGGCTCGATGGGCTTGGGCGAGCCGACCAAGCTGGCTTTCGCCGCCCACGTCGCCGCGGCGTTGGCCTACGTGGGATTGACCAACGACGACGACGTCCGCGTGTGCCTGTTCGCCGAGGGGCTTCTCGAATCGTCGAAGGTCCTCCGCGGCAAGACGCAGATCTACGAGATCCTCGACCTGCTCGACCCGCCCGCCAGCGGCGGCACGGACCTGGCCGCGGCCCTGGCCACCTTCTCCGCCGAGAACCGCCTGCCGGGCATGGCCTTCGTCCTATCGGACTTCCTCGACCCGGCGGGCGTCCTAGCCGGCGTGCGTCTGCTGGCTGGCCGGCGCTTCGGCGTCGTCGGCATGCACGTAATCGCGCCGGAGGAGGCCCGGCCCGACATCGACGGCGATGTCGAGCTGGAAGACCTCGAAACCGACCGCCGACTCCGCGTCCTGCTACGGCGCGACACGCTGACGCGCTACGAACAGTTCTTTGCCGACCATTGCGCCGACATCCGCCGCCAGTTCGAGCGGTACGGCGCACACTACCTTTCTCTGCCCACCACGCAGGACATTGACGAAGTCCTCTTCGCCCGCCTGCCCAAGGAAGGAGTCTTCCGATAAACGACCACACTGACACCACCGCGGCCGAGGCCGTGGCCGATTTCGCCCAGCGGTTTGACGCGATTTGCTCGGAGGTCGAGCGGGTCATGGTCGAGCTGCGCCCGATTATCGAGGGCGTGCTTCTGGCCATGTTGGCCGAAGGGAACGTCCTGCTGGAGGGCGTGCCCGGTATCGGCAAGACCTACCTCATAAAAACTCTTGGCGAGGTCCTCGATATCGAGTTCCGCCGCGTGCAGTTCACCGCCGACCTGATGCCCTCCGACATCATCGGCACGAACCTGCTGGTCCAGGACGCCCACGGCAAGCGGCTGGCCTTCCAGCCCGGGCCGGTCTTCACCAACCTGCTGCTGGCCGACGAGATCAACCGGGCCACACCCAAGACCCAGGCCGCCCTGCTGGAGGCGATGGAAGAGCACACCGTCTCGATCGGCGGTGCGACGAACACGCTGGACGAACCCTTCTTCGTGCTGGCCACGCAGAATCCCATCGAACAGGACGGCACTTACCCGCTGCCCAAGGCCCAGTTGGACAAGTTCCTCTTCAAGCTGCTGGTCGGGTATCCGTCCACCGACGGCCTGAGCGAGGTGGCCATGCGGACGACGTTCGCCAGCTACCCGAGCGTCGCCGCCCGAGCCACAGGCGCCGACATCCTCCAGATGCGAAAGCTCGTCCGCCAGGTTCCGGTCGCCGGGCACGTGGAAGAGCTGGCCATGCGGATCGTCCGGGCCACCCAGCCCGACAGCCCGCACGCCACACCCACCACGCACAAGTACGTTGAAAGCGGCGCCGGCCCGCGCGGGTTGCTCGGCGTTCTGCACGCCGCCAAGGCACGGGCGCTGAGCCAGGGCAACTTCTACGTCTCCGGCGACGACGTTCGCGCCGTCGCCGTGGGCGCGCTCCGCCATCGCATCCAGCGGAACCTCCAGGCCGAGGCCGAGGACGTCACCACCGACGACATCCTCGATACCATGGCCGGCGAAGTGAAGGAGCCCGTCGCCTGATGATCCCCAACGAATTCCACGACCGATTCGAAACACTCGCCGACGAAATGAGCCGCGTCGTCGTCGGCTATCGCGAGGCCATCAACGACCTGCTAACCGGCGTCTTCGCCGGCAGCAGCATCCTACTGGAGGCCGCTCCCGGGCTCGGCAAGACCGTCATCGGCAAGGCCCTCGCCGCGGCGTTATCGATGAAGCAGACCCGTATCCAGTTCACGCCCGACCTGATGCCCGCCGACATCGTCGGCACGAACATCATCGTCGAGGACGAGGCCGGGCGGAAAGAGATGGTCTTCCAACGCGGCCCGGTCTTCACGCACGTGCTTTTGGCCGACGAGATCAACCGCGCCACGCCCAAGACTCAATCAGCCCTGCTGGAGGCCATGCAGGAACACCACGTCACCGTCGCCGGCGAGACGCACCCACTGGAGGAGCCATTCTTCGTCGTCGCCACGCAGAATCCAGAGGACCTCGAGGGCACGTACCGCCTGCCCGAGGCTCAGATCGACCGGTTCGGCTTCCGACTGAAACTCACGACGCTCTCCGACGACGAGTGGATCGAAGTTGTCCGCCGGCGGACCGGCACCCAGACGCCGGAGGTCTCGGCTGTGCTGACCAAGGAAGACGTCTTGGCCATGCAGGCCGCCGTCCGCGAAGTCGCCGTGCCGCGCGAGGTGTGCTCGCACGCGGCCCGGCTCGTCTCTGCCACGCACCCCGACGCCGACACGGCGCCGGAGATTATCCGCAAGTACGTCCGGCTCGGTTCGAGCCCGCGCGGGATCCAGGCCCTGATCCTCGGCGCGAAGGTCCGCGCGCTGCGCGATGGGCGCCAGGAAATCACCGTCGCCGATGTCCGCGACGTGGCCACGCCCGCTCTCGGCCACCGGCTGCTGCTGAACTTCGAGGGCCAGGCCGACCGCATCGGGCCCGAGGCTCTGATCGACGGCGTGCTCGCCGCCGTGGGCCAGGAGGCTGTCGCATGAACGGCATCGACAAACTGATCCGCCGGATGCGCCGACTGTGGGTGCTGGAGCATTCCGCCCGTTCCGTGCTTCTGCTGGCCGCGGCGGCGGTCAACGTCGCGCTGCTGGGCCTGCTGCTGCACAGGTTGCTCGACCTGCCGGCTGTCGCCGTCGCCAGCGGGGCCCTGGCCGTTCTGGCTGCGATTGTCCCCGTAGCGATGCTCGTCCGCCTGCGGAGTCCCGCCGACGGCGACCTCGCCCAACTGCTCGACCGCCGCGCCGGCACGAACGATTTGTTCGCCTCGGCCCGGAGCTTCGCTGCCGACGCCGACCGCTTCGGCCCACTGGGCGAGCTGACCTGCGACCTGGCCCGCAGTCGATCCCGTCAGGTCGTCCTGCGGCCGCGCTGGTCGCTTGGCTCGCGGCGCCAGTGGCTCGCCCAGGCGGGTCTCGCCGTCGTCCTGGGCGTCGCCTGCCTGGTCGCCACCGGCAATGACCCCGCGCCGACCGATGACGGCAAACGCGTAGCTTTCACTCCGCCGGTCGACAATCGTCCGCCTGCACCGGCCCCGACGACCGAGAAAGAGCCTGCCGAGCCGCTCGCGGCCGTCGACCCGGCCCCGATGGAAATGATCGACGACGCGCCGCAGCCGGAAGAGACCGTCAAGATCACCGACGAGATGATCGAGAAATACCTGGCCGAGGCCCCCACCGATTTCGACGTCGACCTGACCGGCGTGACGCCCATTCGCTGGGACGACGATGAGATTGCCGGCAAAGACGACCCGTCCAAACGCGACGAGAACGAAAAGATCGATCCCGTCAAGCTCGACGCCGCTCTTCTCAAGGACCTTGAACAGGCCAAGAAGACCAAGGACGAATCCGGCGCTGAAAGCAAGGGCGGCGTGGACGTGGCCGTGATGAGCAAGGACCCCGGCGCGAAGGTCAAGAGTAAGAAGGGCGGCAAGAAGAAATCCGATGCCGACCTGGCCAACGCCACCAGCAAGGACCCGCGCGGCAACCCCACGCGTCTGGCCGTCAAGCCGAGCCGGAAGGGCATGCAGGTCATCTCCGCCGCCCGCGCCGCAAGCACGCAGGAGGGCAAAGATCGCCCGATGAAGCTGCTGGACTTTCTGGCCGCCGTTCGTAGCAGCCGTGCCCGACCCGCTGACAAGCCGCTGGCCGACGATGTCGCCACCGCGCGCAGCGACGACCGGCCCGTGCGCGCCGAAGGCATCCCCGATGACGCCGCCGAAACCGCCCGGAGCTACTTCGAGAAGTTGCGAAAGGCAGATCCATGACGCTGCGGAACCCGGGTTTTCTTTACCTGGCGCTGCTACTGATCGTGCCGCTGGTGCTGTACCTGCTGCCGATGCCCCGCCGCCGCATCGCCGCCAGTGCGGTCTACCTGTGGGAGCGTTTTCTCAAGTCCGAGCCGTTCGGCCGGGCGTCCGATCGCCTCCGACGGGCGATCGGCTTCACGTTGCTGGTGACGATCCTGGCGTGCCTGATCCTGGCGGCCGTGGACCTGGCCGTCGGCGGTTCGGGCATCGACGCGTCGAAAGTCGTCGTCCTGGTCGACGCCTCGGCCAGCATGAACGCCACGCGTGACGGCGCGACCAACCTGGACCGCGCCAAGATAGCCGCTGCCAACCTGATCGACTCCCTGTCCGGCGGGGCCGAAGTGGCCGTCATTGAAGCCGCCGGCCGGATGACCGTCCTGCGACCGCTGGTCGCCGTCGACGCCGACGCCTCCCGCACCGTCCGAGCCATCGAGCCCTTCGACGGCCCGACCGACCTGCCCTCGGCCATGGCCGAGGCCTATCGCGTCTTCGGCGCAGACCCGCGTACAAAACTGTACGTCTTCACCGACGCCCCTCTGCCGCCCGAAGGCCCGTGGGCCGACCGCGCCAACGCCTGGGTCGCCCCGCCTGCCGGCGAAAACATCGCCGTCACCACCATCAGCGCCACCCGCCGCGGCAAGACACAAACCGTCCGCTTCACCCTCGCCAATTTCGGCCGAACCGCGCGGACGATCTCGGGGACGATCTGGCTTGGGAACCGGCCCGTGCGTTCCTTCGACGATGTGAGCCTGGCCGCCGGTCAGAGCGCCGAACAATCCGCCAGCTTCGATGACACCGGGGCAGCCTCGATCGTCGAAGTTCGGGCCGACCCGCCCGAGGGCGACGCCCTCGCGGCCGACAACGTCGCCGGCATCGTCGTCCCACCGGCCGATGCTCAGGCGGTAGCCGTCGTCGCGCCGAACGGGCAGAAACCCAACGCCTACGTCTCGGCCATGCTCACCACATTGGTCGACGAAGGCATCGTCACACTCGCCACACCCAATGCCGCGTCACCTCCGCTAACCGTATACGTCAACCACTCGCCCGACGCGTGGCCTGAAGGCGGCGCGATCGTGCTGTACCCGTTGCGTTCCGGCGTCGTGAAAGTGTCCGGGCTGGCCAATGAGCCCGTGACTGTCACTCGCCAAGTGCGTCATCCGCTGCTACGCGGCGTCGACCTCCGCGGTTTGAGCGTCAACCGCGCCGTCCGCACCGAGCTGCCCGACTGGGCTGAGCCCATCGTCTTTGCCGGCGACATGCCTGTCGTCTGGGCCGGCTCGACGGGCAAGATCATCGGAACGGACGCACTGCCAGAAACCCGGCCACCGACGCCGCTGCGCGAGCAGAAGGTTCTAATGGTCGGCATCCCGCTCAATCCGACTGCCAGTCGCCTACCGTTGGCGGCGGCCTTTCCGGTGCTGATGCGGAACGCCGCAAAATGGATGCTGCCCGAGCCGGAGGCGCTGCGTCCCGGCGAGGTCGTGGGCGACTGGACCCGGCGGCGGATTGGCCTGGATCTCAGGCCGGGTGACCCCATGACGCACGCCTTCAGCGTCCTCAGCACCACTGAAAGCGACCTGCGACGGCACGACGCCAGCGAGCCGCCCGAGTATACCGCCCGGACGCCCCTGGCGGGCTTCCTGGTCGGCCTTGCCGGCATGCTACTGGTCGCCGAGTGGGCCCTGTTCCACAAACGATTGACGGAGTAAGGAGTTCGACGGCACGTTGACCGTGGGGCAGGTTTGTAACCTGCCAATGCGTCGGAAACACTTGGCCCACGGCAGGTTACAAACCTGCCCCACGTTCAGCAGTGTCGCGACACGACTAATGTCCACAGACGTTTCCATCACGAGCCTGATCGCCGTCGGCCTGCTGGCCGTTGCGGGCGTCGTTTGCGCGGTGGCGGCCATTCGGACGCACCTGCCCTGGCGGCGATGGCGCGTCGTGGCGATGTTGGCGGTCCGCCTGACGCTGCTGGCGATGCTGGCGGCTTGGGCGATGGACGTTCGCCTCACGCTCCCTCGACGAGGGCTGAGCCGCGATCCCGTCGAACTGGTGATCGTCGCCGATCGATCCGCATCCATCTCCCCCGCGAGCCAAGAGGCACTCGACGCGCGCATCGCAGAAATCCGCGATGTCATCGGGCCGAAGTGCACCGTCACCGTCGTCGATTTCGGCGCCGAAGGCGGCAGCGACTTGGCGGGCGCAATCGACGTCGCTAGCGCGAGCTTCACCGGCACCGGCGTCAAGACCGCCCTGATCTGCTCCGACGGTCGCCCCACCACTGGCGACCCGCTGGCCGCCGTCGGGCGACTCATCGACGACGGCGCGACGGCCTACGCCGCGCCCGTCGAGCCGCTGGCGGGCGAATCGCTGATCGCCGACCTGATCGTCCCGGCGACGGTATGGCGGGACGTCCCCACGCCCGTCGAGGCCGTCGTCCGCTCGGCCGCCGCCGGACCGGCCACGCTGACGCTGCTGATCGACGGCGAGGTTGCCGACGAACGGAAACTTCAACTGCCCGCCGGGGTCAGCTCCGTAACGCTCCCGGCCACGATAGCCGCCGAGGGCGTCCATCGCGTCGAGGTCCGCGCTGTCTTTGCCCGGGATTCACTGACCGCCAACAACACCGCCACCGCCCTGGTCGACGTCCCGCTCGCCCCGCGCGTGGTGATCCTCTCGAACTCCTCCGGCTCGGCCGTGCTGAAGAAGGCCCTCACGGCCAACGGCATGCAGGTCCGCATCGTCAAGCCTGCCGACCTGGCCGGCGACCTCGCGTGCGACTCGATCGTGCTGGACAACACCCCCGCCGCCGACGTCTCGCCCAACGCCCAGAAGGCCATTGAGGCCTTTGTCGCAGACGGCGGGGCGTTGGTCACGACCGGCGGTGGAAAAGCCTACGCCGCGGGCGGGTGGCGCGACTCGACGCTCGACCCGGTCTTCGCCGTCCATCTCGACCCGAAGAAGGAGCAGGTCCCCTTCGCGCTGATGATCGTGCTGGATAACTCCTGGAGCATGAACGAAGGCCTCACCAGCGCCGTCGGCAAGATTGACATTGCCAAGGAAATCGCCATCGCCGCCATGGACGGCCTGAGCCCCAGTGACTTCCTCGCCCTGGTCAGCTTCGACAGCGACTACCACAACATCATCGAGCCGACGAAGGTCAAGGACCTGGAACCCGCCCGCTACGAGGTCAGCCGGATTGGCGCGTTCGGCATGACCAACATCCTCGGGGGCCTGCAGGAGGCCGCCCGCATTCTGCCGCAGATCGACTCGCCGTACAAACACGTCCTGCTGATTTCCGATGGCCGCGAGACCGAGACCGGCACGGACTACAGCCGTTGCGTGCAGAGGATGGTGGACCGCAAGATCACACTCTCGGCCATCTCCGTCGGCCTTGCGCCCAACGTCAAGCTCATGAACACCCTGGCTTACGCCGGCAAGGGCCGACACTATCACACCAAGAGCTACGACCAGATTCCCGCTGTCGTCCTGCGCGAGGCACGCAGCATGGACGACCAGTTGCTCGTGGATCTCGCCCTGACGGCCCGGCAGGTCAATGACGATCCAGCCATCGACGGCATCGATGTAACGAAGCTGCCCGCCCTCGGCGGGTACAACCGTTCGCGCGCCCGCCGCCACGCCTGGACGCCGTTGGTGATCAGCTCGAAAAACGAGCCGTTGCTGGCCCGCATGCGTTACGGCAGCGGCCAGTCGCTGGCCTTCACATCCGCCGCCACCGGTTCCTGGGCGACCGACTGGATCGAACAGACCCCCACCGAGTACATCGCCTTCTGGCGCCAAGCCGTCGCCAGCGCCCTCGGCCCGCCGCACCGAGAGCTGCCCCTGAGCGTCGGTTTCCCCGCCGGCCGGCCAGTTCTGAACGTCGACGCGCCGACTGACGCGAAGGTCTACCGCCTGGCCGGCGAAAGGATCGTCGAAGTCGCCACGACCCCCGGCCAGCATTCCCTGCCCGTCGGCAGCAGCAGGGCGATGCTGGTCACAACCGGCGGAAAGACGCTCCGGGCCGCCGCCTGGAAACGGACCGCCGGAGCGGAGTTCGACGACCCGGCCCGGGGCCTCGCGACGCTCCGGGCGATAAGCGAAGCCGCCGGAACGACCTTCGACCCGACCACCGAAGACGTCCTTACCCCGACGAAGGCGTTCGCCGGACGCCCTCTGACCCCGCCATTCTGGCTCGCCGCCGCTGCCGTGCTGCTGATCATCGAACTTCTCTTCAGACGCCTGCCCGCACTGACGAGGCTGGCCTCACCGCAACGGAAGTCCGCATCCTGACGAATTGAAGAATCCAAAGTCAAAGCCGCCCAGGGATTGATCTCGCCGAACCTGAGAGCGTCCGGCCGAGACACGCCAGGGAAGGATTCGGGACGCGTGGGTGTGCCCGACGACGCCTGTATCGATCACGTGGTGTGGGTCGGGTCTAGCGCGCGGAGGTGTATCGACCTCTATCTCCAAACGCAGGCTGCTAACTTGCATCGGTGTGCGCCACCGCGCGCAAGAGTTCGCTGCGTTTCGACGAGAAGCCATCCTTCTGTTGGGGGCAAAAGGTGCCTGCGCGGGTGACCAGCGGCGACTAATCGCAGTCAAAGGCAAAACGCTCGGTCGCAAGGCTTTGATGGAAGTGACCACGATCGTCACGCCCGATACCATCTTACGCTGGCACCGCAAGCGGCGTAGCGTGTTCGCCTATTTTGTGTTGAATCGGCGGTCGCGGTGCGCGCCGATCCGAGCTTCTCGCCGGTTGCCGCGGGAACGTGACGGATCGACTGTCGAGTTCGGCCGAGATTCGGGCGTCGGGCCCCGATCTGGACCAGGTTTTCTTCGGTCATTCCGGTCGGCTCAATAGATTGACCACACAGGCAGCACTTGTCAAATAGCCACATCGATTGGGCTGCACGCCGAAGAGCTCCGCCGGAAAGTCGACGAGCTTTTGGGTGTCGTCGCCGCGTCCGCTGTCCAAGTGGATGAATCCTCGATCCAGAGTTGATCCCAGCCTTCTTTGCGGCCAAGAATCTGTGTGCCAAGCAAGAAGGACAGGCACTGCCCCTCTAGCATACCCTGGCGTTCCCGTTTCATGGTGTCCGGGTAGAATCGGCGATTGCTCGACCAATCCCCCCACAGAACCGGACGTGAAGATTTCCCTCATCCGGTTCCTCGGTGTTGCACGTTTCCATACCCTCTCGCTGACGCGGTTCTTCATTGAATTGCTAAAGAGAATGGGGCGAGACGGCGACCTGGAGCAAACGCAAGAACTCCTCTCCTCGCTCGAGGCGGACTTTCGATGGCTGCTGCCGGCTCTGTCCGAATACGCCCGACAAAGCGACTCGTAGATACTGAATTCTTGCGGATTCAGCTACCGCTATGACCGTGGTGGAATCTGGCCATAGTTGCTGTTCCCCGGCGATCAGTTCTTGTATTGTATCGGAATGCGATAAGGCCGGTATTTAAGTGATTCACAGAGGGGAGTTGTCATGATGCGATGTGTCGTCTTCACGGCGATGTTGCTGAGCGTTCTCGTCCACGCGTCTTGTTCAGGGCAAATCCACGGTGAACGGGCCAGGTATCGCGACTTCAAGGACCAGCGGGGTCGCACGATTCAGGCTCGTGTGGTGCGTACCAGCGGCGACGACGTAACCATCGAGCGCAGCGACGGGAGGCAATTCACTGTTTCGGCCTCAATCTTCTCCCAGGCCGATCAGGACTACATTCGCAGCTTGGCAAGCGGCCGGAAGCCAAGCTTGGCGGGCGACGATTGGCCCCGGTTTCGCGGGCCGGAGGGGCGGGAACCTCCGATGCAAAAGGCCTGCCGCTGGAGTGGAGCGCCAGCAAGAACATCGTGTGGAAGACCGATTTGCCTGGCCCCGGTGCGTCAAGTCCCATCACCTTCGGCGATCGCATCTACGTTACCTGCTATACGGGCTACGGCATCGACCAGCGATCTCCGGGCGACATGGGCAACCTTAAGCGGCATCTGATGTGCCTGGACCGTGATACGGGCCGCATCGTCTGGAATACCGGCACGTCGGCACGAAGCGGAGTTGCCGACTACAAGAGTTGGATCGCACTGCACGGTTACGCTTCCAGCACACCTGTCTGTGACGGTCAGCGAGTGTATTGCTTCTACGGCAGTTCGGGCGTGTACGCCTTTGACCTCAGCGGCCAGGAACAATGGAACGCCGACGTGGGGCAGCAGACTCACGGCTTCGGCACCGGAACATCGCCTATCCTGCACGATACCTTCGTGATCGTTAACGCCAGCGTGGAAAGTGGCAGCCTGGTGGCGCTGGACAAAGAGACCGGCCGCGAAGTTTGGCGAGCCGAAGGGATTCAGAAGTCGTGGAACACGCCGGTGATGGTCGAAGCCGGCGATCACCTGGAACTGGTCGTAGATACGGAGGATAAACTCCGCGCCTTCGATCCCGATACCGGCCGCGAACTCTGGCAATGCGCCGGCAGCCAACCACCGCGTTACCTCTGCCCCAGTCCGATCGTGCACAACGGAATCATCTACGCCACGCACGGCTATCACGGCCCATTGTCGGCAGTGCGTCCCGGCGGCAGCGGCGACGTGACCAATTCGCATCGCCTGTGGGTGCGGCCCAAAGTGACAACGAATGTGCCGTCCCCCGTGTTCCATAACGGCTACATCTACAGCGTCCGCGAAGAGGGTGGCGTGTTGAGTTGCGTGAACGCGGAAGATGGTGAGGTGGTTTTCTAGGAACGGTTGAAGCCTTCAGCGGGTCGCATCTACGCCTCGCCATTGGTCGCCGACGGGAAGATCTATCTAGTCAGCCGCGAAGACGGAACCTACGTTGTCGCCGCCGAGCCGCAGTTCAAACAGTTGGCTCACAACGTGATCGAAGACGACGACAGTATTTTCAACGGATCGTTCGTCGTCAGCCGCGGACAACTGCTGTTGCGAAGCGACAAAGCCTTGTATTGCATCGGTGAGTGACCCCGGTACACTTCAGTTTGACGGCGGATTTCCTCTGGGGTGCGCTTTGTGTCCTCAGCGGACAGCCCGCTTTCGGCAGCACTCACAGTTAATCCAGCGAAGGTAAGAATGGCGACGGAGAGACGCATCGGTGGATCTCCCTTTTCGATTCACACACTCGTAGCCACGGCAAACGGTATTCGCAAACATTCTATCCGAAAACCTCAGCCTTTCGCCCGCGATACCTAGCCCCAACTCACACAGCAGTCGCCACTGTAAACGCTACCGGGCTGGTGACTAGCCTTTGCCCACGTGAGGATTTGCACCTCCTGGATGACATCAACTGATTTCTTCGAGGTAGCCAACCTCGATTCCCTACAGTTACGGACTTAACTCGGCACGACCGCGACTTCTCAGCCGCGGAAAGCATACCAGCCTTCTTCCTTGTCCCGTTGTCGCCGCGCAGGTAAGCGGTCGACCAGCCTCGCGCACGTTGACCACTGTAGAACCCGGAAATGACGGCGAGCGACGGATGGGGTCAAGTAACCGCATACACGCGATGTCGGTACCGTGGACGGCCAAAGTACCGTCCCATATCCGCGGCAAACGTCCGATCCGTCGTGCGATTGGCAAGAACTGCCCGTTTCCACGTTTTCTCCGCTCGGATTTAGCCTGTTCAGCCAAAGCGGTCATCGCGTCTTGTTTCCGTGTCTGTTCTTCAAACGGTTGACTCTGAAAACTGCCGCGGACAAAATGGAGGGCTGTAGCAGCCAGGAAATCGCACGGCTGGAATCAGCTTGAAGGCCGTGGAAGCCCGACTAAGCCTGATCCGGCAGATCTGGGATAGGAGCCTCCGCGATGAGCAAGAACAGTGAAACCGATTTGCCGCTTTCGCAGGCGCAGGAGATCGACTCGCTGTGCTGCGAATTCGAACGGGCTTGGCAAGGAGACCAGAAGCCGCGCATCGAGGACTATCTGGCTCGCGTACCCCGTGATTGTCACTCTGCCGCTCTGCGAAGGCTGATCGCCCAGGAAGTGGCTCTGCGCAGGGCTGCAGGTGAATCGGCGGACGCTCGGGAGTACCAGCAGAGGTTTCCGCAGAATGCCAGCGAAGTGGACGCGGCATTTGAACCGCTCGAACGACGACACAAGACGAATGGGGAAGATGGGGACACGGACGCCTCTATCTCGCACAGCCTGTCCGAAACAGCCGACGCCCCGCAAGATGTCGTTGAACCTCCAGTTCCCGAAACCATCGGCCGCTATCGTGTCCAACGAATCCTCGGCAAGGGCGGCTTTGGCCGGGTCTATCTGGCGGAGGACACTGAGTTGAAGCGTTTGGTCGCCCTGAAGGTGCCCAAGCCCAAACGGTTCGCATCAGAGGTGGAGCGGGACCGATTCGTCGAGGAAGCTCGTACTGCCGCCCAGCTTGATCATCCGGGGATCGTCACGGTTCACGATGTCTTCCGCGATGCCGACCGTGTGGTCATCGTGCAGCAGTACATTGAAGGCCAGGATCTGCGGACCCTTTTGAAATCTGACCCACCGGCTCCGAAACAGGCTGCCGAATTGATGGCGGCCATTGCCGAGGCAGTGGCATTTGCTCATCGGAAAGGATTCGTGCATCGTGACCTGAAGCCCAGAAATATCTTCTTGGACGAGGAGGGAAGACCTCACGTCGCTGATTTTGGACTGGCAGTGCATGAGAACATCCAGCGTCGCCGTCGAGGCGAGCGATCGGGTACTCCTGCCTATATGTCGCCGGAGCAGGTGCGCGGCGAGACGCACCGATTGGACGGTCGTAGCGACATCTGGAGCCTCGGGGTGATCCTGTACCAGATGCTCGCTGGCCGTTTTCCGTTCCACGGGAAAGACCATGCAGAGTTGTACGATGAAATCTTACATCGCGAGGCGAAGCCACTACGGGAAATCGAGCCAGCAGTGCCCAACGAGTTGGAACGGGTCTGTCTGAAGTGCATCGAAAAGCGCATCTCGGATCGTTACCACGTGGCCAATGACCTAGCCCTGGATCTGCGTCATTGGCTCGACAGCGACCGCAAGGAACTGCTCGACGAAATGACGAGGCCGAGCACAAACGTTTTCTTGTCTTATAGCCATGCTGATGCTTCGTTGGTTGCGCCGGTAGTGAAACTCCTTCGCCTCAATCAGTCCCTCGTCTTTCAGGGCATTGACGATATTCAACCGGGCAAGAGGTGGCGTGGCGAGATTAGCAGAGGCTTGGATGAGTCCCAATTGGTCGTGGTGTTTTGGTGTGAGCACGCGAGTCGATCTCGCAAGGTGGCAAGGGAATGGAAAGCGGCCACAGAAAAAGACAAAGACCTGTTGCCCCTGCTATTGGACGGCACCCCCATGCCTCCAGAGATGAGTGAGTTTCAGCCGATCGACTTTCGCGAGACTGTCGGCCCAAACCACGGCATCGTCTTTTCGTCGGCAGACGACGTCAGGGTACGGGCGCGGGCGGGGTCGCGTTTTCTAGTTAGCCTTGGAGCGATACTCGTCGTTGCTTTAGCCATACTTCTTTTATTGCGGGACCTTTCTGGCCTTCTCCATTCTCACTTCAACGCTCTTGCTAGTGCGTCGCACGATTCTGATCTCCCTTCTGACTACGACATTCAGGACAGGCAGCGTTCGAACATCTCAAAAGTGATATCCTTGGGTGTGGCCGTACTGGTAGCCGCCGCATACGTATGCCTATTGCTAGCGCGACGTCGCAGGGTAGCCCGAAAGGTAGAGTTTGAAGTCGCCGGTACGCAGCCCAGCGACCTCGATCAACGTATGGCGACTGAAATTCAGACCGAGATAATTCGCCGCATGGTATTGGGGCCAGAGGCATGATCGCTCATGGCCACGGCCCGACCGGCTACTCCTTGCGATTGATTGCTCCACCCCTCGTGATTGTTCGATGCTCCCGACAATGTGCTTTGCATCGCCTGCGGGTATCACTTGACGCTCGCGTGGGGCAAGAAACTCCGCCGACGCAAGAACACCGCAAATCACACCACTTTCTGCATCTTGCACTGCCCGGATTTCGGCCGAACTTGATGGCGTCCCCGGACCGCACATTTTGTCCAGAACGCAGAACCAGCGCTCGGCAGATCAGATGATGGCATCCTCTCGGCCCCTACCGTTGTACTGCCGAACCGATCATCCGATGGTGTGCCGGTCCAGCGAGTTTCAAGTGAACGCTTGTCCACTTCAATTGGCGAGCAAGTCCGAGCCAAACGAATTCTCGTAAGGTGCTTAGGTCGCCCCCTCCTCCGCAAGAACCGCAATCGCCAACGTGCGGAGTAATCACATTGACCGACGCACTTAACAACTCAGCGGTTTTGACCTGATTCCACACTGCTTGACTGGTCAGTTCCTGCTGCCTCGCTGGCTGGGCTTCTCGCTCCGACTCGATCCGTTCTGACCCTGGTACATCTACCGAGCTGGCATCTGCGACGGTGTGTCTTCTTTGCTGTGCGATCGTTGTCTTGAGGATATCCGCGACGAGAATGAGCGTTGCCCGACAACCGTGAAAGACGAAATCGCACGCGAAGTCACTCAGTTACCGGGTGACGACTTTGATGGCGCTCAGGCGATGATGGAAGACCTGAATATGCGCCAGTAATCTGTTACACTTCATTCCGGTTGCGATCTGTATTCACGTCACAGTTCCGTAGATCACACAGGGCGAAATGGGAGGTATCATGAAAACGCTGCCGCCCGACGGACCAAATACTCCGGTCCCGGAGGGACGGCTGAAGCAATCGCATCCGATCCGTTCCGGGATGACGGCGATCCTCCTTACCATATGCCTCGCCGCTACGGTCTCGGCTGTGGACGTTACGCAGTCCGGCACGAAGCTAACCGTCACGGGAGCCAACTTCCGATACACGTGGGACACGCGCCGTGGCGGGGAGATGTCCGATTTCGAGCAGCGCACCGTGCCGACCAAAGGCTGGTGGAACGAGGCCAGCCCGCGCGCCCAGCGGTCCGAGTGGCTCCGCGTAAACGGCTCGTTCGCCTGGAAGAGCCTCGACACCATCCCCGCGCTGAGCTTCTCAACCAACCGCGGGGCCTACTACTCCGGCGAATGGCACGTCGCCTACGCCAATGCCGACAACAAGGCCACGTTGAACCTGATCAGCAAGGACCCGCGCGAGATCGTGTTCGAGACGCTCAGTCGGCCGAAGATCCTGGAAAACCGACGCAGTCCCGTGCCGTGGGTCGTCCGCCAGACGGTCCGCGTCTACGATTCGGGCGTTGTGCTGACCGATCTGGAGATCGACCTACCGGAGGACGAACTCTACGAACTGGACTGGGCCCAGATGTTCGTCAACCTGGACGACGGGCTGTACAAGGAGTTTCATCCCACGCGTTCGGCGAGTTTCAGCTTCGGCTGGGCCGTCACCGGCGGGACGAGCCAGCAGTTCGACCGTTGGAAGGGCTACCTCCAGGACCTCAAGCACCTGCCGCTGGACATGGACGTGGTCCTGAAGAGCACGGTTTTCACACGCCATCCGCTGCTGTTCGGCTCGGCCGGCTACGAAATGACGCACCGGAAGGGCTCAGCCAAAAACGGTTGGATGGCTTGCAGCCTGACCGACGCACGCAGTCTTGTCGGCACGAAGGAAGACTTCGGCAGCCACTTCCTGGTCCGCCCTCAATCCGGGATGAGCCCCGTGCCGACATGGGAAGGCCGCATGCGGTCCAACCCGTGCTTCGGCTTCGGCTGGAACCTGTTTGACGGCAAGACGCGCGGCCTGAACGAGCCGCTGACGTACCGCAATCGCCTCGCGCTGGCCGCGACGTGCCGGAAGCATTCGTCCCTGCCCGGCGCAGCGGCCGACGACCGCAACGTGCTGATCGGCGCGCGGATCTATGCCGCTTCGAAGATGCCGGTACCCGACGACGTGAAGACCATGACCGCCGACGGCTGCGATACGCTGATCCTCCCGGCCGATTGGCAGGCGAACAGCGCCGCAACGGCCGCTGTCGTCCAGGCTGCACACGCCGCGGGCATTCGCGTCGGCGCGACTGTCGACACTGCTGATGTCAAGGCCCTGGTCAGCGACGCGAAATGGTTCACCGACGTCTTCACCCCCGAGCGCGACGGCCTTTACGTCCGCAACGCCAGCCACCTGGTCAATGCGCCGCCAGCCGGTACGTTCACCATCTCGGGGCAGCCGATCACCTTCAAACGCGACGGCGCGTGGCGATCCGACGCCGCAAGCTTCGCCATCTGCATGCGGGCGCTGCGCGGCATCGTCGGCGAGCGCGGCTTCTTGATCGGCGAGCCGGGTGAAATCGGACCAGACCTGCTGAGCCTGGCCGAGTTCGACCTGCACGCCTCGGACGCACTCAAGCCCTACGAGTGGAACACTCCCGCCGCTCGCCACGACCTTCGCTACCGCGCCGGGGCCGGGTTCGCCCCGTTCCTGGCCACGATGAATCCGGCCTGGCAAGCGCTCGCCGCAATGCATGCCGACACGCCGATTATCGCCTTCCCGCCCGCTGACAAGACCCACTTGGTGCACTGGAAGCGAATGGCCAAACTCCCGCCCGGGGGCGTCCACATGAGCAGCGACCTGCCCGCCACCGAGCAGGTCTTCACGACGACTTCGCCCGAGGTCCACGGCACACTGTACCTCGGCGTGTCCGGCAAGGGCGTGCTTCACTTGGCCGCGGGCAAGCCGGCCGGGAACGTGACCGTCAAGTTCGCCCGAAAGCTCGTCAGCATCTCGGCAGCCGAAAAACCAGTCGCCGTCAAGGACGACGGGTTCGATGCCGGCACGTTCACCGCCGGCCAGGTCAAAGCCTATCTCGTCACCGTCGCCGAGGAGGGCAAGTGATGAAAGCTGAGCATCCGGCCACACGTTTTCGTGTATTACGTAGGATGGGCAGTCGTGGGGCAGGTTTTCAACCTGCCAAGAATGTCAGAAAAACGGCAGGTTACAAACCTGCCCCACGTCAGAATCAAGTTACTCTCGCCTTACTGGTGCTTCTCGCAGCCGCCACAACCGCACCGGCCCAGATGCGGAGCGTCGTGTACGACCTTACCAAGCTCGATCCGGGCGCCTACACGACCAACATCCCCGCGTCCGCGTTTACGCCCACAGGTCTTAAGCTCTCGGTCACACCCGACGTGACCTACACTTTCGACGCGAAGGAGTTCTTCAGCGGCGAGTACAACTTCGACGTCAAGGCCGACGTCGTCAAACGTTCCGGCGAGGGCGCGATCCACGTCGAAATGCTCCTAATCAACGAGACAGAAAGACGCGAGGCCCGTGCGGTGTACCGCCATACGGACACGACGCCCACCGGATATCGTTGCACGCTTCAGTACCTCAAAGACGGCAAGGCCACCAGCGGCCCCTACGGCGAGGGCACGACCGACATCAGCGCCGCTCACGGACAGAGCGGGCCGATCGATCTGTTCCGCGTCTACGTCGCCGACAAGCGAGTCTTCTTCCTGCAGAAGAGCGGCAGCCATCCGTACCAGTGGCGCATGGTCGACTACCCGCTGCCGACCTACTTCAACGAAGATTGCGACAGCTTCCGCCCTGTGCTGCGCATCCATTGCGACAAGGGCGTTGCCGCCGAGGTGCATGTGGCGAAGATGGCCGTCACCGGGCCGTGCGCCGTCGCGCGCGACGAGAAGCGCCGTACGTTCCTGTTCGATTTCGGACCCATCAACCAGGAAATCGAGGACGACTTCGTCCCCGTCACCCGCTACACTGACTACTCCTCGGACAAAGGCTACGGCTGGATTCACCCCGAGCCCGAGAAGCTCTGGCGACCGCCGATCCCCCACTACAAGTCAGACATACCCTTGCTGGCCGACGAGGTCATTAACCAGGTCGGCTATAGCCCAATCCCGCTCGACCGGGCCGGCTGGTACCAGTCGTGGCTCCGCGCCAGCTACTGGCTGCAGCACCATGACAAACGGTATTTCTATGCCATCAATCACGGCGGGAGCTATGTCGAATTCTTCAAGAAATATCTCGATCTGAACACGCCGCTGGAGCGCGACCACGTCGGCATGGCCCGGCCATACCACTGGGCCATCGACGAGACGTACCGCGAGGATGTCGAGGAACGCCGCGGCTCGCGATACATCGACGACGACCTCGACACCCAGTTCGCCGTCGACGTGCCCAACGGGCGGTACAACATGATACTCGGGTTGGGATTCTCCACTAGTTGGCAGGCCGGCGGCGAGGGGTTACGGTTCCACGTCGAGGTCGAAGACCGCGTCCGCAAGCAGAACGTCGGCACCAGTTGGCGCCGCCCCTACCAGCACCCCATCAAGAATGTCATCGTCGAAGACGGCCAGATCAACATCCGCCTGTTTGCCGACGTGCGCAAGGCGATGGACAAGTATCGGAACTACGAAGTCGGCACGGGCTGGATGATCAGCTACCTCGTGATCCTCCCCACCGAAGAGAAGGAGGCCATGAGCGAGTGGGAGTGGCGCATCATCAAGCGCCGCGGCGAGGTCATTCGACGGGTCACGTTCGTCAAGGGCGATCCCGCCGAGACGAAGCTCCAGACCCAGGAGCCCGAAACGCGGACGGGCTTCTTGACACTGAACGGAAAGCCTCTCTACTTCCTCAAGCTCCAGCACCATTACGTTCCGGGCTGCACGGAGCACTTCGGCTACTACTGCCTGAACAACATGCTGCACTGCTACCAGACCGTCAAGGGCAGCCAGCACTTCTTCAAGCCAGACTGGGAGAAGCTCAGCTACGCCGACGACTACCCCTGGCAGACCATCGACCGCATGAACATGACCTACACCTGGGGGTACTTGAACAGCATCCACCAGGAGAACATCCTCTCGTTCGTCCCCCACGCCGTATCGGGCGAGGGCACGCCGACAATGGACTCCCGAGGCCGGCGGAACCGCTACAACATCCAGCCGCCGCTGAACTCGGCCCTGGGCAAGGAAATTCAGCGAGAGGCCTACACCATGGTCTCCAACCAGCTTAAGGAGCATCCCTCGCTGGCGGCCCATTATCTGTTCGAAGAACTCTGGCACCCCAACAACGACGGCTACGACGACCAGTCGCTGATCCAGTATTGGGAGTGGCTCCGGCGGAAGTATACGACCATCGAAGCTCTGAACGCCGAGTGGGGCCGCGAGTACAAGGGCTTCGAAGACATTGTCCAGCCCGTGCGGGGCGAGGCCAGCTTCTGGACGCACACCCCCGAGTTTGTGAACTTCCGCAAGTTCCGCGGCTGGGCGCAGAACCAGATGATCAAGTCGGCCGGTGAACTGGTCGCCAAGCTCGAACCCGAGCACATCAGTTGGGCTGCCAAGGGCGACTACGCCACCCAGACCTATCAGCCCGGCGAGTTCATGGACATGTTTGGCTGGTACAGCCCGTACCTGGCCGCGTCGGTCGCCCGGCAATTCAACAAAGCCGCCATCGTCGGCGGCTACCATCTGAACTGCGAGTTCGCCTACATCGACGGCCGGCGACAGCACAACCACAAGCCCGGAGAACAGCGCTGGCTCGGCAAAGGCGAGTACGACATTTACAACCGCCTGATCAGCCGGGTCTTCAAGGGCACCAAGGGTTTCTACGTCGAGTGGTACACCGACGGCATGTGCCACGTCTTCCACCGCACCGATCTGGTCCGCCGCGACGGACCGAAGTTCAAGGTCAAGCACTGGACCGGGCAGATCGCCTTCTTCGAGGACGAAGCCTACGAAGGCCCGCCCGTCAAGTTCAACCGCGCCGCCCTGCAGGCGTCGGCGGCCAACAAGATGCTGCACCGCACCGGGCAACTCTGGTTGCCGGCCGCCCCGATCAAGCCCAAGGTCCTGTTCCCGATCACCGAGGCCAGTTGTTTCCTGGACTTCTTCGAGACCAGGCCCTACGCCGACCTGGAAAGCGTCAGCCTGCGCGTGCTAAGATCGTCCAACCTGGCCGCCGACTTCCTGCACATCTCGACCGTCAAGGACCTCTCCCAATACAGCCTGATCGTCATGACGGACCTGACGACCTCCATCACCCGGCGCGACGCCGACCGCGTCCGCCAATTCGTCGCCGACGGCGGCAAGCTGATCCTGGTCAACGCCGCCGGCTTCTCCGACGAGGACCGGCCCCGGCGATTCACCGGCGACCGCGACGAGAACGCCGTCTTCCCGCTCGAGGAATTCGCCGACCTCGGCGGCTACCGCATCAAGGCCGACAACATGTGGCACATGAGCGTCGGCGCGACCCCCGTCCGGTTCACCCAGCACGATCTGGCCGGCGCCCTGGCCGGAAAGGAACTCGGCGACTGGGATCTTAAGTACTTCTACATCCCCCAGCCGGGCTCGACCGTCTTCCTCGAAGGCACACTGACCAAGACCTCCCGCGCAGCCAAGGCCGGCCAGACCGTCGCTCTCGGGATCCTGAATAAGGACCGCAACGTCGCCATCGTCCACATGCCGCCCAAAACCGCACCGGACGAGCAGGTCCGCCCCATCTCGCAGTTTTTTCGCAAGCTGATCGACACTTGGCGTCCTGACGATCGCATCGAAATGGCCGGCATCGACGACGCCTGGGACGTGTACGCCGGACGAATGGACGGCGACGGTTACACGCTGGCCGCCGTCGCGAACAACAACGCCGACGAGACCCGCAAGCTTGCGCTGAAGCTACGCGGCCTATCGGCTGGCGAATACGCCGTCATCGACATCACCGGCCAACGGCCCGTGGTGAACACCCGCTCCGACGGCGGCCTGGAACTGGACAAACAACCCGCCACCCTTCGCACGAGCATCGCCCATCGGCTGACCGCCAGACAGCTTACCGAAGCGGGTATCCCTTGCGAACTCCCTCCGCGACAGGCCCGCGTGCTGTTGCTCCGGCCGACGGCGCAGAACGTCTGGATCAGCATGTGGAAGCCGTCGCTGGTGGGCTTCGTCAAGCGCCCTATCACCGTCGCCCACGGCACGGCCCCCGAAGACAAGGCCGGCGCAGCGGCCATCCGCGTCGCGCTGGCCCGGGCCGGTGTCGCGGCGACCATCACTCCCGCCGCCGACGTAAAACTCAAGAAGCTCCGCCACGAGGTCCGCGTCAACTCCGTCGGCGGGCGCAAGGAGCCGAACGACGACACATCGAGCTGGCACCTGATGGATGTCTTTGCCAACGAGGTCATCGACTCGGACAACAGCTTCATCGTCGTCGGCTCCGAGGCTACCAACCGCCTCACAAAACACCTCGGCGCACCCGACTCGTTCGCCTACGACAAGCTGCTGGAGAAGATCACCCCCGCCTATCCCGGCCAGGGCCGCGGCGTGATCGCGTGGGTCGACGCAGTGAACTACCCCACCTACGACCTCCGCAGCCAGGCCCGCGACGCCATCATCGTCGGCGGCTCGGACGCCGCCGGTACCAACGCCGCCGTGGCGGAACTGGTGAAGCTGATCGGGAAATACTGCCCAGCGGAAAGGTGACCGAGGTGCGAAGCTGTCTGCAACGCAGCCATGCCGCCTGCGTTATCGTCGTCGAGTCATGGTTCACCGGTACGATGGGCCTCCGAGCCCGTCGAAAACTAGCATTCTGCCTCCGATCGACGGCTTCGGAGAGCCATCGTACGAATTTCAGAACTCGTTCTCAGGCGCGCCTGCGCGAGCGTTTTTGCATTCCCAAGTGGATCGCGTCATAGCCGAAACGATCCCGTACCGCGTCGATCGTTTTGCCCACGTTCGTTAGCCCTGCGTCGAACGGCAACATGAGCTGTCGCGGACGCTGGACGAGATTCGAAAGAGCCACGCCCACGAGACGCACCCGTCGCCGCCGGTCGTAGTTGGCGAGGAACAGCTTGCGGACGCAGCCAAATATGAGGTCTTCGGCGCTGGTCGGAGCGATCGTGCGCGATCGAGTCAGCGTCTCGAAGTCCGCGTAGCGAAGCTTCAGGGTGATCGTGCGCGCCAAGACGTTTCGCTGGCGGACACGCCAGCACACGCGCTCGCATAAGGAGCACAGCCGGTCGCGGATTACATGCATATCACCGATGTCGGCAGCAAAGGTACTCTCGTTAGAGATGCTTCCAAACGTTAACCCTCTGGGATCGTGCTCGCGAAAGGCGGGCCGGTCGCGGCCGAGTGAATCGGCTGTGGCCCCAAATACAGCCTGACGGACCGACGCGAGCATTGATCCCTGCGACAACGTCAATAGCTGGCCCAGAGTTTCGACCCCCTTGTTCAGCAGACGCTGCGCGGCGACCGGACCGATGCCGGGCCAGCGTCGTACGGGAAGGTCGGCCACAAAGCCGTATTCATCACCCGCACGGACCATCAACACACCGGCCGGCTTTGCCGAGCTGGATGCCATCTTTGCGATCGGGCGCGACGCCGCCACGCCCGCGCTTGCGGGCAAGCCAACCTCGTCCTGGATCGACTGCCGCATCTCGCGCACGACCCGTTCGATCGTGGCGTCGTCGTCGCTGTCCCCGTCCTCCCGATACACGGCTTCGCACCCGCGGAAGTCGAGGAAGAACTCGTCGATGCTGGCCGTCCGCACGATGGGGGCGTACCGCTCAAGTATCGCCTTCACATCAGCGGCATACTTGCTGTATTCGCCGTGCCGCCCTGGCAGGTAGATGGCGAACGGCGCCAGACGATATGCTTCCGCGATCGGCATCCCCGAGTGGACGCCGAACTCGCGCACCTCATAGCTGGCAGCGGTGACAACTCCGCGGTTGCCCGGCAGAGCACCGATCACAACCGGCTTCCCGATCAACTCAGGTCGATACAGGCGCTCGACCGAGACGAAGAAGGTGTCAAGGTCAAGACAGCAGATCCGCGCCTTCGGCAGAGGTGACGTCATGGCTCGGCTCACTCCCCCGCGCCCCGTCCAACGAAATGTGAACATCGTCTCCGCAAGAGCCGTTGGTGCGTGGCGGGTTCAAGGACCTGCAGGTCAAGCGATACCGTCCCACCGAGTCCACGCTCTATTAAACATTCGTCCAGTATACCAAATAGTATACATGTGTCAACTGAACTTGCCTTCTCGAGCAGGGAGTTGCGCCATGGCGATGAAGACGCAACCTAGCCTCGCTGCAGTTCCTGATCGCGCGAATACTGCGGTGCGCGAAGTACCCCGCGGCGCCCATCAGCGTGTCGCGAATCTGATCCGGGGGGCGACCTGTGCACCCAAAGAAAGCGCGTCTTCTTGCCTCCAACACGCCCATCGGCGCAGCTAGACCAGGCTGTGGATGTGATCATTTCGACAGCGCGCCGCAAAAGAGCCCGGCGTCCTCGCGAAACAGCATAGCGACACATCTCAGCACGCGTCGACGTGTCGACCTTCGCGCGCAAGTGAACAGGTTGACGAGCCAAACGTGCCCCGTAAACTCGAATCCTCGTCGACCGATGTTCGTCGTCCACCAACGAGCAGGTTCCAGTTCCCGGTCTGGGCACCGCCTGCGCTTGGGCCGATGCCGTGTCCCAGCGGCGTGGCGAAGTTCGGCGACGGGACGAATTCTTGACATCGGCGACATGCCCACCAGATTGGTGCAGTGTGTATTTGCGTGTTGCCTTAATCCGAATCTGACAACACCCGCCCAACGCTATGTGGATGCCGTGGCGGACGCTCGATGCCGAGCTTCTTCATCCGGTAGCGGAGGGTGCTTGGCTTCAGACCCAGTCTCTCCGCCGCATTGTCCTCGCCCTTGATCTTCCATTTGCAGTCTTCGAGCACGCCGACAATGTGAGCCCGGTCGACGTCTTCGAGAGGACCCGAGAATGTGGCAGGTCGGTGACTTTGAGACGGCATCGTGAGAGATTCGGCCAGTAGCAGGGCCGGACCAGGTGAGAGGATCATAGATCGCTCAATCACGTTCTCCAATTCCCGGACGTTACCCGGCCAGTCGTACTCGATCAGCGCATTCATTGCCTTCGTGGTGATGCTCTGGAAAGTCTTTCCCAGCCGACCTTGCCGCTGGGTGATGAAGTGCCAGGCAAGCAATGGAATGTCTTCACGGCGCAGGCGGAGGGGAGGCGCCTCGATGGGGAACACAGCGAGTCGATAGTATAGATCGGGACGGAATCTCTCCTCGGACATGGCCTTGTGGAGATCGCGATTGGTGGCCGCAATCACACGGACGTCAACGGTGATCGTTTCCCCGGAGCCGATCCTCTCGAACTGCCCTTCCTGGAGAACTCGCAGCAACTTCGTCTGTAGATCGACATCGAGTTCGCCTATCTCGTCGAGGAACATAGAGCCTCCATCTGCCAGTTGAAATCGGCCCACCTTGTCGGCGAACGCACCGGTAAACGCTCCTTTGACATGGCCGAACAACTCGCTCTCGATCAAGCTGCGCGGCAGGGTAGCACAGTTCACCTTGACCAGCGGTCGCTCCTTGCGAGCACTACGGTTATGGATGGCTCGGGCCAACAGTTCCTTTCCCGTTCCCGTCTCGCCAACCAGCAGGACGGTGGCGTCGGTGTCTGCCACGTGTTCGATCTTGGATAGCGTGAGCCTGATGGGTTCGCTCTGGCCGACGATCTCGTCGAAATTATGAGAACTCTTGATCTCCTCTCTAAGGTAGATGTTTTCGTCGCGCAGTCGGTCTTTGAGTTGCTCGATCTCCGCGAAAGCGTTTCGAAGTGCCAGCTCCGCGGTCTTCTGCTCCGTGATGTCCTGTATCGAACCCGCCATCCAAGTCGCCCGGCCCGTCATATCCCATTGCGCCAGGCCACGAACGCGAAACCATCGGTACTCGGCTCCTTTGCTCCGCAGGCGGCACTCGACATTGAACGGCGACCGATCCTCGATATGACGCTCTACCGTGGCCCACATGGCCTCCGCGTCGTCAGGGTGGATAGTGCTGCGGATAAAGTCGATCGTCCCGGGAACTTCGTCAGGACGGTGCGCCAGAAGCTCGGCAAAGCGGTCGGAGTACTGGGCCGTGCCCGCCGCAATGTCCCATTCCCACATGCCGTCCAGCGAGGCGGCCACGCTTAGCGCGTGGCGCTGTTCGATTTGTTCTTGTGCGCGGCGCAGGGCCGCTTCGGCAGAGGAGATGCGCACGAATGCCTGAATCCAGGCCAGCAGCTCTCGATTGCCGATCGGACGAAGAATATAGCCGTCGGCCCCGATGTCCAGCCCGGCCACTCGGTCATCGGCGTTCTTCCTTTTCCCTGAGGCCAGCACCACGAATGTAAGCCTCAGCGCCGGATCGGCCTTCAGCTCCCGACACACCTCGCGCCCGTCGATGTCAGGAAGCACGACGTCGAGCAGAACCAGATCAGGGCGGCGCTCTCTGGCGACCTCAAGGCACTCAGCCCCAGTGGTTGCCTCCAGCACCTCGAAGCCGGCCGACTTCAAGACTCGCACCGTAGCGGCCACCACCGCTGGCTCGTCATCTACAACCAGTATCGTTGTCTGTTCGCTCATCTCAGCTTTCTGTCTGGAAATGCTCAGCATCCTGGGCGCCCAGTTGTTCATCCGTCAACTTCACGAACCAGGGGATGTGGACGATCAGCCAGTCGTAGAACGGATAAACCGCCTCGAAGGCTTCCCCCGAAAGCTCTTCGCGAAGCATCTCCACCCAGGTATCGATGTTGGCCGGCCAGTAAGTGGTCTGAAAGCCGTGAGATCGATACGCCCGGAAGACCCACAGCACGGTTTCCAACAACACATCGGGTTGGTAATGACAGAAGATCGACTCCATGAACCGAGCGAAGTTGCGGTTGTTGTCCTCGGCCATCGCTTCGTTTCCGGAACCGACCAGGCGTTCAAGGTCAGGGCGTGCCGCCATGCGTCGATTGCCTTCGGCCGCCAGCCGCTCCCGCTTCGCGCCGAACTCTTCGGCCACCTCGCGTGGCGGCTGCTCCAGCTTCCTAGCCGTGGCAAGTAGTTCTTCCTTCGTCATCATGTTTGTTCACTCCATTTAGCTTGCGAGGGGTAGCCAGATACGGAACGTCGAGCCCACGCCGACCGTGCTTTCCACCTCGATCTTCCCCCCATGTTCCTCAACGATTCTCAGCGCGATCGCCAGCCCCAGGCCCGTGCTGCGTTCATCCGCCGTCTTCTGGGTACCGGTTCGTTCGTAGGGCTGGAAGAGTTGGCTCAGCTCTTCCTCGGCGATCCCGTCTCCTTCGTCCTTGACGGATACCGTGACAAGCTCCCCTTCGCGTCGCGTGCGCACCTCGACCGTAGCATCCGGGTGCGAATGCTCGATGGCGTTGGAAAGCAGGTTGCCCAAAGCCTGCTCGATTTTCGGACCATCGATCAGCAGCGGAGGCACGGCGCCGTCCTGGTCAACCGTTAGCGCGATGCGTTTCTTCTTGGCAGCCAGCCCGGCAACAGCGAAGGCGCGCTGGACGATCGGACCGAACTCGGTGGGCTCGATTTCCAGTGCAAGCCGTCCGCTCTCGATGATCGCCACATCCAGGAAGTCGTCGATCAGACGTTTCATGGACCCGGACGACGAGAGGATCGTCGAGAGGAATTCGCGGTGCTCGTGGCTCAAAGCATCGCCAGCCTCGTCCAGCACGAACTCGCTGTAAGCCATCACCAGCCCAACGGGCTTGCGCAGGTCGTGCGCGGCCATGCCGAGGAACTGGTTCTTCAATTCGTTGAGTCTGGCCAGTTCGGCATTGCTCTTCTGCAGATCGCGTGTAAGGTTGCTCAGTTCATGGTTTAGGGAAAGCACCTCCGTACGAAGCCGCTCCTCGTCTTCCGCATCCTTGGCCCCGAAGCAGAGCACCTGGTCCTCGTGGGTGAAGAACCGAAAGTAGAAGGTCTGCGGCAACCCGGCCTTTGTGGCGACGTCAAGCATGTGCCTCTGCGAGGCATCTGCCGTCAGATCGGCAAGCCTTAGCTTTCCTCCAAAATCCACCAACACGTCGGAAAATGTCTGCTCGCAAGTATCCTCCCCCATCAGGTCAATCGCGTACTGGCTTGCCTCCAGAATGCAGCCCTCACTGTCCATCCGCAGAAACAACACCGGCGCAGTGTCAAGCACGTACTTTCTCGCGAACTCCGCAACTGCTCTGGTGCTCATCGCATTATGCCTCCCGAAGCAGGGCTTCCAGCTCTGACAGCGAAGAGACGTAGACTGTGTTTGAATACTCGCCGAGGGCCCCACTGCCGCCCCATCGGAATGCTTGTCCGCCAACAAGGATACGCTGTTCCGGGGAGGCAGAAGTCACGGCGTCCAGCACTTTCAGCAAGCTCGGCATATTCGAATAAACAGCCAGCGACAGGCCGACCATTTCCGGCTTCTTGTCAGCGATCATGCGAATTAGGTCTCCGAGCGGCATGTTGGCGCCCAGAAAGTACCCATGCCACCCATTCAGCTCGAAAAGATCGGCCACCATTTTTGCGCCGATCTGATGGTATTCGTTGGCCACGCACGCGATCACGCCGGATCGATTCGTGTGTGGAGCCGAAAATACCGCAGGATACACGAGGCTCAGCAGGCTTTCGGTGATTGCTGTGGCCAGATGCTCGACGGCCACGGAGATCTTGTGTCGCTCCCAAAGTTCTCCGACCTCGTACATCGACCTCTGAAAGAGTCCCGTGTACAGCTCTTTGACATCCGTCTTGGCTTCCAAGAGTTCGGCAACGATCTCACTGCACTGCGTTCGGTCCCCCTTGAGCAGGCAAGCGAGGTATCGCCGATATACCGAGTCGGTTGTGGGCTCCATGCGGGCCTCGTCGCCGGAGGATGCCGCGTCGCGCGCCGCAGCAGTCGATTGATCCCGCGATTATACGCGAGAAGGGGCAGTTGGGGCAATTATTGGCGCTTTTTTGGGCAACTTATTTGCCCCTTAACGCAACGCTAACAATCCTCGCTTGTATCCATGAGACTCGTAACATCTTTCGGTGCAATGGTTTACGTGGATCATTAAGGTCAAGGACCCGTTTGGCATCTTAGCTGCTATTAGGAACTAATGGGACATTAATCCTGATTGCGCAGCGATGCACGAGCACTAACGTTCTTTACGGAATGTCATGGCAATGTGGACGTGGCCCAGGGGCGTCGACTGCGGCTCCCAGGGCGGTTAGGACACGCCGGGTAGATCCGTCGAGGTATCACGCTATGTAGGGTGCAAACAGACCATGAGCATTCGGGTCACCAGCACATACGACGCCGGACGGACGGTTCTCCGAATCGGCGGTCGGCTCACGTCGGAGGATATCGCCAAGCTAGCCGGGAAGTATGGAGCCAAAGAAAGTCCACACGTCATCGACCTGTCGGATCTGCAATCGGCTGATTCCGAAGGAGTGCGGTTACTCCTGGGTTTCGTCTCTCGGGGCGCTAAGATCCGGGATGCCTCGCCCTACATCGAGTTGCTTCTTGGACGATCCGAGGCGTCCATTCTTGCCGACCACGACAAGATGAAGGAACAGACCGGATAAGGAATCTCAGCGATGGCGCAAGACGACACCGTGGCCGTGACAGAGTTATTCCATCAGTTGTTTCAACATTCGCCCGATGGGAACGTCGTCGTCGATCATGCTGGCCGCATCGTGCTGGTCAACACACGGGTCGAGGAAATGTTCGACTACACGAGCGAGGAGCTGATCGGACAGCCGGTGGAAATCCTGGTCCCTATGCCTTTGCGACGCCGACATCGCGAGAATGTCAAGGCGTTCTGTGATCGTCCCCGTGTTTCGCCGATGGGTACGAACGGCCGTTTCTCCGCGCGTCGGAAGGATGGCAGCGAGTTTTCGGTAGAGATCAGCCTTGCTCCGGTACAGACAAAGCGAGGCTTGCTGGTGTTCAGCAGCGTTCGCGACGTCACGGAGCATCGGCGCTTGGAGGAGCGACTTCGGCATGCCCAGAAAATGGAAGCCGTCGGGCAACTGGCTGCCGGTGTGGCACACGAGTTCAACAATCTGCTGTTCGGAATTCTCGGCAACGCCGAGCTGATACTCGCCACGCAGCAAGGCGAGCTTCCGGAACACTTTGACCGTCCCTTGCGAGACATCATGAAGTGCGGACGCCATGGTGCGGCCCTGACAAGACAGTTGCTGAGCTTTGCCAGGAAGAAGAAACCGGAGGTATCGCAGTTCGACATCAACCAAGTAGTCAGCGATCTGGATGGTGTGCTCCGACAGGTGGCCGGCGATACGATAACACTGGAAATAGACCTTGCCTCAGACTTGCCGCCGATCGAAGCGGACGAAGGCGAGATCGAGCAAGCCTTGCTGAATCTGGCCCAAAACGCTCGCGACGCGATGGCGGACGGAGGCGTGCTGACGATTCAGACGGCCGCGGCGCAGCTTGACGAGCCTCGCGTATCCGCATTTCCGCACGCCCGACCTGGGTCCTACGTGCAGTTGTCCGTGGCCGATACCGGCTGCGGGATGGCGCCGGAAACGATGGAACGGATCTTCGAGCCATTCTTCACTACCAAGCCCGTGGGCAAAGGGACCGGCTTGGGCCTTTCGACTGTTTTCGCTGATGTGACAGAATACGGTGGGATCATCGAAGTCGAGAGCCGGCAAGGTGATAGAACGGTGTTTCACATCTACCTACCGGCCGCCGGAGAGACGGTCGACGCCGCGAGTGATGACGTGGAACGTCCGGCAGATCAGGTGCCAGGCGGCACTGAGACAATCCTGGTATGCGACGACGACGAAGTCGTACTCGATTCCGCGGCCTTTCTACTTGAAACCCGAGGATACAGCGTCATACGCGCACTGGGCGCGAGCAAAGCGCTGGAGGCGGCCCAATCCTACACCGGCACAATCGAGCTGTTATTGACGGACGTTACCATGCCCGAGATGGATGGCTGGCAACTTGCGCAGAAGCTCACCGCGCAGCGACTGGACATGAAGGTCATTTTCATGTCGGGCTACGCCGAGGATGTACTCGAAGCCGGCGCGGCCGAAGGCGAGCACATCGAGTTCATCCAGAAGCCTCCAGAGACCGAAACACTGTTTCGGCGTATCCGTGAGATGTTGGATGCACCCAAGATGCCTGCACCGTGAATGGCGGAACAACCTGAAGAGGAGTGCGCGGTCGACGGCCATCGAACTGTTTTGAGGCTTCCGTCGCGGTGGCTCCGGGCTAATGTCAAGTGAGGTTCGATTACCGCCACATCTCCTCGCGTAGGAAGTGATATCAACACGACAGCGGAGTGGGAGTCCTAAAACCCTTAGAACTCGTGAAAACGGGAATCGCAGAAGACGCCCATGTTGGCGCGTCTCACATTCCCCAGTAGAAGCATGAATCGTCTCCGAGGTCAACGACCGCTTGCGCGCACAGGTGGCGCACCTCCGCAGGTTATCAGCATGCGCTGACCTACTCAGGGACGACAACCCTGGAAGTTCCATGTTCTTTGTCAGCGTGGCCGCGATTTCCCTGTCCGTCGGATTGTTGACCGAGACGTGCCACTGGAAAGGCTGGATGGTCTTAGAGCCGGTCAAAGTAGCAGGCACAGTCCCTGTGCCGTTCGCCGAAAAACCAGGGGATTGAGTCTTGGTTACGGCACTCGGAGAGTGCCTACTACCGTTCGAAGACTCGCTCTTGCGGTCCTTCATGAACGTCCCGCCTGAAATCTGTGTCACCTGGATGAACAGTTCTTGGGCCCCGTCACCCTCGGCGGTCACGTAGCCTTTGTTCATGAACAGTCCTGCCGACCAGCGAGGGTTAAAGCCGCGTGCCCGGAACGGAAGGGGCAAGCGTCAATTGGTCGCCGTCAGTATCGTCGTCACGCCTTTCTCGATATCAAAGCAGACGATTATGCGGCCCTCGACACCCGTCTCAGTCCAGGTTCCGGCCGACAATTGCTGGGTCGAGGCGACTTTTTTCAGCTCCGTCTTGCTGACGCCGTGTTTCACGACCGGTGCCGCGATGTTGACGGGCAATTCGAGGGTGAAACCCGGCGTTCCGAACGGAGCTTTCAGGGTCACCTTTCCGTTGGTTTTGGCGATGGCCGTCAGTTCCTTCGCGGCCCAGTAGCGGGCGATCTCGCTCAGCTTCATCCAACGAATCCGGTCACGGAAGCCTGCGTTCAGTCGCTTCACGGTGCCCTGAAAGGTGCGAAACGCGATTCCCGTCCCGTTCGCGTACATTCCGGGCCAATGCGTCAGGAAACAGGCGGGCTCGCCCTTACGGATGACTTCGGCCAGCCGCCCGCTCTGGAAATCAGCGGAAACGTGGCTTTCGATCGTCTCGTCCGTCGGGTTCGGAGCGGAGCCGTCCCAGATTCCGAGATAGTCGCCGGTGCAGGTGGGAACGTTGACGACGCACTCGGGCGCGTCGCCCGCAATTCCTTTCGCGTGCTCGACCTGCGGCTGTGTGCTTTCCTTAAGATTGGTGACGACGTACTTGAAATAGTGCGGGATTTCGGCACCAAGCACGCCGCGAATCGCCTGGATCGCAGCTTGCGAAAGGGTCGATTTCCCGCCGTTGCCGAATCCGCCCGGCGTGGTGAAACCCTCGCAGGGAAGGTCGAGGTTCTTGATCAGTTGCAGTGCGTAGCCGATGTAACCGGCGATTTCGTCAAGGCTGCGCCCGTTGTCCCAACCGCCGTTTTCCATCCAATAGCTGCCATCCTCGCGCTGCGGCAAAGGGCGGCCTGTCTTGATGTCCATGACGCGTGTGTGGGTGATCATCTCGGGATGGATATCCCAATTCGATGTCATGAAATCGCGCACCAGTTTGAGGCTGGCGCGCAGTTCGGTGCGGCTCCAGCCCGGTAGACATCGGTCGAGCCAGCCGACACAGGCCGGGTAGGGGACGAGCGAGTATTTGCCTTTGACACCCTGCTCGCGGCAGAATTCGCCGAACTCGCGCACGAACGAATCCGGGATTTCGCGTGGCCAGCTTCGCCAGGGCTTCTCCAAACGACCTTTGCGATTACCCCAGGCTTCCTGGAATTGGGGCAGGCAGTAATGACCCATGTTCACAAGGCACGTCGAGTCATCGATGACGAACGAGACCGGTACGCGACCGTAGGGGTTGAGCACCTTGACGTCCGGGGCCTGGTCAGGACGTTCGCCGAGGTCGACAGTAGGCATCGGGCCTGCATAGCCCGTCCGAAGCATGGTGCCGGCCGATGCTGCCGCGGCAACCGCGAGGAACTGGCGGCGACTGATTGGAAAACCTCTTTTCATCTCGAATTACCTCCTGGTCTGATGCGGTAGCCACACCGAATCGTGCGGCGGTAAGTTCCTCCATCGTGTAGATGAAAAAACAAGATGAGCGGGAAGGACTTGACGCTCCAAGTACAGACCGTCTCCTGGTTCGTGGACATGATAGCTCTGCCTGATTGCAGATGCTATCATAATTTGCGGTGATGCGGCGAGTTGTGTCGCGGCTCGCCGGGCGAAAAAGTCGGTGGACCAGGATACCGGAGGGCGTCGAGAGATGATGCATAGATCCGTGCTTCCTCTGATTGTCGTGTTATCGGTCTGCTCTCTGCCGCTTGCGGCCCAGCAGCCGGATGTGTTGCCAGGGACGAAGCCGCTCACCGAGGACGGGGATTTCTCCGCGAAGATGGTGGCCGGCATCCATCGGTATCTCGACCGGGCGACGAGCGAATCGGTCGCCGGGCGGGCGCGGTTTTGGAATCGGGATTTCTCTTCGCCGCAGGCCTACACCAAATCGGTCGAGCAGAATCGGCAGCGGCTCAAGAAACTGATCGGGGCCGTCGACGAGCGGCTGCCCGTCAAGAGTCTGGAATACGTGGGCGGGACCGCCTCGCCGGCGCTGGTGTGCGAGACCGTCTCGTTTCGAGTCTTCGCCGTCCGCTGGCCGGTCTTCGCCGGCGTGTATGGTGAGGGCTTGCTGCTCGAACCGAAACAGAAGCCCGTCGCACGCTTGGTGGCGATTCCCGATGCCGACCAGACCCCGGAGATGCTCGTCGGCTTGACAGGCGGCGAGGTGGCACGCGTTAAGTCTTCGAAGGCGATGGGCGTGCCACAAAGCCCGTTCGCCCGCCGGTTGGCGGAAGCTGGCTGTCAGGTGGTTGTGCCAGTGCTCATCGACCGCAACAGCATGTTCTCCGGCAATCCCGAGGTCGTCATGACGGATCAGCCGCACCGGGAATGGGTCTATCGGCAGGCACTGGAGATGGGCCGCACGTTGGTCGGTTACGAGGTGCAGAAGGTGCTTGCCGTCGTCGACTGGTTCGCCGCGGAGAACCAGAGTGGTGCGTCGTTGCCCGTCGGCGTGGCCGGGTACGGCGAGGGAGGGTTGTTGGCCCTGTACAGTGCGGCGTTGGAGCCCCGCATCGACGCTGCCCTGGTGAGCGGGTATTTCGACGCGCGCGAGCGGCTGTTTGCAGAGCCGATCTACCGCAATGCCTTCGGGCTACTGCGGGAGTTCGGCGACGCGGAGATCGCCAGCTTGATCGTCCCCAGGCCGCTCGTCATCGAGCACAGCCAAGGACCACAAGTGCCAACGCCCGGCGACGCTCCTCCCGGCACCCGCAAGACGGCTGCACCCGGTCAGTTGGTTCCCCTGCAATTCGAGTCCGTGCGGAAAGAGGTCGCTCGGGCGCAAGAGTTGTGCACAACGGACGGCAAGCCGATCGGTAAGATCGAGTTGATCGCCGGCAGCGATGGGACGACCGACGGCCCCGGTTCGGACGAAGCGTTGTGGGCTCTGCTGCGAGGTCTGGGTAGTCCGGACGAGCGACCCCCGAAGTCCGGTCCGGCACTGACGGACGCCCGCAAGGGCTTCGATCCCCAACAGCGGCAGAAAGGGCAGGTGACGCAGTTGATGGAACACTCGCAACGGCTGCTGCGACGTGCCGAGCGGATCCGAGCTGACTTTTGGAAGCAGGCCGACGCCACGTCTGCCGAGAGCTGGCGCAAGTCGACAAAGCAGTATCGTGACTACTTCTGGTCGGAGATCACGGGCCGGCTGCCCGACGCGTCTCTGCCACCCAACGTGCGGACGCGAAAGATCCACGACCGCCCGCTGTGGACCGGCTACGAGGTCACGATGGACGTGTGGCCCGACGTGTTCGCCTGGGGTTATCTGCTGGTGCCCAAAGGGATCAAGCCCGGCGAGCAGCGGCCGGTCGTCGTCTGCCAGCACGGGCTGGAAGGTCTGCCGGAATCAGTCGTCGTCGACGATCCGTCGGACCGAGCCAGCCGGATCTACGCTTCGTTTGCGGTGCGGCTGGCCGAGCGCGGATTCGTCACCTACGCCCCGCACAACCCGTATCGAGGCGAGACCGAATTCCGCCAGCTTCAGCGAAAGGCCAACCCGCTGAAGCTCACGCTGTATTCGTTTATCCTCGGCCAGCACGAGCAGATGCTCGACTGGCTCGCCGGATTGTCGTTCGTCGATCCCGAGCGGATCGGCTTCTACGGACTGTCGTACGGCGGGTTATCGGCGGTGCGCATTCCGTCCGTGCTGGACCGTTACGCGCTGTCGATCTGCTCGGCGTGCTTCAACGACTGGACCCGCAAGATCATGTCGCTCGACTTCCGCGCGGCCTACATGTTCACGCGCGAGTACGACCATTTCAGTTTCGATCTCGGCAGCACGTTCAACCATGCCGAACTGGCCGGTCTGATCGCTCCCCGGCCGTTCATGGTCGAACGCGGGCACAAAGACGGCGTCGCGCCGGACGAATGGGTTGCCTACGAGTACGCGAAAGTCCGCCGGCTGTACGCGCAACTGGGCATTCCGGAGAAGACGGAGATCGAGTTTTTTGACGGCGGACACATCATCAACAGCCAGGGGACGTTCGAGTTCCTACACCGCCACCTGAATTGGCCGCAGCGGCAAGACCCGCCTCATACGCTACGACAACAGAATCGGTGAGAACGTGCCGGA
>JADHUC010000317.1 GCA_016784735.1 Pirellulaceae bacterium | reverse complement strand
GGTTCGGACGTTCGATGAAACGCGCCTTCAGCGCAGGGCCAAACCGAAGCGTTCGATGATTCATGGTACGGGCCGGCAACACAAGACCATCGCGGACTTCTGGAAGTCCGCGATGATCTTTCGGACTTTTCCCCGGGGGAGTCCACCGGGCGCGGCCTGTCAACGCCTACTTCTTACCCGTCGCGGCCAGCAGCCCGCGAGTCGCGGCCAGGCGGACGTGCTTGGGTTGGCCCTCGCCGGTCAGCGATTTGTAGATCGCCATGGCTTCGGCCTTCTTGCCGGCGGCCAGCAGTCCTTCGGCACAGGCCAGGTATGCGTCAGCGGTTGCCAGACGAAGCGCTTCGGGGGCTTTCTTCTGGAAGGCACCCAGGGCTTTGGCTGCATCAGCATTGGCGATGGCACCCAGAGCCGCTGCCGCAGCGCCGGCGATTTGCGTGTCGGCATCCTCCAGCAGGGCCACCAAGGCCGAGACGCTCTCCGCGTCGCCGCGCGCGCCCAACGAGTTGATCACGCCCACCTTCGTCTTGCCGCTAGTCTTTCCCAACGCGTCACGCAGGGCGTCGGCGGCGCATGCACAGGGAATCCGCTCCAACGCGTAGCGTGCCATGTGCGAAAGCTCGGCATTGGGCAACAGGGCTGCCACGGTCGGTACGCAGTCCTCGGTTCCGATGATGCTGAGCTTGCGGCAGGCGAAATCCTTGGCCGCGCGTGATGCGTCCGACGGTAGAACGGCCGCGAGCTTGGTTGCCAAGCCCTTTCGTGCCGCATCGTCGCCATGCGAGGCCACGATGGCATCTTCGATCGGCTTCAATACGTTGCGGTCTTGGCCCCAGTCGTATGACTTGAGTGCGTCAAACGCCTTGTCCAGCGCCTCGTCGGCGGTTGCCATCGGAAGCATTCCGCTGAACAACAAGGCCAACATCACAATACCGATGATCGCGTTCGTCTTCTTCAGCATGTCATTCTCCTTACTCGTTGCGGTGTGGTCTGAATAGGTCGATTCATGTTGAAACATCTTGCAAGGCTCCTCGCCCCCAGCCTTCACTGGTTGGCGAGAGAGCCTCCGGTCATCTCCTAAAGTGTCCACGGCTCACGCATGGGCTTCGAGCGCAGCCGGTTCGCTTCGTCGTCGCCGGGGAACTCCTGTTTTTCCGGATCCCATTTCAGCGGACGGTTGAGCCACAAGGCGATGTTCCCAATGTGACAAACCGTCACCGAACTGGCCCCGATGCTCACGTCGGCTGCAGCTCGCTTGCGCGTGCGCACACACTCCAGGAAGTTGCCCTGGTGGTGGTTGCTTTCGTACAGATGAGTTTCGTTCGGGCCTATCTTAACGTCCGCCAACGACTCGGGCTTGGTCTTGATCCCGCCGCGCCAGACGCTCACCTCGCCTTCGGTCCCTTTGAAGACGACCAGCGCGCCCGGCCTTCCCTCGGATCCCCAGCCGCCTTGGCCGGATTCCAGGATGGCACCGCACGCATATCGGTACGTGAGCATCTTGGTGTCTTTGCCGTCGGGCGGGATAACCTCGACCGGGCCCGAGCCGTCCATGCCAAGCCCCCACTGCACTATGTCGAAGTCATGGGCGCCTCGGTCCGTCATCAGGCCGCCGGAGTAGTCACGCCAAGTCCACCAGTCCCGCAAATGCGTGCAACGTTTGGGATGGAACGGGGCCCACGGAGCCGGCCCAAGCCACATGTCCCAATCCAAGCCCTTGGGCACCGGCTCGGCCGGCAAGTCGCAGTGGCGCGACGTGCCACCCGGCTCGGCGAAAACGCTCGTGACCTCGCCGATGTAGCCGTTGCGGACCAGTTCGCAGGCTTGGCGGAACCGCGCGTCCGAGCGTTGCTGCGTGCCGACCTGAAACACGCGGTCGTAGCGTCGGGCTGCCGCCAGCACGGCCTGCGCCTCGCGGATTTTGTACGCCAATGGCTTTTCGCAGTACACGTCTTTGCCTTGGCGGCAGGCTTCCACGCACATCACGGCGTGCCAATGTTCAGGCGACGCGATCAGCACGGCGTCAAAGCCGTCGGTCGCCAGCAATTCGCGGAAATCAGCGTAGGTTTTGCATTTGTATTGGGAAGCGACTTTCTCCCGTCGCTCCTGGTAGCAGTCGCAGGCGGCGACCAACTCCGCGCCGTTGCCTGCGAGCGATCGCATCACGCCCGTCCCCCGGCCGCCACATCCTATCCACCCCATGGCGATCCGGTCATTGGCCGCAGGCTGGCCCTGCAAACCGAGTGCAGACGCAGGAATCAAAGCCGGAGCAGCCGTCAATGCGGCAGCCGACTGCTTCAGAAACCTGCGACGCGTCGTGCCATTATGCTTCGCCATAAGCGTACTCTCCTTTCCCGTCATTGGTCATTGGTGCTTGGGCATTGGTCATTCAGTCCTGTTGTGCGCGGGTCTCCCGACCCCGCACGGGGCACGACCGAAGGTCTCACCAAACAGGAGACCTGCGGTCGGCGGTTTCGGCGGGGTCGGGAGACCCGCGCCGAACTCTCGCTTCAGAAGCACCACGGTGCCCGCATGGCTCGACTCAGTTTTCGGTCGGCCGTTGGATCGCCCTCGAATCGCTCCGTTACCGGATCGTACTTCAGGCTGCGGCCAAGTTGGATGCAAATATTGGCAACCTGGCAGGTCGAGTTCGCGCGATGCGCGCCTTCGGCCGGCGCGATCGGTTTCCGTCGCGACTTGATGCAGTCCAGGAAATTCCGCACGTGGTTGGATTGCGGGTAGCCCTTGCCAAATTTCTGGTCGGCCAACAGCGATTTGGGCTCGGCCTCCATGTTGCCGTCGTCGTCCACATAGACCATGCCTTCGGTGCCTACGAAGCGTACGTGCAGCGGCCATTCGCCTTCCTCGAACACCAGCTTCACACCGTTCTCGTAATGGGCCACCACGGTGCCTTCGGCCAACTCGAATTCGGTCGGAGTCGTGTCGTCGGCGTTGTTGGCCCATTGGCACAGATCGGCCGTATGGCTTCCCCACTCGGTGAGCATCCCGCCGGCAAAATCGCGATGCGCCATCCAGAATTTTCGCGTCATGATTTCCTTGTTGAAGGGTCGCCACGGCGCCGGTCCCAGCCACGCGTCCCAGTCGACCACATCACGCGCAGGTTGCGGTTCGGGCGGTAGCGTGATCTGGTGGTGGCCCAGTTTGAACCACACGGCCGGCGCCTTCTCGGCATACACCGTCTTCAATTCGCCCAATTTTCCGCTTTGGGCCAGTTCGACGGCGTAGGCAAACCGCGGTACGCTACGGCGTTGGGTACCGCATTGGAAGATCGTCCCGTATCGTTCCATCGTGTCGCACAGCGCTCGGCCTTCGCTGACGGCCACCGACATGGGCTTCTCGCAGTAGATGTCTTTACCGGCCTTGGCCGCCCAGATCGACGCGGTGGTGTGCCAGTTGTCGCCGGTGGCGATCAGTACGGCGTCGATGTCGTCACGGGCCAACAGCTCGCGCAGATCGATGTAGGTCTCGCAGTCGGTGTTGCCGTAGTGTTTATCCACCTTATTCTTGGCGCCCGCGCGTTTGTTTGCCTGCACATCGCAGACGGCCACCATTTGAGCGTCGGCATTGGCCAACAGCGATGTCATGTCGCTCTGGGCGCGGCCGCCGCAACCAATCACGCCCAGCGTGACGCGTTCGCTGGCCGCCGGTTTGTCGGCGTTTCCAAGAGCCGATGAAGTGATAATGTAAGGCGCGGCGGCGGCAGCCGCTGCGCTCCGGCAAAACGCGCGTCGTGTGATCTTGTTGTTTGGCATCCGCCATCCTCCTTCGGTAAGTCGAGTTGCTTGCTGGTGAATCGTTGTTGTGATTGTGTCTCTGGACCTCGTTCCCAGGCTCCGGCCTGGGAACGCAATGTCTTGCCGGCTCAGCCGGCTCTTGCGAGGCAGAGCCTCGCGTCCAGTGGGTTACGAGGCAGAGCCCCATAACCAGCGTCTATCGTTGTTGTTGGGGTTCGGGTGTCGGGTGTCAGCGAATCCGGCGGCCCCGGCCTGTCTAACCTGCCACCCGAACACTCCTACCCGGCATTGTATCAAATTCTCCACGGTTCGCGCATTGCCCGCCATCGTAATCGGTTTGCTTCTTCGTCGCCGGGGAATTCCTCCTTTACGGGGTCCCATTTCAGTGCTCGGCCTGTCCAATGGGCGATGCAGCCCAGGTGCGAGACGATCGTCGATCGGCAGCCGATCGACACGTCGCAAGCCGGTCGCTGGCGGGTCTTGATCGAGTGGAGCCAGTTCTGGTGGTGGTTGTTGACCGGATGCCAGGGATCGGGTTTGCCAGCGGGTTGTTCGAGTATCTCCTTGGGATGGGCTTGGAGATAGCCTTGACGACCGACGTGGATCCAACCGTCTTCGCCCACAAACAAGGCGCCGAAATTCTGAATCCGTGTATTCACATCCCAGCCCTCGGGCACGAACTGATTCTCCGGGTTGAGTTTCCAGTCGACCTGCAAGAGCACGCCGTTGGCATACTTATAGGTCAGCACCGGGTATTCTCCCGTCTCGGGCGGGATGATCTCGACGGGGTTACTTTCGTCCATGCCCAATCCCCATTGGACGACGTCGAAGGCATGTACAGCGTTGCTGGTCAGATTGCCGCCTCCGAAATCGCGGCAGAAGTGCCACGGTACCACGTGAGGCGGACGGCCGTAACGATGAAACCGGCCGTTGAACGGACGCCATGGCGCCGGGCCGAGCCACTGGTCCCAATCGAGACCTTCGGGTACGGGTTCGGTGGGCAGGCTCACATCGTCGCTGGTTCCGGGGAAGCATACATAGACGATCTTGACCTTGCCGATGGCACCCTTCTGGACCAGTCCGCACGCCTTCTGGAATTCGGGCGTTGACCGCTGCTGCAAGCCAATTTGAAACACGCTCCCATAGCGACGAGCCGATTCGGCCATGGCTCGCGCCTCGCGGATGGTCAACGAGATCGGCTTTTCGCAATACACGTCCTTGCCGCTTTTCACGGCCATGACCGATGCCGTGGCGTGCCAGTTATCGCCAGTCGCAACGACCACGGCGTCGATGTCGTCGCGAGCCAACAGGTCGCGCAGGTCGGTATACGCCTCGCAGCCTCGGTAGGTGCCGCTGGTCTGCCCCGATGCATATGTCTGTTCGACGTTTGTCTTGGCATTATCGCGGCGCCATTTGTCCACATCGCAAACGGCTACGACTTGCGACTCGGGATAGCCCAAGAAGCAACGCAAGTGCCCCTGGCCCATCATGCCAATGCCGATTCCCGCCACAGTGATCCGGTTGCTGGGCGCGACCGCTCCGTCTTTGCCCAACGCCGTCGCCGAGATCACCCAAGGTGCCGCGACAACGCCACCCGCGGCTACTGCGCTCTTCAGAACTTGCCTCCGATTCCATCGTTGCTTTTTCGTTCGTTTCACCACTAACCTCCGATTCGTTCAATATCGTTTAACCCGAAGCCGGAGGCGACGGCGGGCGCCACGTGTGGACGGTCCATCCCACTGTCCGCCATCGCCTCCGGCTTCGGGTTAAACGAGGAAGTTACTTCATTCGCGATCCTAATGATCTTGCCTGACAATGATTTTGCCAAAAAGAGGTCCAGACAAAACCCTTTGCGGGCGAAATGATTACTGAAAACGTCAGGTTGGACCTAGAGTCGCCAGGGTGCACGCATCGCGCGGGAACACATGCTGCGTGCCTCGTCGTCGCCGATGATTTCCTCTTTGACCGGATCCCATTTGATCTTTCGGCCAACGCGGATGGCGATGTCCGAAATGTGGCTGATGATGTCGGAGCGTACCGCGTCGTCCACGTGGCTGGCCGGTGTCTTGCGCGACTTCACGCATTCGACGAAGTTTCGCTCTTGACCGCTGCTCACAGGCAAGCGGATGTCATTCGGGCCAAGCTGGATCGTCCGTAGCGACTCCGGTTCGCATATCATGCTGTTGTAATAGACCGCGATCCATCCTTCGGTGCCGATCAATTGAGCGTAGTTGTTCAACGATTTGAGTCGAGGATGCTCGTCCTTGGGCAGACCGGTCGCCCAGTACGTCATTGTGACACCGTTGGCGAATTGGAAACGCATGTCCCAGTTGTAGACGGCGTCGTTCGTTCCGGTCTTGGAAATATCGCCCTTGCCTTCGACTTCCCACGGGCCCGTCAAGTGCGTATCGTACGACCACTGCAACAGGTCCAGCGGATGGGCTCCCCATCCGGCAACAAAGCCTATGGCGTAGTCGTACACGTGAAACCAGTTACCGCCGCTGTCGGGACAACCCGTATACGGCCGCCACGGTGCCGGACCCAACCACAGATCGTATTCAAGTTCCGGCGGCACCGGTTTCGGCGTGGCGGAACCGCCTGGCGTGCTGTTCGGCGCTTTGACACGAATCTCACGAATCTCGCCGATGCGGCCATTGCGCACCAGTTCGGCACCCAATCGGCAAGCCGCCATCGCCCGGGCCTCTGTACCATATTGGAACACTCGATCGTAGCGTTTGATCGTCTCGCGGCAGACCAGGTCTTGGTCAATGCTGACGCCTAACGGTTTCTCGACGCACACGTCCTTGCCCGCCTTGGCCGCGGCAATTGTCATCGGCACATGCCAGTGATCCGGCGAGCCGATGGTGACTGCGTCGATGTCGTCGCGTGCCAACAGCTCGCGGAAGTCCGTATACGCTTTGCAGTCGGTGTTCTTGTAGTGGGCGTCTACCGCTTGTTTGGCTCGTTCGCGGACCTGCTTCCACACGTCGCAGATCGCCACAACCTGGGCATCAGGACACCCTAACTGTTCGCGCACGTTCAGCAGTCCTCTGGGCCCCACGCCGATGCCGGCGGTCACCACTCGCTCGCTGGCTGGCGGTTTTCCTTCGGCGCCCAGCGCGGTTGAGGTAATCACATACGGTGCAGCCGCGGCCCCGACTGCCGCCGCCGTCCGCTTAAGAAACCGCCGCCGGTCAAATCGTCTGGCGATTGGCTTATTCATCGGTCGTCCTCCTTCAAGACTCACGAATTCTGTTCAGCACACACATCTTCAAGTTTGAGTTCTTCCAGGCAGGGGACATCGGAGAGTATCTCGGGCGCAAATGGCAACCGGAGTGCAAGGAAGGCACTAATACGACTAATACGACTACCACGTCAGGCAGCCGGACTCAAGAGACTGGGCCCAAGTAACCGAGAGAATTTGATTGAATGCTTCGAGCTTCCCGTCCGGATGCGCATGTTGTCAAGTGGTTTCGTGATTACCGACCCGGATCGTCACCTGCAGATTATCCGTGGTAGAAGCCGACCGGTGCGTTTGATGTAATGACGGTAGTCGTCGCCGAACTTGCCGAGCATCATCTTCTCTTCCCGGGGGATGCGGGTCGCGTAGAGCAGGGCGGCCCCGCCACAGCAGCACGCTCCGACACACCAGTTGGCCGAAAGGAGGAAATGGCCGCAGCAATACAACAGGCCACCGGTGTAGATCGGATGCCGGATCCATCGATACGGCCCGGCCGTGATCAGGGTTTGCTCGTCCTTGATCTGTACGATCCCGCTTAAGTTGCTGCCGAGGTGATGATCGGCCCAGGCCACGACAAGGATTCCCGCGATTCCGACCGCACTCCCTCCCCAACGCATGTGGAGCGGCATGTCGAGATGAGCAAACGAAATCCATTGCGGGCAACAAACGTACACGACCAGCGCCGCCGTCCAGACCGATTGGCACACGGCGAGTACGACGCCGTCGCCCGGGTTTTTCTTTGCGGCACTCCAACTCGCCTTCCAACCGAGGCATCGACGCCGGCACAACCGTACGGTTTTCATGCCGGCCAGCAACACGATGATCGCGATTCTGTAGGGGAGTTCTTCCGTCATTGATCCGTGCCGGGGCCAACTCGCCGCGCTCGATCTGGTCAATAGACCCTTGCGACAATCGGAGTCAGCCGTCGTCGCGACCAACTTCGGAGGTTGAAACGCGGACCGTCCGTCTCGTCGAGAATCTCCTTCAAGGCCACCATTTCGTCGCTTTCGGCCGTACCGATTTTTTCTGCGTGGCGGTAGCATTGTTCCCAAGCGTGGCGGTTTGATCCGCTGAAAAAGAGCGCGCCGATCCAGCCCTTCGGTTTTCGAATCAGCGCCGGTGTCAGGCGGTCGTCGAACGCGCTGAGGTCGTCGATCCCCGCGGCTCGCATTGCCAGCATCTGCCGGACGCACTTCTCGCAACGCCCGCAGTTCCGCGCGTGGTCCTTTCCTTCCCAACACACCCTCAAGTTCTGTCGTGCAACGGGCCAGTCGTGGAGGATCATGGACTTGTGTACCCGCGACTTATCATCGCCGTCGTGAATGATCGGAAAGCTGTCGGACGAAAGCAGCGGGTCGCTCCAGCGGGTCGAGCCGAAGCCGATGCCCGCGATTTCGGCGGCCGACGCCAATTGTGCAAAATCAGCCGAAGCAACCAACCCGGCACGGTAACTCGTGCCGAACAACGAAAGCACCGCGGCAATCGCAGCGCCGTGTGAATGCGGCCACCAGGGCAACAAGTCGCGAAGGTTGGTACGCACGGGAATCAGCGGCACATCGACATCATCGGTGATCCTTTGCCCCCGTTCGAACGCTTCACGGTAGCCTGTCTCGTCGCGAAGCGGGATATCGAAACCGTGAACGAAGACACAAGCGCCCACATCACACACGTCTCTATCGATCGCCCCTCTCGTGTGGATGTACAACGAGTAGATCGAATCGAGCCCACCGGAGAACCCCAGAATGCCCGCGCGGCCGGCAGCATCGGGATCGGTCGGCGCGTCGATCTCAACATCGGCCGCCAACGAGACCGGTCGATACCAGGGCCACCACTGGTGGATGACGTGTTGGTATTCGTGCAAGTTCGCCAGCAGCGATCGCGACACGTTGCCGTGAACGACGAGCGGGCGCCCGGCTTCCATGGCCGAAAAGATCAGTGCCCGAAGCATCGCGTCGTGCAGATCAGTCGGCTTGTCTTGGATGACCGACCGCTCGGCCCACTGTGCCGGAATGTCAAAATAAAGCTGCCCGTTCCGTTTGCGGAGCCGCCACCCGGGATGGCCGGTCACGTCGGCCCCGACGCGCATGTGGTCGTCGCGCCACTCGATGGGGCGAATCGTCACGTGCATCTGGCGGTTGCCCTTCACGACACGTCATTCCCTCCGCTTTCCGTTAGCTCTCTCGTCACATCCCTTGGAATTCCAGTGAATAGTTCGTCAGGCTTCACGATTCCCTGATCGAAGAAACGGGCGAAGGAGAGGTCCGAATGCCAAGTATCGAAGTACGCGGAACATTTCCCGTAGCTGTTGTCCAGAACGATGCTGGGGGTTCCGACCATAGATGCCAGCAAGTGCGCGTGCAAGCGATTGGTGACGAGGCATTCTGCGCCCTGTATCGCGTGGACGCCGCGAACGAACATCCTGCGGGCAAGTCGCTCCCAGCGGCGATGGAACCAACGGGCGGGCAGCATTCTTCCGACCAAGAAAACCGCCGCCAAGGAAGTCCATGCCTGATACATCTCGAGCGGGGCCGTCTCGTGCCAGTCGATGCAAGTCGCGTTTTGCGATCCCGGATCCGACATCGGACTGCCGCCACCTCGAAGCGGATTAATGACACTCAGTACGTCGGGAGGACGCGCGAACCTGGACCGTTTTGGTATCGGGGTCACAGCCGTCCATTCCCAGTCGCGACGCATCAGGTAAAGGACGTCGTAACGCCCCGTAGTCTTGGGACCGCGGCAGTCAAGTGTCTCGCAAACCGGATAGAGAAACGAGGCAATGTCAGGCACAAGCGTCAGCGTGGTGGTATCGAGTTCCGAGTCAGCCAGCTCGTAACTGTTCTGTTCTCGGACAAACAAATGAAGATCGTCATGACGGCGAAGGAGATCGGCCGTTTGGCGCAGCCGGTCCCGGCTACGATAGAAGATGGTCTGCGGCAGAAACACGATCCGATGGTCCGGGTAGGCTCTGACGATTGCCTCGCGATGCCGTTGATATCGGTAGAGGTCGCCCATGTTGCCGCCCGCATGGCAGATGATGATCGTCTCCGGTGGCAAATCTGGAAAGCGGAAATTGTCAACGTGCCATCTTCCGATCACCCTGAAACGACTCCGCCGAAACCACTCTTCCGTACCCAACATGAGCATCTGGTCGCCCGTGTTACCGTGGATCGGGTAATCGACGTACGCAACCGAAGATTCCGCTGGCACCTGTTCCGCCAATGCCGAACTGAGCCGCTGTTGAATCGCCGCCCAGTGGGTATCGAGTTCTCGTCGCTCGGGTCGGCGGGGGACTTCGATATTCAGATTGGTCAAGCGCACGGGTTCCGGTCTCTCCGCGGTGTTACGGCGGTCAGAGCGACGCCATGGTTCCCGAAACACCCGCCTCGGGCTCATAAGGACGATCGTCGACGACGCGTACCCGGCTCCCGGCTCCGAAAAGGTAGAGCACTCCGCGCCATCGATGCCTACGTGCAAACAGCGTCACAGTCAATCCCGCCGCGTAGACAACCTGTGTCAGTGGAATTGCCAATGCCAATCGAACATAGCGACCCGGCGTGAGCCAGCGGGCCGGCTCGTTCCGCGCCAGCACGATCCGCTTCACACAGGATTCCGTCATCACCATCAACACGATCATGGAAACGTAGTACAACGCCAGGGCCGCCGCAGAACAGCCGACGGCTTCCCAGCACCCCAGGACTAGTGCCGCCGCCAACACGACAAAGCCGGTCGCCAACGCCGCGGATGTTGCAATCCCGTGGCCGACGACAGCCCACCACCAGGGATTGTGCAGCCGGACGGTCAACAGTTGCCGCTGGAGAAAATGAAAGAATCCGCTCACGCTGCACACTTCCCGATTGACCATGGTCAACGAGGGGACAAACGCGACACGCAGACGTTCTCGGCGTGCACATCGGCAGATTGTGCTGTCCTCCCCGAAAGCGTGCCCCAGACGCTGCAAGAGATCCGTCTCGCGAAGAAGGCTCGTCCGCGTTGCCAGCGAACCTCCCCATGCAATCCCATACCAGTACATATGCACGACCGCCGCCGAGTTCCACAAGTAGCGGACCAGGCTACCCCAAGTCATCTGCTGCGGCATGTACCAGCGGTTTCCCGAACTAACGCCGACGCGATCGTCGGCCAACGGCGCCACGAGCTCTCGAAGCCAGCTAGGGTGAGGAACCGTATCGGAATCCAGCAAAGCGACGATTCGGTGAGATTCGTCCAGTTCCGCGACGGCCTGCAATACGCCGCTGATCTTCAGGCTGCAACTACGGCGGCGTTCGGTCAAGGCATGAACGCGGACGTGCGCCGCTTCCTCACGTTTGGCCACCTGTTCGACCAATTCCCATGCAGGGTCGTCCTGGCAATCGACCACGACGTGGACTTCGTATTGTGGATAGTCCTGCCGGGACAGTCCTGCAAGACAGTCTTTCAAGAATGGATCGGCGCCGCGAACGCAGAGAATCACGGCTGCCTTCGGACAATCTTCGTCGTCGAGGCGTTTGCGATGAAAACGCCGCAGCGCACACAAGTAGCCGACAACCGGGACACCCTGCGCGACGATTAAGCCAAGAAGTACCCAGAATACGACGATAGAAAAGTGTGTCATACGTTCACGGCACGCGGGAAGTCTGGCGCAACAAGTGGCGTTCCCACATGGATTTGGGTTGTTCGGCGGGAGGCGTACAGATCGTCTCGCCTTCCATAACACAATTCCCCCCAACGAGATACGGCGCCGGTACCATACCTATCGAAAGGAAATGAGTCAAAGCCAAGTTGCGCGAGGTGTGTGGCCAAATTCTACGGAGGTCGCCACGGATAGGGGTACAGAAACCCGGTTTTTCCGAAAAACTGGGTTTCTATTCCGCGCGGAAACTCCTGCGCTGGTACTTACGACTTCAGAGCCCACGCGGGTTTGACAGTCTTGGCGACGTGCTGTTCGAAGGCCGCCAACTCTTCTCCCTCCATGGGCTTGAACTCGCGAGCGATGCGGATGTTCTCCTCTAGCTCCACCAGCGAGTGGGTCCCAATGACCGCGCTGGCGATCGGCTTGGACCAGACATATCTCAGCGCTTTCTCGGCGTCGACACCTGGATACCTGAGCAGCGGCGCGCCATCGCTGCCGAACACCTTCATCGCGGCGAGCCCCACACCCGAATCGGCGTACGTCGTGGCGAACGCGGACCCGTACCCGCCGGCCATGGAGTCCGCGATGTTAAGACCGAGGAGGACGGCCTCCATCTTGATGCCCTCCTTTGTGCAGCGCTCGATCACCTCGGTGAGGACCTTGGCGCTCGAGTGGCTGGTGACGCCGATGAAACGCGTGAGTCCCTCCTCCTTGGCCTTCTGAGCCGCTTCGACCGCGCCACCTTTGCTGAAGATGCGTCTCACCTGGTTCATGTTGTTCACGTTGTGGATCTGCCAGACGTCGAGCTGATCCGTCTGTAGGCGCGTCAGACTCAGTTCGAGCTCCCGACGCAGTTGGCCCTCAGGCGAGCTGGGCTGGCCGCACTTGGTGACGAGGAACACATCCTTCCGGTGTGGCTTGAGAACCTCCCCCATGATCTCTTCGCTGGCGCCGTATCCCGTACACGAATCGAAGTAGCTCACGCCCTCCTCGAAGGCCCGGCCAATAATCTTCACAGCGAGTTCACGTTCTTGTGGGCGCTGCCGTGTGCCAAGGATTTGGGGATTCCGTCCCCTGCCTCCCCCGCCGAGTGCGAGGATCGAGACGCGGACGCCGGTCTTCCCAAACTCTCGCATGGGTAGCTTGGGTCGTGCTGATTCGGCCTCGGCCGAGACGCCTTTCACCAGAGACACCGATCCAGCCGCGGCGGCTCCAGTCACAGTGTGTCGGAGGAACTTACGTCTGGAAAGCTCTGTCATGGTTTAGCTCCTTGGCTGCAATGGCGGGCCTCGCTCAACAGTGGATCGAGGCGCTCGGAACCGCAGGCGGCACCTTGAGCTATACTACCAGGAACCATCGACCACGGCATCCCAACGTGATTTCATACCGAAATAGCTCCGCTCGCCGATTCGAAAGTATCGTCGATCAATGTCCGAGATCCTATCCTTACGATTGCGTACGCGCAAGGCTTTCTGGGATAATCACATCACAGAGAAAGGAGCTGAAATGATGCAACCGATTCGGGGACTGGCAACTGCTGCCGTGATCGCTCTGACATGTTCGGTCGCTATAACGGCTGAACGGCACAGGCCCATGCTGGCGGAGAGCAATCTGGAACTGCCGATCCGTAGGGGCGTGGAGGCTTGGATCGGGATTCCAGACGACTGGACGGTGCAATCGGTGATCAAGCATTGTCAGGACGGCAATCGATTGATCTATGTTCAGGTTCAGAACGAGCAAATCGCAACAGAGATTCGCGAAGCCGCGTTGGCGACCAATCTGTTGGGGAAGAGGATCTTTGTGAGTCGTCGGGGGCCGAAACGAATTGGCATCAGTGACGGTCTATGTCTGGATTGCCGTGTTGCAGGATCAATCGCGAATCTGGTGCCTGAATCCGAAGTGCTACGCGTCCTTATCCCTGGGGCCAGCGGGCATCTTGGAGACCGAGTCGTAACGGCACGGAAGCTGGTTGGCACGGATGTTTGGACTCACCCGTACCACGCGCCGGACAACAACCCCTGCTCACGCGATCGCGTTGCTCGACGTGCGTTGGAAACCCGCTATATCGCCTATCCACATTTTTCACCCATGCCGCAGATCAGTGTTGCCGGATACGGACGGTTGTATCGAGCGATGGGCCATATTGCACACAAGGCGAATCAGGTTCCGGCTCTCAATACGTTGGTGGGCGTCGATATTGCCAGCGGCTGCATCCTTTGGCGACGATCACTTCCGGAAGGCTTCATGATCCACCGCAATACGTGGGTAGCCGTCCCTGAAGGGATATGGGTCGGTGATGATACTGCGTGCCGACTGCTCGACCGTGACACGGGGATGGAATTGCGTCGGATTGAAGTGCCCGAGCATGTCGGTGGTCCTGTCTGGAAATGGATGGGCTTGGTTCACCAGACCCTCTACGCGTTGGTTGGCGATCGGGAGATTGCGCCTTCCACACAACGTAGTGATAATGATGCCCTGGGACATTGGGGCTGGGGCATGTGGGAGGGACACGATTATTCGGATCCACGACGCAATTTCGCCTTCGGAGACGTCGTCTGTGCATTCGACCTTCGCAGTGGAAAGCCAAAATGGAGTCACAGAGAAGAGTCCCCTATTGACGGTCGGGCAATTTGCCTGATGGGCGACCGTCTGTTCTATTTCTGTCCCGGCCGTCATCTGGTTTGTTTGGGCAAGGCGGACGGATCGTTGAAGTGGTCCAACTCCGATGCTGATTTGCTGGCCGCAATTGACAAAGACGCTCCCGCGCAGAGTTTCCTCAACGGCTATTCAACTCAATTCTATTTGGCATGCGACGATGAGCGTCTCTATTTCGCGGGACCGCAGCGACCCAACTTCATTGCCGTTAGTCAATTCGATGGAAGAATGCTGTGGCAGCAACCTGATGGTGTGCGACACGTGGTGGCTCATCCACAGGGCCTCTTCGTAGTTACCGACATCCGCAACAAAATCAAGAGCGGTCGCATTGACACGCTGCACTTTAGGCCATCTCTGTGCAGCTGAGTGGGAATTGATATTGCTTGAAAGTGCGGCTCTCCCGATGCTTCTGTTTTCTGGCAAGGAAACACCACATCAGGAGAGCCACGGATGGGCAAGCGTAAGCGATCCAAGA
>JADHUC010000316.1 GCA_016784735.1 Pirellulaceae bacterium | reverse complement strand
CCTTGTTGGTGAATTCGTCGCCGATACTGAAAATGACGGGCACATCGTGCTTCTTTGTTTCAGCGTGGAGTTTCCGCAGGACCTCGATGTACTTCTGCTGGAAACGCTTACTTTCCACCGGACCGTAACCGGTAAGCCCAGTGAGCGACAGGCCCATGGGTGCCGCGAACATGATGGGCTTCGTGAATCCCGCTCTGAGGTACTCCTCGATGAACGTTCCAAGCTGGCTGGTGTCATCGTCGGTGATCGGCATGTGGAAGCCGTACAGCGGACCGACATTCGTCATGCCATGTTCGCGCATGTCGCGAAGATTCGCTCGCAGGACCTCGATACTTCCCGGCCAAGCGTAGTGCCATCCGATGCAGAAGGGCGGTTCTTCGAGTTTGAGCGGAAGCACCTCGAGGTTCACTTGAATTTCAGCGAGGGATGTGTCAGCGCTGAAGATGGTGACTTTGCCGCGGTAGGTCCCCGGTTTGGCGTCGTTGGGCACGCGGACGGTGACCCAGAACAGTTCTTTGCTCCAAGCAGGCATATCCCAGGTGTGCCCAAGAGGGTACAGCCTCTTGTTTGCTCCGTGCCCGCCTTCTGCCGATCGCACGACGACGTTTTCCGTCGCAATGACCCCGGGAGGGCCGACTAGCGGTCCGCCTTTGATCATCACGTCGACAGTCCGTTCCTTCGGCTGAAGTGCGAAACTGAACGGTTCGAATTCACCCGGCGATGCGAAAATGAAGACGGCGTCAGTCTTCTTGGGACCCAGCACCGTCTCCTCGCCGACGATCTGCTTGGCTGAGTAATCGGTCACGTACACGTCAATGTCAGCCGACTGACTCACGCGGCAAACGAGAATCAGGGCAAGTACGAAAAGTAGCCGTTGCATATTCACGCTCTCCTTCAGCCCGAGAATCAGTCGTTCGGCTCCGCACCGATTGGCACCAACTTGGCGTCGTCCAGCCAGATCGTGCCCTCGCCCGTGACGTAGACGTAGACGCCGTACCCGTCCGCGTCGGGCTCAAGAGTCCCTTTCACGGCGACCCGCTCCCACGCGGAACCGATGCGACCGCGAAACGTGCCTCGTGCACCGGCTTCGAAGTTCAGGAAGAGCTGGTTGTCGCCCTCGCCCTTGGCCCAGATGCTGAACTCGTATTCGGTAGCACCAGGAACGACGGGCAGGCTGGGCGTCGAGATTCCGATTCGGCCCTTGCGGCCGAGGCACGCGATCCGCGCCGAGTATTTGCCGGACCTGACGTACTGCGGACGGTCTTCCCACCGATTTTCGTAATCACCGCCCCAGCTCCAACCACCCCACCACATCCAGCGGGATCGATTGGGCCGCGAGTTTCTGTTGATGTCCTCGAAACCTGCATTCTGGATGAAGTTCACCGGTGGATTCGTGACCGAAAGCATCGAGGGGCTGAACTTGCCGGCGAGCCGAGCCTCGAGCATTTCCTTCTTCCGGCCATAATGCTCTTCGCTGATCATGCCAGCCGACTTCAGTTCGGCAATATCCTGGAGCGCACTGACGATTCGTTCCTTCGGCCAGAGGCTCCTTGTGAGTTCTTTTTTTGTTTCCGCGGCCGCCGCCATCGTTGCCGCAAGGGCGACAATGAGGGTGGCCACGAAAAGTCGTGCTTTCGTTGCCATGGCTCAACTGCTCCGTAATTCTCCAACAAACATCCGGAGGTTCGTTTCTTACGCCATATTTCTATCCACTCCATCGGTCGCTATCCAGTCTACCACCGACGTTCACGGCAATTCGCCGGCAATATTGCGGGTCGGGTAGCAGATCACAATAATGCTGGTATGGGACGTAAAGAGAAGATCGTGTGTGACTGCGGGGGCGAGCTTCCGCGACCGCGGCCAACGCTGTGCCCTCATTGCGGCGCACCAATCGTAACCCTCCGTCGCCGCTGGTGGCCGCTGCTGATCGGGGTCCTGATTGTTGGCTCGATGTTTGCGGTGCTGGTCCTGTATCTCCGCTGGCTGTTGGGCGAAGGTTGAGAGTCTACGCATGAATGGTTCGTGAGGCCGTTCGTAGTCCCGCCTTTAGGCGGTCTCCGCATCGCCTCTTGTTTCAAGACCGCCTAGAGGCGGGACTACGAACCGGTTCATGCGTCGGGGCATCGATTGACCCTATAGTTGCAAACGATTTGTTGTGGCGTAAGCTTCCAGCTTGCGTTGGCCGGATAAACTGGCGTTCTCCCATCAATTGCTTAACCTCACAAACCGTGAAGTTCGACGACTGGTCGGTCGGGCGCTGATGGCACCGCGTTTTCCGGCAAGCTGGAAGCTTACCCCACGGACTTTTATGCAACGCTGGGGTTGAGTCAGCCTACGGCTGAGAGGAGCCGGACGCAGCGTGGCACGAAAGGTGAGGCGTCTCGGCTACTGTCGTTCGAAATCGCCCCGGTCTCCGACGCGGACCTTCAGGACGATGGGCTTGCCGGAGCGATAGACAACGATTTCGATTTCTTTGCCCACTGGCTTGAGGCTGACTAGATTGACCAGGTGATCATCGTCTTCGACTTGTACGTCGTCCAGCCGGTAAATGACGTCGCCCACCTGTAATTCTGCCGATTCTGCTGGAGATTTCGCGGTAATGCCGCTGACAAGGGCACCGCTCGGATAAGGCAAGCCCAACTCGACGGCCTTCGCCGCGCCGAAACGCCGGTCGAGTTGAACGCCAAGATACGCCCGCACTACGTTGCCCCGGTCGGCTAGTTGCGTGGCGACGCGCATGAACATATTGATGGGGATGGCAAAACCGATTCCCTCGCTTCCGCCGGAACTGCTGGCAATCGCCGTGTTGATGCCCACGACCTCGCCACGCAGATTCAGCAATGGACCGCCGCTATTACCGGGGTTGATGGCGGCATCGGTTTGCAGGAAGTCCTGGTATTTGACCTCGCCGGTTCCCAGTTTCAGATCCCGACGCCCTTTTGCGCTGATGATTCCGTAGGTCACCGAGTGACTCAAGCCAAACGGACTTCCCACGGCCAAGACAAAATCGCCGATCTCCAAGTTATCGCTATCGCCCAACCGGGCGCCAACCAACCCGGAAGCGGCGACTTCCATGATGGCTACGTCCGTTGCTTGATCGGTCAATACCTTCTTGGGATAGAGCGTCCTTCCATCGGCCAATCGGACTTTGATCTGGGGCAGTGCCGAGTCTCGGATCACGTGCCGATTCGTAAGCACGTAGAACTTCTCGTTCCTTTCGATTACCACGCCCGATCCGGCTTCCTCAGAGGGGCGGCGCGACAGGCCATGACTGTCCGTGGCGGCTTTCTTCGCCTCGATGTGCACGACGGTCGGTTTGACTAGTTGCACAACCTTCTTCAGCAGGTTGCCTTTGCGCTCCAACTCGGCCACCTCTGCGGCGATCTCTCCGTAAAGGCGTTCGCGTGCTTCTGGCGATACGGCGGAACTGGAAGGAGCCTCCGCCGCGGCGATTTGGCTGCCAAGAGGAACAAACAGAGAGATCAGAAGTAGAACCGCGGCAAGGCGTCTGGCACCAGTGTCAACTCGGCGGATCATCATCCGGTAAATTCTCCGATCGGTGTGGATAACAAGAAGCACGAAAACAATGATGCGGCCTCGGCGGCGCGTTTTCAAGCAGCGATCGAGAGTTGGAGCCCTACGAGACATCCAGTTCGATGTCACTGAACACGACGTCCTTGTCCGCAGGCGTGGTGTCGATCAGGCGGCTCCAATCAGGCGCTCCCTGTTGCCCGCCACCCTTTTCCGCTTCGCGTTGGCAGCGAATGCACAGGTTGGCGTAGGGTAGTGCCTGGAGTCTGGCGAGTGGGATGCTCTCGCTGCACTGCTGGCACACGCCGTAAGCGCCTTCGCGCATGCGCTCCAATGCGGCCTCCATGTTCGCCAGTTCGCGGCTTTCGACCTCGGCTAGCTGCGAGCTAATTTCATCCTGGGCAGCGTCCAAGGCAAAGTCGATCACGTCCCCTTTGGTTTGCTCGCGGAGCTCTTTTAGCATGCTTAGATCGCCCGCCAACGCCCTGCGAAGTGCGTCGCGCCGCTTGATGAGCACGTTGCGGAGATTAAGGATTGCCTCTTTTCGCGTCATTTCTGTCACCCTGGTTGTTATGCAATGGCACCGAAACTATAGTGCGCGCAAATGCAGGGGGAAGTCACAAACCGTCTTTCTGGGTCCTTTCTACTCGGATTCATCGAGAATCGCCGGTAAGTCCTTGACTGGCAATGCCTTACGTGGCTTGCCGTCGTTCGTCCCCGATGCGGTTTGCAGGTTGGCATTCTGGACGTCGTAGGACACTTACGCAGAGCCCTCGCGCCGCAAAATCCTTCCATATCTCATCGTCACTAGTTTCGATACGCTTTACCGCTTTCGGGAAATCGACATATCTTGGCTCAATGTGCAGTCTTTTCCTGCAGATCGCTGGGTTTCGCTGCTCGGATTTTGGTGCCTACGACCGGGCGAGCCCGGTGCTTTTGCTCTCGGGCTATTAGTGAGCTATATGCTGTTACATATTCCGCACTTAAGGAGTCCCACCGGCATGGTTTGGAAGCAGGAAACTGTCCAGATGGAATCGACCGGCACCTCACAAGACCACGAAGGGCCGCCTTCATTACCTCCCCTCACAATAAGGGCCCATGGCCCCGGCTGCGATGGAGAAATAGTCCGATTTTCCGCTATGAAATCGACCGTAGGCTCAGATGCGGCATGCACCTATCGCATCTGTGATGACCAGATTCAGCCCGTTGAGTGTCTGATTCTGCGAGGCAATGGTGGAAGTATCGTTCGACGCTGGGGCGATGGCATTCGGCTGAACGGCCAGCAGTTCTCCGACGCCCGCCTGGAACCTGGCGACCGGCTCACGATCGGAAGCGTCGAGTTGGAAGTGATTGAGGACCATGCGCCGCCGGCGTTGCCAGCCGATGCACCATCGCAAAGCGAGGAAACACTGCCCGCTGTCTGCGAACGGTCGATTGACTTCGAAGCATTGGAAGATGCCCGGCAGGAACTGTATGACGAACTGCGTCGCGAGATCGCATGCCTTCAAGACGAGCAGTTGACCTGGAAGGACGAGCGCGAGCGTTGGGAATCGGAGTTGGCCGGTTATCGGAACCTATTGGGGGACCTGCAAGCACAATTTGACGAATTCCAACAGATGCGTCAGAGAGAACACGAGAGCTGGCTCGAAGAAGTACAGCACATGCAGTCGCTGCTGGAGGCAGTTACGCAGGCGGCGGAGACGCCGTCCGTGGAGACTGGGACGCTCCTCTGCCAGGAGTCGGAAGGCCCGATCTACAGTGGCGATGACGGACTCCTGCAGGACGAAAACCCGGTCGCCGTTGCGGATCGCTTCATATATGACGAAGACAGAGTGCCTGAGAGCGAAGATGGGTTGGAGCAGGAGGGGACATCACCGTGGATGGAAGATGCCGAAGACGACCTCGAGCGGCCGGATTTTCTTTCGGAAGCACTCGCTGCGAGCAACGATTCTCGAGATGAGTCGAGCGGCGCATTTCTGTCACACGGCATGGACGCATCCGATGCTCCCTGCATGACGGAAGAGGAAGTTTCGAGTGACGCTACGGAAGAGTACGAACAGCCCGCCGACGAACCAGACGAAGAGCCGTCCGTGACTCAATCGCCCAATTGGCTTCAGCAATACCAGGATCAACAGGACGACGCGGATGATTCGATCACTGACTACATGAGTCGCCTTCTGCAGCGCGTGGGCGGCGACGACGAGACGCCCTCGTCCGATGAAGCTCGAAGCGTCCCCGCGTCTTCATCGCCCTCTAAAGAACCGCCACCAAGCAAAGAAACGCCTGAGAGTTCCGACACGGAAATGTCGTCCGAAGAGCAGATGGCTTCGGCTCAACCAGAAGTGCCCGAATCGGTGGCGCAGGAAGATGGTCTCGAAGGAGATTTCACGCCTCGAAACGCGGCGCCGGAACGAGACACCAATATGGCCGCGATGCGGGAGTTGGCCAATGTGTCGGCTCGAAGCGCCATCCAGACGTGCGACAAGAATCGGACGGCCAAGAGCGCGATGGGCAGTATTCCGTTCTTGGTGACCGAATTAGGCATCGGCGGACTACTCTTGTACTGGGCGTCCATCAGCAACCAAGCCATCGCGTATGCCGGAGCAGCGATCGCTTTCATCGCTGCGGCGTTGACCGGGGCACGCACCGTGGGACTGCTGCTGAAAACCGCACTAGCGTCGCTGAGCATGCCGCGACTTCGGGATACGGCGAAACATGCTCATGAGGACGGCGCGTCGTAGGTCATTGGCTCTTCTGCGCGATCTTTCTCGGAGGCTTCTTGAGAAACGGTCCCGGAGCCTCGCTTCACTTTCTCGTGATAGTACGCCAACCGTTCTCTGGCATACCGGTGATCCTGGGTGCGAGCCAGCAGTTCGCCAAGTGCGTGGATGTGCTTACCGAAGTCGGAGACGGCTTCCGGCGGCAGTTCGTGCGGCCGACCGAATATCGCAGCCCGTGCGAAGATGTACAGAATACCCGCGACAAGGAAATGCAGCAGGATTGCGCCGATCGGCCAAACCGTGAACGCCTCCATGCCCGTGGGGTAGTTCTCACCTGGTTCTTGTTCGAGCACCAACGGCCCACCGGGCCCACTTTCGAGGAAGACGACTTTTCCAGGCGTTCCGCATTCGGCGATCAGTTTTCCTGCGAGTTTGCGGTTCTCCTTTTCCACCAGCGGCAAGTTCAGCAGGAATGAACCATTTGTGACGACGATGATCTGCCCTTCGTACCAGTCGCGGCAAGTAATTCGTCGCACCAATACATCCTTCCCGGCTTTCAGCAGCACCTCCGAACGAAACGGCCGGCCACGCTCGTCCATGGGTGGATCAGCGGGCGCGTCTAGACGTCCCTGGACCTCGATTTCCACGCCCGAGTGATCGATCATCCCGTCGCGGCTCCATGTTCCGTTCAGGCGGGCCGGTAGCGGTTGCTTCCTTCCAATCTGCGTTCTCGCCCCGTCGCGGCGAGCATCGAACCAGCGACACCCCTCGTCCTTCTTGATCGCGGTTCGCTGGTGATTGTAGTCTGCCTTGGCTCTGGCCAACCGCCGCGCTACCTCGACCGCTTGTTCTGGCGGCGCGCTTGGCCGTACCTTTTCCCAATAAGCAATCGCGGCATCGTAGTCGCGTGCGATGTAGACCAGAGTCCGCTCGTCGCCTTGATCAAGCCAGTCTTCCAGGAACTCCTGTTGTTCTTTGGTCGGCGGCTCGAAATCGTCCGGGGCCCAAACGATGATGTTGTGGTCATCAATCCGAGGTGAAAGAAAACGTTTGGTTGTCACTTTGTGCCCGGCTTCTTCGAACATTTCCGCCAGGACACCCGTGCCGTTGACGCTGGGGCCACCGACCGTCCCGCGGCGTTTTCCATAGGTACTGTCGATGCCCTTCACGCCGCAGCCCGCCAAAACGAGAAGTAACGGCGCAGCACGTAACCAACGCAGATGTTGTTGTCGTCGCCATTTGGGTCGTGGCGTCATCAGATCGCTGCCTGCTCGACATGTTCGTGGAATTCGTCCAGCCTGAGCCAACACGATTCAAACCGTTCGCGCTCCAGCGGATGGTGACCGAAGAAAACGTCTTCGAATGCGACCATGCTTCGCTCGAGCGCTTTCCGCAAATCGGGCTGCGGAAAGATCTCGCGTAAGTACTGGCGGTTTGTCTTGCCGCGCGCCAGGCGGATGAAATTATGCCTGTCCAACTTGACCAACTGGTAGCTGAACAGGTAGATGATCGCTTCGCCGTAGTTGCCCTGTTCGTAATGCCGGCGTGCCTCGGCCAGCAGATCGCCCTGCGGACGCTTGACCTGAAACGGGAGGCTCTCGATCAAGTCCGCTTCGGAGCGCGAATCGGCCTCCTGTTCCTCGTCCGAGGAGCCGTCCAGTAGCGCTCCGCTGTTCATGAATGCCCGCACCAGCAACACAACCAAAAACGCAAAAAGGGCCGTTATTGCCACCCAGAACAGCCAGCCGACAGCCTTCCAGATCGCGGCCATCAGTGTCGCCAGCCAAGACATATCCTTCTTCGAGGGGGCGGCCGGCTTGGCTTGCCACTTCGATCCACGATGAGCGGCCGCCTCTTTGGGCGTCTCGACGTCGATACGGCGAATGCTGTCGTTGTCCTCGTCGTACCAAGGGTAGTTGTTCCGGCCAGCCAGCGCGTCTCGTCCCGCTTCCACAGCCCGTTCGCCCTGGAGGACCTCGGCAGACGATATCGATACAAGTACGAACAAGGCCCACAAGCCAGCCAGCGCCGGTTTCGCAATGCGCGGTGTGTCGAAAGTCAGTTCTTTCATCATTCGTTTCGACGTAATCTCGAACGTCAGCCCTTGGACGGATACTGCGACAAGTCTTGGGCAAGCCGTGCGGCTTCGGCGCGCAAACGCAACTCGACCTCCCATCCCTCTTGACGAATGCGAACGTCAAGATAACTGAGAAAGCGGAACACGGTGAAGTAGCCGGTCGTGATCCACATGGCCAACGGCAAGCCAAACCGAATCATCAGCATAGGTTGGCTCCAATTGTTCCGCATCACGCCCCATGGAAACATGAACGTCCCGTAGAGGGACAGAACCAAGAGCACTCCGATCAGGCCCGCAACGATTGCCCGAAGAAACAGATCTCCGCCGCTCGCACCGTGCAGCATCGAACTGCGCCGGCCAACGGTCATCACGCGTTTGTTCTTTGAAGACAGAGGATTACGCTCTAACAGGACAATTTCGTTGATGAACGGCCGAAGCGCGCGAAAGATCCCGGCGCCCAATGCCAACGCCACCAAAACGAATCCCTCTAACCAGCCGTTGAATTCGCCGTACCGATCGAGCGAAAACAGAACCAGCCATGCGGGCGCTATCCCGCGGACCAGCAGTTGGCACCACACAATTCGAGGAAACATCTTGCCCACGTCCACAACGACGTCTCGCAGGCGCGGCCGATCAAGGAACACAACCTGGCCCAGGTACGAGCTGGCAAAGATCGATGCCAACGGTGCCTCGATGAACACGAGCAACGTCATGTTGTAGACAAAACGGAACGGATAATCCAACTCGTTGTCTGCTGCTAGGAGCATCCAATCCAATAATAGGTGGTTGATCACCATCAGCGGAATAACGCCCATCGCCATGGTGACCATTAGCGGCAGCGCATACACGCGTGCCACGTGCAGGGACAGATCCAACGTGTCCAGCACGCCGCGCTCCCGAACCGCGATGCGTGTTTTGTCCAATTGCACCGATTCGTCCCCTACGCGAACGGCCCAGTTTCCCCGTCGGATCCATCCGCCGAGTCTCGCGTCACGCGCCGACGCAAAGCCTGTCCGACGCGACCACGCGGAAATCCAAGAACCACAAAGTAAAAAGTCAACAGGCCACATGACAGCACGGCAACTGTGGCTTTCAGCCAGTAAGGCAACCCGGATGGCGATATAAACCCTTCGATCAGCGCCGCGAAGAAGAACATACACATGGCCGCACCCATTAACGGCATTGCGTCCCGCGCGGTCTTGCGTAGCGAAGCTATACGGCTAAGCCGCCCCGGTACAAGCCAGCCCATTCCCAAACGAAGCCCCGAGCCGGCGGACAGCACAATGGCCGTCAATTCGAAAGGGCCATGCGCCGTGACGAAGTGGAAAAAGTTGTGACCTTCGGTAACTTCGGGGCGCGCCATGTATCCGAAGGAGGCCCCCAAGAACGCAGCGTTGAATAACGTGACCAGAACGCCCGGAATCACCAGCAGGCCGCCAGCGAAGCATTTAAGACCGATACCCGTATTGTGTTGAATGTAGAAAGCCGCCATCGTAACGCTCGCTTCCGTGTCACGGCCGTCTATCGGGTTCGCGAAACTCGTTTCCAGTTGCTCGATCACGCCGGACGTAAGAATGTCTTCAGCATAATTGGGCCACATGGTTTGCGAATAGGCAAGGATCGCGGACGTGATGAACACCCCCCAGAACACGCAAAACGCGATCTGGACGCAACGGTCGTTGAATATCCGCTGGGGCGCGTCTTCCAGCAACACTTTGCCCCATGTCGAGAACTTGAAGTTCCGGGCGCGGTAAAGCTGATTGTGCGCTCTTCCGACAAGTCGGTGCAGGTACTGCACCGTGTTGGGCGGCAGTTGATGAGCGTCCGCCAGGGCCAAATCGGCGCACGCCGCTCGATACAACGCCGCAAAACGCGATAACCGCGCCGCCCCCAACGTCTTGCGACGGCGTTTCTGCAGTTGATCGCACAGTTGCTCCAACTCCTGCCAGTTCTTTCGACGCAAATCCAACAGCTCGGCGACCTTCACGTCATTTCACTCCGCATTCGTTGTTGTCGGGGCCCGCGTGATGGAAACCGGCGCGACCGATTGCGCCGGCGATTGGGGACGTCCGGCGGGAGCAAACGGCGAAATGCCCCCGGCCCATTCCGGTTTGTGTTCCTCCGGATGATCGGCGATGAACGTTCGATAATACAGAGCGCAAAGCAGCAAGTCGCAACTCGTGTCCTTGCGAAATCCGAATCTCTCCAGCAGAGGCTCGCCAAGATGCCGGGCCACTTCGCGGCGACGAGGCTGTGTGAAGAAACGCCGACGTTCCACGTAGGTCGCCAAGGTCCGCGCCAATGTACGGCTAACACGCAAATCCGCCGGCAAATACTCGGCCAATTGAGCCGCACGCGGATCTTCGAGTTTCGCGACGCCGGTCAACCAGTGACGCTCCTCCACCACCACCATCGTGCCACAAACCAAGTCTCCCAACCGCTGGAACCTACGATTGCAGGTCATGGCCAGCAGACCGAGGATGTACGTAGGCAACGCGTACCAAGGATAGGGAATCCCGATCAATTGAATAGACAGAAGCGGGTACATGTCCACAACCCGCAAGAAGTTCCTCAAGACTGCCTGTAGTCCGTTAATGGGTTGCCCGCTTGTCGTCAACACCCGAATTCCCATTACCCATTTTCCGGGCGTCTGTCCATTCCAATAGGTCTCGAAGAACCCACCGTAGAACCACTCAAGAAAAAAGAACGCAATCATCAGGATCGCCGCAACGAAAGCACCAGCGCCGGCAAGTCCGCCCAAAAATCCCAGAGCGAACACGAGGATCATGAACACACCAGTGCGGACGGCCAAGTCCAGCAGGTACGCTGGCCAGCGGCGGAAGGGGCCAGCCACGCGATAGTGAAAAGAGATGTTCTCCGGAGTGACGATATCGATCGTGGTATCGAGTTGTGCGTTCGTACCGTCCATACCCCGATTATTCGCCAATTCCCCTTGCCACGCAACCTTCCCCCTCTTGTGAATCTCGGGGGACCCATTACAAATCGGTCACCCAGTAGGTCCCGTCTGCCGGACGGGACCTCGAGTCGGCAAAAAACGTGGCGCCGCGCTTCAAGGTCCCGTCCGGCAGACGGGACCTACTGGGAAGCGACCGTCTCGCTCGGGAGTGGCACAAACAGAGGGAACTTTGACGACATGAAATTGCAGGGAAAAACGGCCGTGATCACCGGCGGCGGAAGTGGAATTGGCTTGGGAATTGCCGTGGCGTTCGCGGCAGAAGGCTGTCGAGTCGTTATCGCAGGCCGCCGAGAGGAGCTTCTGCGCGAGGCAGCCGAGACCTCGCAGGGTGGAACGCCGCTGCTGTTCCATACGGTGGACGTCACGGACCGCGAGAGCGTCAAACGCTTGTTTGACTGGGCCACCGAACAGCTCGGCCAAATCGACATTCTGGTCAATTCTGCGGGGATTAACATCAAGACACGCTCGATGGCCACGATGTCTCCCGAGCAATGGGACGAGGTGATGGCGATTAATGCCACGGGTGCGTACAACTGCACCTACGAAGTGCTGCCGCAGATGCGCGAGCGCCGTGATGGCCTGATCATTCATGTGTCGTCAATTGCCGGCCTGCGAGCACTGGCTCTGGGCGGAATCGCCTATTGTGCGGCGAAATTCGCCATGTCGGCCATGGGAACTGCCATCGCCAATGAAGAAGCCCCCAATGGAATTCGCGTGACCAACCTCTACCCAGGTGAAGTAAACACCCCGATTCTGGAAAACCGTCCCGAACCGGTCAGCGACGAGCGGAAGGCCGCAATGGTGCAGCCGGAAGACATTGGCGAATTGGCCGTGACCATCGCCTGCCTGCCCCCTCGGTCGCACGTGTCGGATGTAATCATCAAACCCCGAGTGCAAGAGTACGTCTGACATCTGGCGTTCGGCTGAACAGTGTGCTATAAAACTCCCAATACTGAAGGCTGAAACGCTAGTTTTGCCGTTGCACGGGACGCTTTTTCCCCGGAAACGGACATCGTAACCCGAAGCGTGAGCGAGGGACGGCCGGGGTCACAAGCCGTTCCCTCGCTCACGCTTCGGGTTACTTTGGCCCGGCGCGGCTGGGCTTGAGTAATCCAAGTGGCCAAATCGGAGATGTTCAGTGGGAACCAAAAGAACTGGAAAAGGTCGGCGAAAAATCGGCCGGAAGAAACGCCGCATGCGTGCCAAGATCCGGCACCGCAAGAAGTAGACATCAGAGACGCCCAGCGCTGTGATCAGGCAACTTGGCCGCCGACATCAATCGTCTGGCGACGCTATGACGTGCGCTGCTGCTCGGTGCAGAAACCCCTCCCCATGCCGCTCGAAGAACGTGGCCTACCGCTTGGTGGGTAGCCCAAAGGACCCGGTGGCCGACTGTAGCATGTCGTCCAGCGCCGTCGTCGTATTTTCCATGACCACCAAATGATCACCCGGGTGCAGGACGTAGTCGTACAGGGGCTCCACACTCCTGCTGCGGTGGTCGTACCGGACCTCCAGCTTCTGCCGCTGGTCTCGCGCCAGCCGCATTACGCGGACGTCCATCCTGCGAAATCGCTTTACCGCTCCTACTTCCTCCAACGCCTCTTGAACGTGAAGGACGCCCACCAGTGGCATCTGCCGCATCTCAGGCTCCTTGCCCGCCTGTCGCATCTCCACGGTGATGGACGATCCTACCGGCTGGGGCGACTGAGCATCTATAACAGATGCCTGGCCGGGTAATTCCATGACACCCGAGTCGCCGGAGTCAATGGTGCTGCAACCCGCGGCCGAAATGGCGAAGCAGAAGACGAGTGCCGCAAGTAAATTCCGTGTCCAGTCGTTTACGCTCGTCATCACAGGCATCCTTTGCCTTTTTAGAGTTGCCCTTGCCTCGCGACGACACTGCATGCGTCGCTGTCACATTGCCCAGCTTCCCTGATCCGCACAGTCATCATAATCGGCATTTTCGCAAGGACTCTGCGGTGAAACTTAAGCATTTTCGCCACAAAAGCACCGGTTTTCCTGGAGCGCGCAAGAAAAGACCGGGCATTGCAGTCGCATGCCCGGTCGCACTGTAGCAATCGAGAACCTTCTTTGGGGCAGGTATTAACGGCTGGCTGGCTTACGAGCGCCGCGGCCCGCGGTGTTCTTCCTCGCCTGCTCGAATTCTTCTTTGCTGATTGCCCCGTCACCGTCCTTGTCGGCACCCTTTAGCCGCTCGGCCATCCTCTCGGGCAATTCATCCACGCCGACTTTGCCGTCGCCGTTCCGGTCCAAGCGTTTGAACATCTGAGCCGGGTCGAAGCCGCCACGTCCGCCTGCGTCAGGGCGGGGACGAGCGCCAGCTTTCTTGCGAGCTTCCTCGAGTTCGGCTTTCGTCAATGCGCCGTCGCCATCGGCGTCCGCCTTCATGAGACGCTCGGCCAATGGCCCCGGCAATTCGTCTTTCGTCAGTTTCCCATCCTTGTTCTTGTCGGCTCGCGCGAACAGTTGCGCGGCATCGGGCATGCCACCCGGTTCGCCTCGACCACCGCCCATTCGTTTCGCAACCTCGGCGAATTCTTTTTTCGTGACGACGCCGTCTTTGTTGGCGTCTGCCTGCAAAATTCGCTGGCCGAATCTCTCGGGCAATTCATCCTTCGCCAACTTCCCGTCGCCGTTGGCATCCAGACGCTTGAACAACTGCTCGGGGTCCGGCATTCCTCGGCCTTCGCCGCCGCCTCGCTGTCCACCGGCGAAACGTTTTCGCAGCTCTTCTAGCTCTTCTTTGGTGACGGTGCCATCCTTGTTGGCGTCCGCCCGCATGATCCGTTCGGCTGCCTGCTCGGGCAGTTCCTCCTTAGTCAGCTTGCCATCCTTGTTGGCGTCAAACCGCTGGAGAAGCTCGTCGATACCCGGCATCCCGCCGCGAGCTCGCCCCTCACCCGGCCTCCCCGGCTTCGGTTTCGGTGGCTGCGCGTTGGCTGCGGCGGCCAACAGAAGGAACGCGCAAGCCGTTACCGCCGTGCCCCAAACTACCTGCTGTCTTCGTGTCATAAGTTCTCTCCCTCTCGTACGGACTCGTCTTGAAACGTCCCAAACAGGACAAACGTCGGAAAAAGCGAATGCAGTACTTTCAACACCGCAAAATGCGAAAGGACTCGCAAGTTGTGCGAAAAAGCCGAGATTTGCCGCCTATCGTGGGGCACGTTTCCAACGTGCCAGCAGACAGAAAGGCACGTTGGAAACGTGCCCCACGAGATACGCGGCCAAGACGCTTCACTTCGCATCGGGCCGTGATTCAGCCTGCGCGGCTGCGATAAGCCTGGCCTTGGTCTCGTACAGCCGTCTTTCCAGACCGACGAGATAGGGCTCCGGACCGTCGAATCGGGTTACCGTTCCGTCGAGGGATTCCAGCTCTTCCTGTGCGTGCGATCGAGCTTCCGAGGCCGATGGAGGCGCGTACTCGGGATGACCACCGCGAAAGACCGGAAT
>JADHUC010000315.1 GCA_016784735.1 Pirellulaceae bacterium | reverse complement strand
CGTGCCTTCTGCAATACGCCCTTGGGCCGACAGAGAATCTCCCAGAGCCAGTTGGATTTCCGCGTTTTCGGGTGATAAGTCCAGAGCCCGACGATAGGCGAATTCGGCCTTTTCATGACTCCGCCGCGCGGAGGCGATGTTCGCCAAGCCGATCCACGCCCGCACGTCGTTGGAGGCCAACTGCAACGCACGTCGATACGACGTCTCGGCCTGTTTGAAGTCGCCCTGCGCGCGAAAAGCATCCCCCAAGTGCGTGTGGGCATCCGCTCGGCCCGGCTCAAGACGCACAGCCCGCTGAAGAAACTGAATCGCCTCTGCGTAGGACCGCCGATCAAGACAAGACAACGCCGCGTTGGTCAGGGCGTCGGGATAGTCTTGCTTCAAGGCTAAAGCTCGTATGAACGCAATCTCTGCTTCATCCAACCGCTTCGCAGCGCGCAACGCCGCACCGTAATTGTTCCAATAGACGGCCTTCGTCTGGCAAAGCGACAGGGCCTTTTCTAGATGATCGATTGCCCGTTCCCTATCACCGCGCTGATGCAGGGTCACGCCCAAGAGATGGTTCGCGCCGGCATGGTCGGGATGCCTCTTCAATATGGCCTGATAGAGCCGCATGGCCGACTCGACATCGCCCGACTGATGCCGGGAAATCGCATCTTGAAATGTCGCCTGAAGTGTAAGCAAGGAGAACCTCCTTCATGAGCACCAGACTTCCGGAAATGCCGTTCCCTAGTGCCTCAAGAACGAAGAACGCCGAACGCAACTGCCACAAAAACGGGCAGAGGACTGGCCACCAATTTACGGGAAGGAACGACGAGTGTCAAGCGACTTGCGGCGTTTCCGAGGAGGCGGGAAGGCGAATACGCTGTACGCAACTTGGTCGTCCGGACGGAAATGTTCGGCGGTCCGGACGCTCGGCTTTGTCACCGTCGCCCACCGGCACGTTTCTCTTAGGAATCTTGATGACGCGAATATCGAGTGCGCCAGCCAGGACCGTTGCTTGTCTTCATGCGGGGCTGGCGAAAGGAACGTCCAAAACATCACGAGAGACGTGAAAAGCAAACTGCCGTACATTCGAATCCGGTCGTCAGCGAACTCCTTGATGAAGGCCATGGCCGGTTTCGCATTCTCCTTGATGTATCGTCGGATCGCAAATTCCAACGACGGCATCCTGATGTGTGAGTTTGCTTGGTATAGAATGCGCGCTTCCGAAGTTGGTTCTTAACGTTCTGGAAGACTGGTTGATGAACGACGATCGGAACGAGGCCACGGCGTATCAGGCTGGCATTTGTCCATACTGCGGTAGCCGGGAACTGAACTTCTCCGCAGAAGAAGGCGACTTCGCGCCGGCGTCGGCGAGAAAACGAGTGGTCTGCTGCGATTGCGGCCGGCAGCACCAGATCCAGTATCGCCCCGTCGGCATGCGGATCTACGAGGAGGCATACGAGCCGGCGACTTCGCGAGACGTTAACTTGACCGAAGCAGTGACACAACCGCACTGCATTGCCGGCCCCTCGACCTGTCCGATGCGCCAGCTTGTTTCGACCTTTCCCCAGGGCTTGCCCGCGCGAGTCCGCTGGTTGATCGGTTTGCACCTTGCCCTAGGGCTACTCTTCCTTCTATTCGCAGACAAGTTTGACACGCCCGACTACGTCGCGATCTGTTGGTTTGCCCTGCTTCACATCCAAATCGCGTTACTCGGCGTCTGGATCGGAGCCGGTGGGCCGTTGGCTATCGCGCGAGGTCTGATCGTAATTGTCGTGGGCTCGGCCACAACGCTCCTGCTTTCACTCGCAGACGCTAACGATCTGGACGAGTTTATTCCGTGGCTCCTGCCGGAAGTTTTGGTGGCGGCCGGCTTGTTTGCGCTCGTGGGCCAATTCGGCTACCGCTTCCGCGCCGACCGACATGGTTTGACGCGCGCGGAAAACCTGCAATTCTCGATCTTGCACCTACTCGGTTTGATGACGGCGATCGGCACTTTGATATTCTTGGCCTCCAGCGTAGGTTGGCTCATACGTAGTACGCAGGCAGACGATGTGGTCGCGTCGTTGTCTCTTGCAGGCATCAACGCTTTGGGTATCCTGATCGTCTGTTGGGCTGTTCTGAGCGGTGCGCAGGTCGTGTTTCGATGCGGATTGGCGTTAGCCGCAATACTTAGCCTAGCCTTCTTGCTGCTCGTCGGCCTTGACGAATGGGACGTCGAGGCGATTGTCTTCGTGTGTGTTGCAGCGTGCTTCGTATTTGGGGCCCTGGTGACCACCTTTGGGGTTCTTCGCACGGCGGGTTTGCGATTTGGTCGAGAGCGCGCGAGCAACGATGCCGCGAAAAACGCGCCGTAGAGGGATTCAGTACGATCCGACCACCTCTCCGCCCAGACGCGTGCCCATCGCGGACCAGGTCGTGCGGTCGATGTTCTCGGCGATGAAGGAAACCGATCCGTCGGCCAACAGGACCTGCCCTCCGGCCGGATGTCGGCTGCTGAAGCTCAGTTCCTTTTCGTCGACGAACACTGGGAGCTTGAACGAGTTGATGGCGGCGCCCGTGGTCCCCATCGACTCGGAGACCTCGTTGCCGTACCCCTCCCGCGTTCCGATGTACCAGTGGTCCAGGAACTGATTGATTCCGTAGTGATCGGGGCCATGTCCCTCGAAGATGAAGACCGTTTCCCCAACCGCAACGGTGGTGGAGGAGCCGTCGACGATGTCGGCAAGCCTTGTGGTGCTGTTGACGAAGAAGATGCCGTCCGAGTCCGGGCGTCCGGCCAGCGGCGGGGGCCCGGACTCGCGCGTGACGGTGCCGCTTGTACACGCCAAGTAATTGCACGGGACGCGTTCGAGGATGCCTTGTGCTGTGATGTGCTTTGTAGAGGTCGACGACGGGCAGCGGAACACGGTCAGATAGCTACCACATGCGTCTTGGTTCGGGCTGACGTCCCACGGACGGCCGAAGTCCAAGCTCTCGTACATCGGCTCCTGTTCCAGAAAGGGAAGCAGATGCCCACTCCAAAACGTCCGATTTGGCCAGACGATGCCCGGCGGAAAGCGGCGGTTGGTGTCGTGGTAGTTGTGCAGCGCGACGCCGATCTGGTGAAGGTTGTTCTGGCACTGGACTCGGCGCGCAGCTTCTCGCGCGGCTTGCACGGCCGGCAGCAATAACGCCACGAGGATCCCGATGATGGCAATTACGACAAGAAGTTCGACTAGCGTGAAACCGTGGGACGGTCTGTGCATTGTCGCGTCCTCCCTCGCGATTTGCGTTGGAATGGCGATAGGAAGTGGCATATTCCGCCGGGCAGAACCAAGCGACTCGATGAAGAGACCGAGTTAGTATACAGGAGTATTGTACTTCAAGCAACGAAGTAGGCTCAAACTGTCTTGTTCAGCTTCACAAACGAATTCCGACGCATGGCCCACGATGCACTCGATATAATGGGAGCGCGCGGTCGGTCGCCTTTTCGTTTTTGATGCCTCTTTCTGACGTCTTGCGAGTTCTTCATGTCCTGGTTCGACCCTGGTTCCGCCCAGTTCCGAGCGCCGATCGAGGCGATGACATTCTTTAGCGCCGGCTTGGCTATCTTGGCCGTCTGGGCCGGGTTGAGCCGTTGGCATTGGTTTGTACGAGCGCTGATTGTCTCTCTGGCAATCGCGACGCTACTGCCCATCCGTGCCTATGAACCAGCGTTGCTTTTCATGCTCGTCGTGCCTCTGGCGGCGGTTACGGTGGCCATCATCCGTCATTGGTTCAAACCGGCGATGGCCACCGGGCGGGCACGCCAAGCAGATCGCGCCGCCAACGCGAGAATTGGCATTCGCGTAACGGCCGTCTGCTATTCGTTTGTCTTGATGTGCGTTTCTCTGTTGGTGCTCGGACCAATGATTGGAAATGCAAATCCATTTGTTCATTCGTATTGGCCAGGTTGGTACGAATGGACAGCGTTTGGTGCGATTGTAGTCGGACTCGCCGTTGTAACGACAAAGTTGTATCGAGACAGGAAGTTGCCCGGAACAGAGGAAGAAACAACAGATGAACGACCATCAAGAACACGGCGTCTTCGCTTCGGCTTGCGCGATTTGCTGCTGTTGATCGTGGTCGTGGCGATGGCCTCGGCAACGCTCGCGTCAATCGTGAGAAAGCCACTCATCCTGGATTGGCCTGGTTTGCTCGGCACGGCCGCGTGCCTGGTGATTCTGGCGGTGCTGGCTGCGTGCGTAGCGATCCTTCGTCGAGGATGGATTATCTGGACCGTTATGCTGGTGTTGGCAATCATCGGATCGGCAGCGTTACACACGTGGGTGCTGACGGATTGGACAAGCCTCGAGGCCATCATCTGGCTGAGTGAGTGGCTTCCCCGTGTCAAAACTCTCTTGTTCGCGTTCTCGATGTTCGCAACGGTCCTGGTGTGTCTCACGTTTCTCCTTGCCATCGCTGGCACGTTCGACAAACGCACGATTCCCCGTGCCTCGGCCGCGAAGATGGCTCGTGTCGCTCTGATCCTCGTTCTTATCGCCGTGTACGTTCCGTTGGCGGTCGTCTACTACCGAATGTTGGCCGAGATGCCGGTGCCCAAGCACACCTTGCCGGACACAAACGCTTATCCACAGATTATGGCCGCCGTGGAAAAGCTGCATCGTCTGAACCCGACGGAAGCGACGATTGCGGATATCCGTGATGTGCAAGGCGATTTGGCCAAGAGCAAAGAGATCGCAGAAACGTATCGCAAACTGATGAAAACACTAGAGCAGCCGGCCTTCGTTCCGTTGGATTTGGAGCAAGATGCACGTCACGAGTACTTCGAAAACCAAATGCCGATGTTTCAAGTTCTCCGTTCGCTGGCGCGGACGTGGGTTCGCGAGAGTGATGCTGCAACGGCGGCGAAGCAATTCGACATGTCGGCCGAATACGGCTTGGCAAGTGTACGACTTGGAGCCAAACGGCAAACCGGCGGAATCATCATCCAGTCTTTGGTGGGCAGCGCGATCGAGGGAATTGGCGTCGAGCAGATCAACCGCGTCCGGCGTGATACTTCGTCAGACGAGATGCGCCGGTTGATTGAGGCTTTGGAGGCAATCGATCGCGATCGTGAACCGCCTGAAGTGACAATTGCGCGCGAGGCGGTCTGGAACGATCGGGCGTACACTTGGCGAAACACGCTCGGGCGGGAATCGCCTTTAGTCTTGGCGTTGACGGAGCCGAATGAACAAGGTTTCTCGCCGTCGGTCATGCCGACGATTCAGGCGTTCGAATTCGCGATGAATCGACGCGACGCCATGCACCGGCTGCTAATGGCGGATTTCGCGATTCGGCTGTTCCAGCACGACGAAGGACGACTGCCGGAATCGTTCGAAGAACTGTGTCCACGATATCTGTCCGCTGTGCCCCTTGATCCGTATTCCGATGGGCCTCTGATCTATCGCCGCGTGGATGACACTTACGTTCTGTACAGCGTCTGGCAGGACGGTGACGATGACGGCGGAAGATTCGGCGCCTACATCGAGATTTGGGACGGAGACGACTTTGACCTCGACCTGGACGTGAACGTTCGCTCGATGGCACCACCGCCTGCGCCGGCGGGCAAGAAGCAGTAGACCGGCGGCGCGCGGCGGGCATCCAGTGCGGCGTGACGGACGGTTTCACCTTTCTGAGTTCAAACGGACGAGCGTTCCGTCCAGCAGTGCGAGGTACACGTTGCCTCGCGAAACGGCCAAACCGTCCCAGACGGGAGGTGCGTCGAGCGAATGCTCTGCAAGCGTCTTGCCGTTGTCACGTGAGATCACCAAGAGCTTGCCTCCCAGTTTGCCTTCGATCGCCGCGTAGGGATCAGTGTCGGGTTTGACTACGTCAGGCGAGCCTGCCAGAAGCAACGCGTTTTCCGTCAATACCATAGCTCGGGCTCGTACGGGGATGGTTGCCCGCCATGTGAAGGAACGAAAGGGCTTCGATAAGAAATCGGGCACATAGCGTTGAGCCGTAGGCTGTGCGTTGGGCTGTGTCTTCGACGCAGGGCATGGTGCGGCGAACAACGTGTATCCAGAACCAAGCGCATGCCATGGGCCACCGCGGTTTGCCGAAGGATAGGCGCGAAAGCCAAACGTTGTCTGGTCGTCGTGGACCATTAACTGCGCCCCGACCGGCTGTTGGCCGGGAGCGACCAGGTACCAGAACGAACGCTCGAACAGCGAACCGTCCAGGAAGCCAGAATGGGAGACCAACATAGGAACGCTTTGACGCCCGTCGCCGAATACTGGTTTCGTTTTCAGGTGGACTGAACTGCCGTGGACCGCCAGTATGTCGTTGAGCGTTCCGTCCGTGTAATAATGGTCGTACCTTCCGGCCTTGGATGCCAACGCTTCGCGCTCAGTGAGTTGCTCATGCGATATTCTCTTCTGCTCGATGAGCTTTCCTGTCTTCAGGTCCAACCGGTACGCGTACAGTCCTCCGTCCAAGTAGGACGAACGGCCCGCCGCGACAACGACTTCTCCGTTTTGCACCAGCACACTTCCATGAACCGGCCACACCGATTCCGGTTGGTTGTCGACGATCATGCGTTGGTCTATCGGAGCGGCGCGAAACCGCCACGCCAACGCGCCGTCTGTCGATCTCAGGCAATAGACATATCCATCCGCCGATCCAAACACCGCATGGCCATCGCAGATCGTCGGCGGCGAATCAACCCGGCCTCCTGCAGCAAAGCTCCAACGGATCTCGCCCGAATCCGCGTCCAACGCATGAATCGTATGCGTGTCAATCGACGCGACCAGAAGCCGGTCTTCCGCAACAACGACGCTGGAGAGCCGCCCGTCGAGCTTTGTTTGCCAAGCGGGCCTCAGATCTGTGGAGACACGCTGTTTGGTAAATCCACTTCGCGCCTCATTGCACCGATACGTCGGCCAATCAAAAGAGTCTAGAGTCGAGAGACGAGAGTCAAGAGCCTGACCGAAGGCCGGCCCGCGTTCCAGGCGTTCTCCTGCTCTTGGCCCTTGACCCTTGACCCTCGACCCTCCAGCCGCCAACGCGTTGAATCCCGTCAGGGATACGCCAGCGTAACAAGCACACGGATGCGGGAATGTGTACAGTAGCCCGTTGGCCGGCATGACGCCGAAGCGGCATTCGCTGCGCACCCAGGGATGGAGCCGGATGTTGCCGGATTCCAGCTCAGTGGTTTCCGTGCCTCTGCGCGCGGTGAACAAGAATCGCGTCGTCGCCTTGTTGCGGTAACAGCGGTGATGGTGCCCGATGCGGAAGATTTCGTGTGTGGGGATCCTTCGCTTGACTTCACCAGTCCGAAGGTCTAGACCCAGCAGGGCGTGGTTCAGTGTATCCAGGTGGACGGGCGCCGGACCATTCATCTCGGTGGGGATGTGTTCGTGGACCCATACCCGATCCTGGATAACGAATACGTCGGCTTGATGGCCCCAGGCCCACGTTCCGCACTTGCCTTTCCACATTATTCTGCCGGTGTCGGCCGCGAAGGCATGCAGGTCGCACGGGACTGTGTGATTGGTATGAGGCAGTTGCCCCGCGGGTTGCGCGTATAGAATCACGTCCTGGTGATTGACCAGCGTGCAATTCTCGGATTGTCGCACACCGAGGTGCATTCTGTGTTCGTGGTACGCGGGTCTGGGGACCTGCCATCGCGCTTTGCCGGACTCGGCATCCAGGCAGACGAGGTTTCCTTTTGACACAAAGACAACACGGTCTCCGTAGGCAGTCAGGTATACCGGATCCCATCCTTCTACCGCGTCGTAGCGTGCGGGCAGACCGACGTGAGGCCCGCTCTCCCAGATCGTCGCGCCGGTATCGCAGTTGATCGACCGGACCGCTTTCTCGGCTCCGTTCTTTTTCGAGTCATACACACTCACGATCAACTTGCCATCGTGAAGCAGGATTTCGTCGGTACTGCGTGTGTTCTCGTACGTCCTCAGCACCGCTCCCGTTTCTGCATCGACCGCACTGACCGGCGCATGGAAGCCCAGTGTGACATAGACGCGTTCCCCGTCGGTCACGAGTCGACTGGGCAATTGCACGGGCTGGGCAAATCGCTTGTCAAACGATTCGCCCCACGCCTGCCAGCCCCATTGGGCGATGGGAGTTTTCCAGAGCAGCACACCGTTAAAGGCGTCTCGTGCCAGCAGAAACCAATTGCCGGACGATCGCTCGTGGAACTCACTGATCGGCGCTTCGTTCACAATGCAGAAGACCCTACCGCCGGCGCTCACGGCGCCGCTGGTGCTAAGAACCGTATCGTGATGGCTTGACCAGCGCGGCCCGGCCAGCCATTGGTAGTGTCTTGGCGGCCCCGCCACCTTGTCGTTTGCTACAGCGTTTCCGCTGGCGTCGTGCAAATAGTGCGTCCACTCGTCGATTTCCGCGGGCCAGGTTCTGGTGAACTTCGACCACCCTGCCAGGCCGGGGGAGGTGTCAGGTGTCAGGTTTCGGGTTTCAGGAAGCCCAATGCCTTGTTTCACCAACGCGACGCCTCCCGGCGAAAGAACACGAGCAATCTCTTCACCCGACACCTGAACACCGACACCTGAAACCACCACGACATTGACCAGATTGTCCACGTACGGCAACCGTCCGCCGACGAGCCGGTCGATCGATACTTTGCCGCATAAGCCAAGCGACCGCACGTGCGAACGGGCGGCTTCCACGTTTCTGACGTCGGCGTCGAGACCATGGACCAAATAGCCGTCACCTGCGTGCAACGCTGCCGTGAGCTTGCCGTTCCCGCAGGCAAGATGCACGACTAGCCCACCTCTGACGCCGGCTTCGCCGAGGATACCCTTTGCAGATTCTTGAAGGTCATCTGCAGGTAAGGTGGAGGCAGACAGGAAAAAGACACAAATGAGGAACAACACAGAGCGATCGAGAATGCGCGGCATGACAGGCTCCTGTGGCTTTGGCAACGGTTCAGAAAGAACCGTTGTAGCCTCTGCGCCGCGGGATGAGAATACGTCGCGGGAGCATTGGGCGAGTTGCGGATCCGTTCTACAAGGTGTGGTCGAACGACCCGCCTACCACTTCTCGTCGTATTTGGTCCAGAGCAGGTCGCCGAGATTCCAATAGGACTCGGTCGCCTCGGCGCAGGCTTCTCGCGTCTTCTGCGTCAGATACGCTCGGCCTTTTGCTGGGTTCTCCGCCAGCAGCTTGGTGGCCGTCGCTGCAATCTCTTCTTGGGCAGCAAGGTATTTTTCTTGAAGAGGATCGCGCACTGCGGCTACGTCGACTCGCATATCGCCCCAGCGCTGCGCAGCCAGCGTGGCCACTCGGTTAGATGCCCACCAGGCCGATCGTCGGCTGAAGCCCGTTGTGCGGCCATCCGTCTTGTAGTCCTGCGGTAGGTCCGCAATACCGACATACATCGGGACGTAGGTGGTCATGGCTGGATTGCCATATCCGAACCAGAGAATGCCGCCGACCGGATCGCGTAACCACGATCGCGATTGCGTTACGGTCGCGTACATGCAATACCATCGAGCCATGGGACGTTCACCGCGCCAGCCCCAGCCGCCGTTGATTTTCAACAGCTTGTTCATGTCGTACGGCATGAAGGGATTGGCCAGAGGGCTCTTTACCGTCTTGCCGTCCTCGTCCGTCACGGTCAAGTTCTTCACCATGTCGAAGTCCGTTCCTTCGAACGTGTCCCGGAAGATCTCCATGATCTTCTCGGGGCCGACCGGCTGCTTGGGTTTGACTGAGAACGGGAAGACGTTGCTGTTCGGGTGCAATTCCAGAGATGGGGCAAGCAAATCGAGGACTCGCCATTCCCGCCGGGTCACTGCGTAGCTCGTACGCCCTTCGGGATCGTACGCTCTGCAAAAACGAAACGGCTGACCGCCATCCGGATCCCAGTAACCGCTGTCCTGAGCCGCCTCGACAACGTTACCGGACGCCATGAAGAAATCCGGCTTGGAAAGGTCGATTTCACCAATCCTTGACCCGTTGGCCACGACCGCAACATGATCGTCGGGAACACGTTGGGCCGCCCAGACGGCTCCGACTTTGTCCTTGCCGGGGCCGGCGATTTCCATCACCCAAACCTCCTTGGGGTCGGCGATGGTCAGGGCTTCTCCCACGTCACACCAACCATGTTTCTCGATCAACTTCCCACCGATCCGGATTGCCTCGCGAGCCGTCACTGCCCGCTCTAGCATCAGACGCGTCAGCGTCTCGCAGTCGATCAGCCCTTTGTCGCTCTCCAACTCTTCGCGGCCGCCGAACGTCGATTCGCCAATGGCCAACTGCCGTTCGTTCATCGCGGCGTAGGCGGGCGCGAGATAGGCGTGCGTCTCAGCCACCTGAGGTATCTTGCCCGTCGGGGCGCGCCCGTATCGCTCCATCGGCCCACTGTCGTCGTCGCGGCGTTTGGTCAGAAACCGGTAGGAATTCGGTTTGTGTTTCGCCCTCGGGATGACAAGGATATCGGAACCGGTTCGATGGCTGTCACAAGTGTGTGATGTCATCACCGATCCGTCGACGGACGCTTTCCGGCCCACCATGATCGACGTGCATGACTGGGCATCGTTGGTGATCGGAGCAATGACGAGGCAAAACGTCAGTAAGGCAAAGGAGATCGCCAAATGTCGCATGGGTATAGTCCTTGGATGTCTTCTTCGTTGCCGCCCTGAATTCGCTGGGAGTATCCTCTCTTAGGTTCCCAACGAATTCAGGGCGGCAACGAAGGAAATGGTTGTAGCACGGCGGCCGCAGGTCTTGAGACAGCTCCCAACCAGACCGTGTACTGTACTATTGTAGTTCGCTGGGCCAGATTCGTGATGAAAAACCCGCCTATTCCTGCCCAAGGCAGACAACATGCCCGTCCGTTGTGGCGATGAACACTCTGCCGCCGGCAACGATCAGCCCGTCGAAGACGGGTGGCGATTCGAGTTGGTGCTCGGCCAGCGTTTCACCCGTCTTTGCGTCGACGGTCTGCAGGATCGCTCCGGACTGTCCTTTCAACGCTGCGTCCTGACGGGCGACCTGCTCCTGGGTGCTCTCGTCAGTGAAAGCCTGGAACGCGGCATCCTCGTCAAGCACATCTGGCGGGCCGGCTACGACCAGCGTATCCCCGGCCAACGCCATTGCCCGAACCATCACGGGAATGTCGCGAGTCCACAGGTAGGCGACCGACGATTTGCCTCGGCCCCCTGTCGCGGCGACGAGGCGTTTCGGCTGTTTCAGCACCAGTGCCTCGCCAAACGGACCTTCCACTGTCTCCACTTTGCCGCCGGCAATTTCGCCATGATTGGCGCACGACGAACGATCGCGAGCCTTGCCACCGCTAAAGGAGAGATGCAGGACTTGACGCTCGCGGCTCTCCTTGGTGAGCTTCGCTTCAACGTCGGCAAGTCGTTGGATCTCCTCGGCGGCGAGAGCCCGGTGGAAAAGCATCACCTCATCCAACGCTCCGCTGAATGGCGTGAGCGGTTTGGGCAGAAGCTGGTTCGTATCGTCGTAGCCGACTTTCATCGGAATCGAAGGTTCGCCGGTTAGCATGGGAACGTTTTCCGCTGTCGCCACAGCTTTGCCATCCAGATAGACCACCATGCGTCCATCCTCGTGGAGGACGCCGGCCACGTGGGTCCAATCACTGCCTATGGGCTTCTCTGCAACTGCGTCGTACGTCGTTCCCTTCGTGCGGAGCAGCATGCGCGGCTTTCCGCCGGTGAGGACCAGAGCGAAGCCATTCTGTTGAGCGCCGCGGACCAGAACGGTTCCGTTTGGCGAGTCGGTCTTGATCCATGCCGCGACGGTAAGCGGCCTGCCCGACGGGTCGAGGCTTTCCGAATTCTTGAAGTACACGGCCTTGGCCGCGCCAGCATCTCCGCCTGGCTTCGCAGCGGCAAACAGGTGATAGTCCGCGATCGAACTCCAGCGGAAGTAATCCGGTTTACGCCCATAGCCAAAGACGGACTGGTCGTTGTTGACCAGGATGCGGCCGGCAGGCTTCGAGCGGGCGTTTCCAAAACCGCCTACTCCGCCGCTGTAGCCATCGCCGTACAGCCAGTACGTGCGATGAAACCACGAGTCGTCGGTGAAGCCGTAAGCCGCAAACAGATGATCGCGCCCGCTCTTGCCTGGGCCAAACTGCAGACGATTTCCCTGCAGATCCATCACTTGGGAACGCATGTAAAGACATTCGCCATCGCTGGACAAGATGTCCGTCAAAGCGACCGGCATGTTCAGGCCCTTGACCCGCGTCTGCATGTTCTCGCCTGATTCGGGGTCACGATCGTCAAGAACCTTCTCGCTCAGCAATCGCCCCGTTTCCGCATCAATCCGGCATACCCGCAACCCGCCATCCAGATACATCGAACGCCCAGCGACGACGGTCGCGACGCCATCCTGCACGAGCACCGATCCATGGACCGGCCAAACCGACTCGACCTGATCGAAAGCGACCATCCGTTGATCGACCGGCGCGGCGCGGAACCGCCAGGCCAGGGCACCGTCGCTCGCTCGCAGGCAGTAAACGTGCCCATCGGCCGAACCGAATAGCAGACGCCCCCGATCGTACGTCGGCGGCGAGTCGATCTTCCCGCCCCCGATATAGCTCCACAACTTCTCACCCGACACGACGTCAATCGCATAGACGGTGTGACTCTCAACATCAGCAACGAACAGACAACCGCCGCCCACGACCGGCTGTGTCAGCCGACCGCCAAGTTGCGCGGTCCATTCGACTCGCAGCTTGCCCGCAATCGACGCCGCCGCAGCACCGCTACGAGCAGCGTCATGTCGATAGGTCGGCCACTCCTCTTCGCTGATCGCTGACCGCTGACCGCTGACCGCTCCAACCGCAGGACCTGTTTGCAGCCGGCTTTCCAAGTTTCGAGTTTCCAGTTTCGAGTTTCCAACTTCCCGCTTCGCCGCCAGCGCAGTGAACCCATACAGTTTCGCCTCGGGGTAACAAGCGCATGGATGCGGCGGCGAGTAGATAAGACCATTGCACGGCATGATGCCATACAGACAACCGCCACGGACCCAGTGGTTGATGGTCCACTCGCCCGTTTCGATGTCGACGAATTCGATGCCCGTTCGCGAGCACAGTACATACTTGTCCGTCGCTTTGGCGCGGTAGCAACGGTGGTGGAACCAAAACGTGTCGACCGTGGGCGGGAAGTCCTTTTCGACTTCGCCGGTAAGCAGGTTGTGGCCCGTGTAGCGACCGTCGGCATTGCCTTTGCCCGTGACACCGTTCCAGACGCTTCCGCCGGCCACGAACAGATCTTCCGGCGAGTTGTAGCCGCTGTAGGGATGCTTGGCCGTCCAGAGCTTCTCGCCGGTCTTGGCCTCGAAGGCGGACATCGTATCCTGGCCAATGTCGTCCGATCCCCAGCCCATATAGGACATGTGCATCTTCTCGCCACCCGCGAACAAGACCTTGCCGTCATAGGCGACCAGCGTCGGGGCAAACCAAGACTGCGTTCCTCGACCGTCCAGACCATGCCAAACGGGAACCGGTTCGGACGTCCAAACATCATCGCCGGTCGGCAGGTTGATGGCGACGATCTTCTCGCCATTGTGGTAATAGGCGTTATCGGAATCGGCCGCCAAGGTGAGCGGGATCACGCGACTCGGCTTCTCCCAGAGTTGGCGGCCACTTTCGGCGTCGAAAGCCCGGATAACGCGATCGCTGTTCGTCCAGCGTTTTGAACGCACGCCTGCCCAGATCTGTGCCATCTGCGTCGAGTAGGTCGTTCGGCTATCGCGCGATTTGCCTTCTTCCGGATCTTCAGCCAGATCGGCGGCCAGATCCACCGGCGTCCGGTTCACCAGCACCAGCAATACGCCGTCTTTGAGGACGATTTCCTCGGCGCCGGCTGTGTTGGCATACTCGCGTTGCGTCTCACCCGACGCGGCGTCCAAGGCGGATACCGGGGCTTGGATGCCGAGTGTAGCGTAGACCACCTGGCCTTCGGCCACCAATCGTCGTGGCAGATTCGCCGGACCACTCTTAAGCGGCCAAAGTCTGTCGTGCCAGCGGTCAATCGAACGCTTCCACAGAAGCACGCCGTTGAACGCGTCCCGGCCGACCAACTTCCAATCGGACGGAAGTTGCGGCGACACACGAGAGCCTTCATCCAATATGTAGAACACTCGCCCACCGGTTGAAACCATTCCCGAGACACTGGCCATGTGGTCGTGATGGCGACTCCACCGAGGACCGCACTGCCACTGCAAGTGCCGCGGCGGACCGACGCGATCGTCGTGCGCCACAACGTTGTTCGAGGCGTCGTGCAGATAGTGCGTCCACTCGTCGATGTCATTGGGCCGCGGTTTGCGGACACAGTTGTCGGGTGTCGGGTTTCGGGTGTCGGTCGAGATCCTCAGCGCGACACCCTCCGGTGCCAACACCCGCAGAATCTCCTCATCCTGTATCCCGTGCCCCGCATCCCGTATCACAATCAGATTCACAACGTTGTCGATGTAGGGCAGCCGGCCATCGCGCAGCAGGTCCACCGAAACCTTGCCGTACAAGCCGAGCGAACGGATATGCTCGCGGGCGGTTCTTACGTTTTCCGCATCGGCATCGAGACCGTGGACCAGATAGCTGTCACCTGCACGCAAGGCGGCAGTCAGCTTGCCATCGCCGCAGCCAACGTGGACTACCAGCCCACCCTTGATGCCGGATCGCTCAAGAATCTCCTGTGCCAAGTCCTCTGCCGCAAATGCCACCCCGGTGATGTTAGCGGAAACAGTGGCAATCCCCAGAAGCACCGTCGCACTTAGAATGGCGCGAATTCGAGTAAATTGTGTTGTCATCGGTTTCT
>JADHUC010000314.1 GCA_016784735.1 Pirellulaceae bacterium | reverse complement strand
CACGCGGCACAAGGTGTTGGGGAATGAACGCCTGATCTCCATGTGGTGCGCCAGGGGAGGGCCAGTGATCAGGGACGGCATCATTTACTTCGCCGCTGGCTTCTGGCCCTTCATGGGAGTGTTCATCCATGCCGTCGATGCCAGAACCGGGACGGCTCTGTGGTGCAACGACACGACCGGGTATCTGCGGGCCAACACACCTCATGCTGGCGCGTCCATGAGCGGGCCGGCGCCACAGGGCTATCTCGTGGCTCTCGAGAAAACGCTGCTTCTGCCGTGTGGTCGCACGCGGCCAGCCCTGCTGGACCGAGAGACGGGGCGACTCGCCCACTTCAATATGGGGTTCAGAGACTGGTCGAACTGTCATGTTGTCGCGAGCGAGTCGTTCTTCTTCTCCGGCAGCCTCTTTCGCCTTGACAGTGCCGGCTATGAGTATCTGCACCGGCCCCAGCCTGCGACGATGTGGCAGCCAGTTGTCGATCGGGATATGGTGTTCAATACCTTCTACCCCAATTCCTCGTACACTGGCGACTTTGGCGACTACCAGCGTTTCTATCACGACGCGGGAGGTGAGATCCAGGCCCTCGACCTCGAGCGCGGTGAGTATCGAACGATCAAGCAAGGCGAGAAAGAAGTGCGGCGCTTCGAGGCGCCGGTCCGGTGGACGTATCAGAATGGCAAGGTCCGGATCAAGGCTGGCGGCCGCCTCTACTGCACGCTCAAGAACAGCGTCTTTGCCTTGGCGATTCCTGAGGATGGCCAGGAACCGAAGCAGACCTGGTCCGCGGAGGTCGACGGAACGCCTTGGAGCCTGCTTGCCGCCGATGGCAAGCTGTTCGTGGTCACGAAGGAAGGGCAGGTGTGCTGCTTTGGCGAGGGAAAGAGGCCGGTCAAATATCACCGTGAGCAGGAGACCGCGCTGCTCAGAAAATCGGACCGATGGTCAGAGGTCGCGGCCCGTATCCTTGCGGCAAGCGGCGAGTCCCGAGGGTACTGCCTTGCACTCGGAATAGGCTCGGGCCGCCTGATCGAAGAGCTCATCAGACAGTCGGCCCTGTACGTTATCGCGGTCGACAAGGACTCCCAGCGTGTTGACGCATGGCGCCGGAAACTGGACCTTGCCGGTCTGTATGGACGACGTGTCGAGTTGCATGGAGGGGATCCTCTCGCCTTCCCCTTCCCGCCGTACATCGCGGATCTGATCGTGGGCGATGACTTGCGGTCCGCAGGGCTGTCGCACGAGCCCCTTCCGCCCGCGACCCCGCTGCGTGCTCTGCGGCCCTACGGCGGCGTGGCGTGCTTTCCCGCTTCGGACGCGGAGTGTGCTCTGCTCCAGAAGTGGGCCGAGGAGGCCGGAGTTACCAAGATCTCCTTCAACAGTTCCGGGCCTCTTGCGCTCCTGCGTCGCGTCGGTCCACTGCCGGGGGCCGGCACGTGGACGCACGAACTTGCAGATGCGGGGAACTCCCAGATGTCCAGGGACACGCTCGTCAAGGCACCCCTCGGTCTGCTGTGGTTTGGGGGTCAAGTGCGCACCTCGGACGTGTTCCGGAAGTCTCTGAACCCGCCTCGCCCCCAGGTTGTGGGTGGCCGGATGATCTACCAAGGCCCCGACCGCCTCTCAGCGCTCTCCGTGTACACCGGACGGATGCTCTGGCAGCACTCCTTCACCGATGAGAAAGATCGACGGAACTTGTTCTATGGCAAAGGTGGCAACTTCATCTTCTGGCGGCCCGAACGTAGCCGCGAGGGGGGCCGAGCATACGACAAGATCAAGCGTGTGGGATATCACGTCGTGTCCCAGCCTGACGGCATATACGTCGCGTACGGCCAGATGCTCCAGCGTCTCGCGCCGGAGACCGGAGCATTGGTCTCCGAGTTCGAGATGCCGAAGGACCCAACCACCGGCCAGTCGCTGTATCTAACCCAGATGTGGACATCTCGGAATATCGTCGTTGGCCTGGCGATCGCTCCCCGCGTGCCGTTGGCAGAAGGATTCTCATTCGATGTCTTGGGGCTCAAGGAGCAGGGCCTTGTCATCGGGGTGGAAGCGCTGCCAGCGACCGCGCTCTTGGCGCTCGATCGACACTCAGGCGAGCTGCTCTGGCAACACCGTGCCGAGCAAGGCCTCCTCGGGAGCAGCTTCTACTATCACAACTGGGGCAACGTGGGTCACTTGAACACCCCGGTCACCATCGGGAACGGGAGAGTCTTCTGTGTCGATATGCTGCCCGATGGCGTGCGGAAAGCGATAAAGCGGAGAGGCATGGCGTTCGACGGCACGGGAAAGCTCAGGGCGTTCGATATCGGGACGGGGAGGAAACTGTGGGAAGATGAGACCGATGACTTCTCCTCCCTGAGCTTCTCCGAGAACCATGACATTCTGGTGCAGACGTGCGCGTCCGAGCTCGGGTTCGGGAATGGCTTCACGGGCACAGCGTTGACCGCTCGCAAGGGATCGGACGGAACGGTCATCTGGCGGAGGGACGAGGCGATCGCCGGGCCAGGCATCATCCACGAGAGCGACATCATACTCCAGGACGGCACGGCCCGGGATTTGTTGAGCGGTAGACGAATAACGACGCCACATCTGGCCACCGGTGAGTCGGTGCCGTGGGGGTACAGACGACTCTATGGATGCAGCCGAGCCAGCGCGAGCCAGCGACTCGTCCTCTTTCGCTCCGGAGTGGCCTCCTACTTCGACGTGGCCGAGGCGAGCGGGATCTCCAACTTCGGCGGCGTCCGGTCCGGCTGCAACGCGAACCTGACCATTGCCGACGGGGTCCTGTGCAAGCCGGAGTTCGAGCATGGCTGCTACTGCAACTACCCCATCCAGACGTCCATCGCGCTCGTGCACCTGCCGGAAGTAGAATCATGGACCACTTCCGCCCTGCCTCGGACCTCCAAGCCGGTGAAGCGTATCGGGATCAACTTCGGCGCTCCCGGCAACCGGATCGCGAGCAATGGCACGCCGTGGGTGTGCGGGAGCTATCCCGTTGCGGTCCGTGTCCAGCCAGCGGACGCGTCGCCCTTCTGCCGTCACTCGTCCCGGATGACAGGAGCCAGCCCAGCGTGGGTCACTGCTTCCGGAATCAGAGGGGTGCGATCGGTCGCGGTAGCCCTCCGGCCCGGGGCCTCCGACTTCGTTGACTTCCGCGTTCGTCTCTACTTCGCCGAGCCCGACTCCGTGAAGACCGGCGAACGAGTGTTCGCGGTGTCGATCAACGGCAAGCGCTTGCTCGATGACTTCGATGTCATGGGCCTCACGGGCAAGCGCCTCCACGGTGCAACGAGATCGTTCCCCAGCATTGCAGTGAAACAGACACTGACCGTTTCCTTCGAGCCTTCTGAGCACGCCAGGCTCGCCCAGCCAATTGTGTGCGGGATAGAGATCGTGGCAGAATAGGGCTGGCGTGGCGGCTCGCCTCCCCTCGCTTCTAGATCTCGCCAACGAGACCACAACCACCACCTGATCGGAGAAGTTACTGTGTCTCACGACCTCCGCTGGTTCAAACGCAACCTCCTATGCTGGTCCATCGAGTTTTGAGTGAACACTTGTCGACATGGGTCTGGGAGCAAGCCCGCCAGACGAATGTTCGTAAACCGCGTCGCCCTCACCGCTGGCTCGAAACGCAACTCGTTTGCGCGCGGCGGTGTTCACGCCCGATGCACGAAACGGCATTTCGCTTCGTTCGGTGGGGCACACCGAGGTCAGTTCTTCCGGAAGGCAAAGGCGCCAAGGAGGGCGTGTTGCAGTTCGCCTTTTGCCGATCGGGTGGCCCGCGAAGGCGTTCGCTTCACGGATGTGTACGCAACTCTTGCTCGCCGACCCGCGCCGTCGTCGTGACCGGGCCGTATCGACAGCGCCTTGGCTGAATGATCCGAGCCCAGGGGGCATTGCTTGAGACTCTCGCGACCGTTACTGTGCTTACAGCGTGTCTTGAAATGTGAGTAGGCGCTAGCCTCGGGCGTAGACGCGCTATACACCGGATAAGAGAAACCCGCGGTTAGCGCCGTCGGCTCACAAGATTGGTGATTGCCCATTTCAAAACACGCTCTTAGAGTCGTGCCGTTTGAGTTCATCCCTGGCATGCGGCGGGCTTGAGCCGCTACCAAGCCTCAAAGCGTGTCTCGAAATTGTGTACGATGGCCTTCCAAGGCCGTCGGTCAGGCATTTTCGACGGCGTTGGAGGGCCATCGTACGTCGGAAACCGGTCTGCCGCCGAACTTCGGGACACGCTCTCAATAGCACAACATTACGAAGGAGCCCTTCCATGCACGTCTTGTTTCTTTCGTTTGTCGTGCTGACCGCAACCGCGACAGATGCCGAGCGGGCTGACACGTCGGCGCCAAAGCGCGTCTTGATCTGCACTGGAGAAGACCACCCGGGGCACGTATGGAAACTCACTGCCCCGGCGTTGAAGGACTTGGTGGCCGAGGATCGACGGATGGCTGTCGAAGTGAACGAGGACCTCGCTTTTCTTCGTTCACCCAAACTTCACGAATACGATGTGGTGGTGATGCACTTCAGGAACCTCAACCCCCAAGTGCCCGGCCGCGAGGGCTATGAGAATCTCCAGCGATTCGTCAGCGAGGGCGGCGGCTTGGTGTTGGTGCACGCCGCCTGTGCGGCCTTTCGGGAGTTCAGTGACGATTTCGTCAAACTGGCCGGCCGCACTTGGGATTTCAAATCGAGTAAGCACGGCAAAGTGGTGGAATTCGGCGTCGAGATCGTCGACCATGAGCACCCCATCACGAAAGAACTGCACTCGTTCAAGACCGTCGACGAACTCTACTACGACCTTGGCGGTGAAACGCCGATCAGCGTGCTGGCCACCGCCCGCTTCGACGGCGAGGACCACCCCATAGCGTTCGTCTTGACTTGCGGAAAAGGCCGCGTCTTTCATTCCCCCTTGGGCCACGATGTCGAGGCCCTCAGCGCTGCGGCGAAGCTTTTCCGTCGCGGCACGGCCTGGGCGGCCGGACTTTCGCCGTGATCCGGACTCAACTGAAAGGAACTCCACCGATGCTGAAACAGTCCCTTACCACCATGCTTGTAACCGGTATCGCGGTACTTTCCGCCGTCAGCACTGAATGTTGCGCCGAGATGATCGATGTTTGGATTGGCACCAGCCGCGCGAAGCCTAGCAAAGGCATCTATCATTGCACGCTGAACACCGAAACCGGCCGCCTTTCCAACACGGAACTCGCCGCCGAAATCAGTGGCCCGGGTTTTCTGGCGATGCATCCCAAGTTGGACGTTCTCTACGCGGTTGGCACGCTTGACGGAAAGCCGTGCGTCGCCGCATATAGAATTGAAGCGGCCGGAAATAGCTCAACACTCATATTTGTCAACTCTGCAGAAATCGGTGACGGAGGTTCGGCGCATCTTGCTGTAGATCGCACAGGCAAGATGCTGCTGACCGCGCAATACGGCGGTGGGTCGGTTGCCGCTTTCTTGCTGAACCACGACGGATCGTTAAACAAGCAAACGCAAATCGTCGAACACCAAGGCGGATCAAAGGTGGTCGAACGACGACAGGAAAGTCCGCACCCACACTGGTGTGGCTTTTCGCCAGACAATCGCTTCGCTTTCGTACCGGATCTCGGCTTGGACAAAGTGGTGATTTACCGAGTTGATGCTGCAACGGCGAGTATCGAGCGTCATGGCGCTGCGGAAACGCCGCCCGGCGGAGGTCCGCGTCATATGAAATTTCACACCAGCGGCAAATGGGTGTATGTACTGAATGAGCTGGCGCTAAGCGTATCCGTTTTCGATTACGATGAAGCAAGCGGCACAATGACTCGCAAGCAGACGATCAACACGGTTCCGCCCGAACTGCTGGCGAAAGAGAAGTTCAAAAGCGCCTCGGAGATCCGCGTGCACCCCAGCGGCCGATTCGTTTATTCAGCGAATCGCGGCCATGATACCATCACAGCGTTCGGCGTAAATCAAACTACCGGCGAGTTGGAGGTCATCGAACGCGAAAACGTGCGGGGAGCCACACCGCGAAACTTCAACCTCGACCCCAGCGGCCGCTGGTTGCTCGCAGCCGGTCAAGATTCACATACTTTGGCGTCGTTCGAGGTCGATCAAGAGACTGGCGAATTGACCTATAACCGCAGCGTTGTCACGGCACCAGCAGCGATCTGCGTGTTGTTTACACACGAGTGAATCAGCCAGCGATTTGCTGCAAAGAATATTGACCTGTCGCTAATCAGCTTTCGTTTGGGAGTTCCCCGTGGTTTTAATTCCGGCGGCGATTCGCCTTTCAGTACTGCTGGCCGCTTCGGCGTTAGACGCCACTCCTGTTTGGAGGTGCTTTCTCCGCCTCGTCGCGCATAATTGCGCCCATGTCCGCAATCGACGAGAAAACCGAGTTCTGGTAGAACGCAATCCCAGATGGGCGGGCCCTCTCGCCAGATCGGGATCTCAGTAACCACGCCAACCTACGAAAATCCGATGGCAGAAGAAGAACGGACATCAGAACCGGACTCGCCGAACCGCCGGGAATTCCTGCGGCGGTCTGCCTTAGGGACCGCAGTCGCTGGCCTGGGCCTCGGCGGCGCCTTCGCCGCGGAAGAGTCCGGAAAGCGGCGGTTCGACCGGGCCGATGAGATCAATGCCATTCGTGAGGCGTATCTGGCCGTGCCCGATGAAGCGGTCTTCCTCGAAAGGGCCAGAGTGCTACTGGAATGCCATGAGAAATACGCTCATCTCAGTTCCGGCTTGCGACAGGGAAAAACCGTTGACGAATTGTGCGACAGAATCACGCCGATCGTGAATCCCTGCGACATTCTGCTCGGCAGGATCCTCGAAGAAGTGCCGTCGGCACAGGACGAGTTGTTTATCAAGGACAACCCGAGGCTTTTCGTCTCCCCCGGCGATCCCGGACGGTTGGACTCGACGAGCATCTACATACCCGACTGGGCACAACTGCTGCGCCTCGGAATTACCGGCCTGGTGCGCGAAGTAGAAGCGTCGGGTGAGGCAGATGGCCGCGTGGTGGACGAAAAGGTGCGAATCCATCGGGACTATCTTCAAGGCGTTCGCCTTTCGCTCATGGCGATCTCGCGCCTGATGAACAGGTATGCGGACAGGGCCGATCAGCTTGCCGGGGAAACCGCCGACAGCCAAGTTGCCGCTCGCCTTTCCGAGGCGGCGGCGACATGCCGCAAAGTGTCGTCCTCGCCGCCTGCCACGTTCCGCGAGGCGCTGCAGCTTTTCTCCTTTTTTCACACGGTGCTGTCCTGCATCATCGGCGGCCGCAACGTGACTCCCGGCCGGATGGATCAGTACCTGTTGCCCTGCTACCAGCGTGACATTGCCACTGGCGTGATCACGCGTTCGGAGGCAGTCGTTCTTCTGGCGGTTGCGATGATTCGCCTCTCGCAGTTGACCGGCAACATTGCCGTAGACTTTGACAGCACGAAGCGCAGCCCAAACCGCTACTCGCACCACTACGTTACTCTCGCCGGACGCACGCCGGACGGGGCGAGCGGCGTCAACGAGCTTTCGTTCGCGTTCCTTGAAGCTATTCGGCTGGTGGATTACCGCGAGCCGAGTCTGTGCATACGCTGGTTCGAGGGCATCGACGAGGAATTCTGGCGCGAGGCGCTGCGTCTGATGCGCGACAGAATTCCGTCATTCGCCTACAACGATCATGTTGTCGTACCGACCTTGGTGCGGTGCGGAATGCCGGAGCGGCAGGCGTTGGACTACGCCCACTGCGCGTGCTTGATTTGCTTCCTCCCGGGCGATGGAGTCGGTTCCGCGCGAGCCAATCACAATCTGCCCCGGTACGTTCTACTGGCCATCAACGGCGGACGCGACCTTCTCAGCGGCGAGCAAAAGGGGCCGGCCACCCCCGCCCCCGATGCCTTGCGCGATTTCGATGATCTCGTCGATGCCGTGCGCACCCAGGCAAGGGTGGGCCTTGAGAAGGCTCTCGAGCGCCACGCGACCCAAGTTAAGCGTTATCCCCTGCCCGTCTGGCCCCTGTTCGCAGAACATCTCCAGACAGGGTATCGCTACTGGGAGCATAAGACCAAGCACGCAGACCAACAGTGCATAGGCGTGGCCACGGGTGTTGACTCGCTGCTCGCCATCCGGGAACTCGTGTATCGCCGCAAGACCGTGACGCTGGCCAAGCTGGTCTCGATTCTCAAAGACAACTTCCGCGGACATGAACCCCTGCGCCAGTCTCTGCTCCACCAGACGCCATCCTACGGCAGCGACGACGAGGAAGTATTGGAGATGATCCGACTGGTCGGGGACATGTGGGCCGAAGAGGTCAACCGGGTCGGCGCGAACAGCAAGGAGATCAAGGTGCGTCCCGGGTTCCATTCCTGGCTGTACAACATCCAGATGGGCAAGCAGACAGCGGCCACACCAGACGGAAGGTTTGACGGCGAGCCGCTGAGTTCGGACCACCTGCCATCGCCGGGCAAAGGACGCGCCCCTACGGAAATGCTGAACGCGATGGCCCGCTTGCCGCACCGCCAGTCGTGTTCAGGCGGGACGACGTTTCGCTTGAGTAGATCGCATTTCGACGGCGAGAACGGCCTCGATTTGCTCTCGTCTTTGATCCGAACGTACTTTGCCCAAGGCGGCCTGCAGCTCCATTTCGTGTTTGCGGATACCGCCACGCTGCAGGATGCGATCAATTACCCCGAAAGGTACGAAGACCTGCTTGTAAGGGTCACAGGCTTCAGCGAGTATTTCGTGCGTTTGTCCCCCGAAGTGCAGCAGGAAATACTGAGGCGGGAACTGGCGTGTGCCGTCGATCAACCAACGACCGATACACCGCGCGAAGAGAGATAGTCTTTCCAACCCTTTACCGTGCTGCTCTCGGGTGGCTTGACCGACACGGGTAACTGCGACTTCAACCCGAAGCGACCGAGCTTGGCTCGCCATAGATCGTAGTAGGGAAGCAACTCAATACCCTCGATCTTTGGCATGCGTTTCGCAATGGACACGATCCCGTCAAGGTGCTCGCGTCGCGCGTTGTGTCCGGGAATGATGGGACAACGCAGCAGGATCTTAGCTCCTTGATCATAGAGCCGTTTGAGGTTCGATAGGATCAGTTCGTTGGGTTTGCCCATGAACTTCTCGTGGAGACGTCGATCGGTCTCCTTGTAGTCGAACAGCCAGAGGTCAACGAGCGGAATCAAGGGGCGGATGGACCCCCACATCGCGTATCCGGAAGTCTCAACCGCCGTGTGCAGTCCACGGACCTTCGCTTCCATAAGCAGTAGCCGCGCAAACTCAGGCTGCATCAGCGGCTCGCCGCCGGAGAGGGTAACCCCGCCGCCCGACGCGGCGTAATAGGCCTTATCCCGCAAGACCACTTCGAGAACTTCGGCGGCAGTCACAACGCGTCCCACGATCTCCAATGCCTGAGGATCACAGGCCTCGGCGCAATCCCCATTGCCCTTACAACGCGCGCGATCGACAACCGCTTTGCCTGCTGCGTCGGCTACGAGAGCGTTCTCTGGACATTGGTCAAAGCATGCGCCACACGCGATACACTTGTCGGAGATGTAGGAGAGCGACGGCTCCGATGGAATGCTTTCCGGGTTCCCGCACCACAGGCAACGCAGCGGGCACCCCTTGAGGAACACCGTCGTGCGGATGCCCGGTCCATCGTGGATGCAGAAACGTTGGATATCGAAAATACGGCCGGTAGTCATCATCTGTGTTCCATGCGAGCAATGATGTCTTGCTGTATTTCCGGCGTGAGCCGCACGAAGAATTCGCTGAACCCGGCCACACGAACCACAAGATCCTGATAATGCTCTGGGTTCTGCTGGGCGGCGCGAAGCGTTTCGCTGCTCACCACGTTGATCTGCAGTTCTTGCCCGCCGTTTTCGAAGTAGACGTTCAGCATCGTTCGCAGCTTATCCCGTTGCACCTGGTCGTCGATCATGCCCGCGTGGAAGCGGATGTTGACCTGGTAGCCGCATTGCCAACTGCTGGCGGATTCCAATTTGCAGACCGAATTGAGCACGGCGGTGGGCCCCGTCTGCTCGCAGCCGACCGAGGCCGCCACGGAGCTGGCCAAGGGCGTACCAGCCAGTCGCCCATCGGGTGTTGCGGGAGTGTTCATGCCGCTCCGGACAGCTCCGCTGCGTACAACGTGGGAGTTGCCGAACTGACTGCCGTCGCGGGGATCCCGGCAGATCTCTTTCATGGGTTCGTCACGTATCCGCTCCACCAGCCGGACGATCTCGTCCAGTCGGGGATCGTCGTTGCCGTGCTTTGGGGCCGCCAACAGCTTCGCCCACAGCCGCTCGTGGCCTTGGAAGTTGGCCTGGCAGGCAGCCACCACTTCATCAAGCGTCGCTTGCTCCTTCTCGTATACCACCTCGCGAATCGCGGCCAGGCAATCGATCGCGTTGGCAAAGGCGATGCCTCCGCACGAAAGGAAGTTGTACTTCGTGCCCTCGGACATGTCGTGGCCATCATCGATGCAACCATCGAAGAAGCAAGAAGTCAACGGTGTCGTTCCCCAGCGAATCTGGGCCTGTAACTGCTGCATCTGCCAATCGTAGTTCTTCGCCATCGCCTCGCGAATGTACGCCCCCACCGCATCCGCCAATTGTTCAAAGCTCTTCAGTTCGGACGTGGGCGGCGCCACCTCGTGCCAGCGCCACTGCTTCTTGTAGCCTTTGCCGTTGGTCAAAGTCGCTTCGATCGCCGGGAGGTATCCGCAATGGGCGCCGGGGTTGTAGTACCACTGACCGGGAACCGCCAATTCATTGCAGCCGACGGGAACGAAGTTGAAGGCATCTTCGCGGCTAATCCCCAACTCCATCAAGGCATCGGGAATGGCATTATCGTTCCAGATCATGGGGAAGCAGATGCTCCGCTCGAGCCTGGAAAGACAGAAATCGAAAAAGTCCTGGTCGATGTTCGGGTGCCAGCGAATCCAGAGCAGCGGTTCCGGAAGTGTCAGATTGGTGTGGCCTTCCACAAACAGCCAGCTCAATCGGTTGGTCTGGTCTTCGCCGTCGGGCGTCGAACCGGCTACGCACAGCCCTTGAGTCAGATGGTGCTCCGGGCCCCAGTACGTGTTGTCGTACTGCTTGAGCACGAAGTTTTCGGCCAGCCGCAACGCCTCGTCATCGTTGATCCGCCCGGCTTTTCGGTCGGCTTCGTAAAAGGGCAACAACAACTGATCGATCCGGCCCGGCGTGCAGGAGTATCCGTGCCCTTCGATGTGAATAGCCTGATGCACGAACCAGATCAACTGCATTGCCTCGCGGAAGCTCTCCGGCGGAGCGGTAGCGACCTTGGCGGCGATGCGCGACATATCGCGTAGTTCCGTCGCACGCGATGCCTTGCCGCACTGTGCAGCTTGCTCTTCGAGGAATTCGGCGTACCGGGCAATCCATTGGGAGAGACCGGTCAGAGAAATCTCGGCAGCCTGCAGAAATGTCGAACCATCAGCGTCGAGCACATCTCGCTGATTCGACCTAACGCGAGCCAAGATGCCGCCAATGCCGATTCGCAACAACTCACTGTAATTTGGACTCAGATGTCCCTGGTTGGAGATGAACTTGTAGCCGAGGGACTGAGGAACCTCGTCGGCATTCTTGTAGGGCTGCTGGCCGAGAATCTCAGTCCGATAAAGACCCCACATATTCCGGTTCTTCCAATAGTCGCGAATTCCTTCAGGCACTTGGCCTTGCAGATAGCCATCACGATCCGGCCGCTCTCCCGTATAGATGTTGTTCTCACCAATGCCCAATTCGACGATGACTGGCATCGCTCCGGGCGATTCGCTGATCGAGCCGGCCAAACTGTCATGATCGCGGATGTAAAGCGGAACTGTTTGAAAATACGCGCGCATCGCCAGCGCTTTGCGAAGCACCCAGGGTTTGTCTTCCGTCTCCTGGAAGATTTTCGTGAATACTTTGGCGCGGTGCAGGCCGACGGAGACGGGGGAGCCGACGATGTCTTGTCGCAACGCAGCCATGTCGCCGTGCGGAGTTGTCACGGTCGAGGCTAACCCCAGCGCCGTGTCAAATCGCCCTATAGTCACGGCGCCGACCGCAAGACCGGTAGTCGCCAAGAAGTGTCGTCGAGTCAAGTGCCTTGGATCGATCATTTTTGTCGCTTGCTGATGGTTTGATTGGCGAAACTGATAACCGGAAACAGTGTTCAATAACCTCAACTACAGACGCTACGAACACAGAGACCCACAATCACGGACCGCCTGCAGCGAAGTCGCCTTGGGCCAGCGGTAGGGGGATGGCATGGAGCACCATCTTCCCTGTCAGAGAAGCTCGCGTTCCAAGACTATAACGCATCGATACCCCTGAAGAAAGCAAACGTTGCCAATTGGGCGGGGCGCTCGGGTCCGATCGGCGAACCGTTTGCCCCAATTAAGACAGAAATCGCGTAGCCGGGACGGTTGCCCGTCCCAGCCCCACTCCACCACCGCCATACGGCCACGCCCTACGATTCCCTTCCAGCCGCCGGTGTGGAGCACACCTCTGTACTTGGCAAAATGCGGTTACCGCGGCGGTGAAATCGACCGCCACACCAAACGGGTAGTTGCCAATCTGCTTCGGATGGGCACGCCGAGGCAAAATCGATTTGATTCGCGAGACCGATGATCCCCCACTCACGACGCGCGGTCGAAACGATGATATCCGGGACTTCGCCACGCACCTTGCTGACCGAGGAGGGCGTGTCCTGTGCGCGCAAGCGATATTCCGCTGACCCGCTCGTGCCGACAGTATTGACGCTGATTGGCGATGTGCGTTACCTGCGTCGGTGAAATCGACCTCCGCCAGATGCGCGAGACCTCCTTTTGACGCAGAGGTCGTGAACCGACGCAGATTAACAAATCGAAATTGGAGCCAACGGTGGGGGCGTCAACGCGCGTTGCGGGCACCTAACCGCTGTAGCAAGATATGGGCTATGCGTCTACGAGACGGACCCAATGGCTTGTCCGAATTGTGGGAGCCAGTGCGGCCAGACAGGCCCCGCCAGCTTCGCACAGGAGCATCCTTGCCACTTTCATCCCCCAGTTGCTCCTGGTAGACTCCAGTTTGTTGCTCAAAAACAAGACTCCTATCCTTCTGACCGCGCCGAGCGACGCTCGGGCGAACTCGACGTTCGTCGTGCTAACCTGCCGGATCATCGCAAGGGCCCGACGTGTCCGCCTACGACCTCCTCCTCAACGCGAGCATGATCCTGGCCGCGATCGTGCTGCTCTGGAAGGGCTCGCAGTGGCTGGTCGAGGCCGCCTCGCGGATCGCCCGCGTCCTCGGGATGTCCGATCTCGCGATCGGGCTCACCGTCGTCTCCCTGGGCACGTCCGCGCCCGAGTTCGCGGTCACCATCAACGCGGCCCTGCAAGGGCGCGCGGACATCTCCGTGGGGAATGTGGTCGGCTCCAACATCTTCAACATGGGGTTCATCCTCGGCGGCTGCGCCGTCGTCAGGGCGATCCAGACGACCCCCAAGATGGTCTGGCGCGACGGCCTCCTCCTGGTGATCGTCAGCCTCCTCCTCATCGCCTTCAGCTACGACGGCGTCTTCTCCAGGACCGACGGGGCGATCTTCCTCACCATCCTCGTCGGCTACATCGCCTGGCTCTTCTGGAAGAGGGAGTCCCCTCCCGAGGATGGGGTCGCGGAGGAAGAAGCGACCTGGAAGGACGCCCCCTTCCTCCTGGCCGGCATCGCCGGAGTTGTCGGAGGGGGGCACCTGCTGGTCCATGCCGCGAGCGAGATCGCGCGCGGCTACGGGGTGAGCGAGTGGGTGATCGCCGTCACCATCGTGGCCGCCGGCACCTCCCTCCCCGAGCTGGCGACGTCGCTGACCGCCGCGCTCAAGGGGCATCACGGGATCTCGGCCGGGAACCTGATCGGGAGCGACATCTTCAACCTCCTCGGAGTCCTCGGCGTCGCCGGCCTCATCCGACCGCTGGAGGTCCACGAGTCGGCCTTCGGCAGCCTGATCGTGCTCGTCATCATGGTCACCGTCGTCACTGTCTTCCTCAGGACCGGCTGGCAGCTCAGCCGGCGCGAGGGCGTCATCCTCGTCGGCGCCAACCTCATCCGCTGGGTGATGGACTTCATGGGGAAGGGGTAGCCGGGAGTTTCGCGGCTCTGACTCGCGAAGGAATACGGAACAAGAACAAGAATGGGAATGGGAATGGGAAGAGGAGTTCCTTTCATTCTGTGTTGGTCCAGCGAGTCTTGAGTGAACACTTGTCCACATTGGAGAATTGGGGAGATAGTTCGCCAAACGAATGTTCGTAACGCGCGTAGGTCGCCCCCACCGACGCAGCGAAACGCACGTTGCTAACTCGCGTTCACATCGACCTCCGCGCGGAAACGGCACCGGAAGTTGTTGGCACACCCGCCCACTGGCTTTCCGCGGCTGAGAGGTCGCGGCGCCATTGAAGCTCATCCTCCAATTGAGCTTTTTCGCAACTTGTTTGGCGACAACGAGTTGCTGTTTCTTTGTGCCTGCAACGCAGCCACTAAAAAAGCCCGACAATATCGCAATAAGTCCTTGCGTTACTATGTTCGACTTGTTATAATGTGGCCACTATGCATGTCGACTCCTGCACGACCAAGGTCAACGGCAAGAAATACACCCGACACCTGCTCCGCGAGTCCTACCGCGAGAACGGGAAAGTCAAACATCGCACCCTCGCTAATCTTTCCCATTGTTCCGACGAAGAGATCCAGGCCATCAAGCTGGCTCTCAAACACAAACACAATCTCCAGGAACTAGGGAATATCAACGAAGAGGTCGTCGTCCATCAGGGAGTTTCCGCCGGGGCCGTGT
>JADHUC010000016.1 GCA_016784735.1 Pirellulaceae bacterium | reverse complement strand
TCCTTCCGACTCCAGCAACCAACGCAGCGAATTCAGCGCGCCACGGTCGTCATCCACGAGAAACACGGTAGGCTGCCAGTTCATCCTCTGCCTCTCCGTTCAGCAGCGGTAATGCGAAACAGAAAACGGCTCCTTGCGGCCGGTTGGGAACCGTCCACAACCGTCCGCCGTGCGCTTCGACAATGGTACGGCTGATCGCCAGTCCGATGCCCAACCCTTCTTCTTTGGTCGTAAAGAAGGCCTCAAAGACCCTATCGGCGATGTCCGGCGAGAGGCCCTTGCCGGTGTCCGCAACGGCTATTTCGATGGTTTCGTCTTTTGTACACTCGGCTGCGAGGCTCAGTATCCGTTTGCAGGCCGGCAATTCGGACATTGCGTCGATTGCATTGCGGATCAGGTTCACGTCCTTTGGTTGCCCGCGGTGTCCACCTGCAGTTTCTGGGATTTCTGGAAAGATGCGGGGCACATGCCCTCAGAGTGTAACGGTTGGCCGGGGTGGTGCCCACTCTGAAAGGGTGGAGACTTGCTGTTTTCGCCTTCACCTGACGGAAAAGGCGCTTGCAATTGACTGCGCAACTTGGCATTATTGTGTGATGGGGGACGATGTGTCTAGCCTGCGAAGGGCATGGTATTGCCCATTCCTTTCGCCCATGCCGTATCACCACTCCGAGAGATTCCACGGTCAACCAGAGCCGAAAGGCCGGGGATTCAAATAATGTGACGCCTGCCCGAAGCCATCGTCGGCGTTGGGCGGACGCCTGTTGAATGTACAAGACGTTTTGGAAAGTAATTTGCCCGTTGCCCGGTTCACTCCGCCAATCATAGATTCGCGGTGAACCCTAGCCAGGTTTGAGGTAACTCGTGATGAAAACAAAGGCGTTTGCACTTGTCCTGTTTTTGCTGGCATCGTCAGGCTCGTTATCGGCCGGAGCGGAGGCTACGGCGAACGATGCGGCCGAGACAAGCCCGGAGGAGGCCAAGGCGCAGGCCGCCTACGATGCGGCCGAGAAGGCTGCGAAGGAGGCGGAGGCTGCGGTCGGCCCCTTATTCGACACCATGAAAAAGGCCGACGCGGCATACGCCGCCGCGAGAAAAGCGGCCAACGCGGCGCGACAGAAGGCCGATACTGCGAAGAACTTGGCGGGCGAGCCGGGCGTTCAACAGTTGCAGCAGGCCGAGGCCGCCGTGCCCGCCGCCGTCAAGGCCCTGACCGACGCGACCAACGCCAAGCCGCCGCTGGACAAGGCATTGGCCGAGGCCAAAGCCGCCGCGGCACCGCTGCAGGAAGCTTACAAGGCGGCGGAGGCGGTGGCCAAGGAGGCCGAGTCCAAGGCGAGGACCGCAGCCGCCGCGGCCAACAGACTGGCCAACGAAGCCAAGACGGCCACGACCCAAGCGACCGCCAAGCGCAGAGTGGCTGACAATGCCAAGGGCGCCTTGGAGAAAGCACGGCAAAGCGAGCAGAAAATGCAGGCCCAGCTCAACGAGGCGCCTCAGAAGCTGGCCGAAGCCGAGGCGCAGAAAAAAGTAGCCGATGAAGCTCTGGCCGTTGCCCAGAAACAGGTCGCCGCTGCCACGACTGCTCACCAGGCAGCCGAGCAGGCCGCATTGGCTGCGGAGGCCAACGCCACGGTGGTTACCGAGGCGGAGAAGCAGCAGGCCGCAGCCGACGCTGCCGCCCAACGCAAGGCGGCCGATGCAGCCAAGACCGCATTGACTCAGGCGCAGCAAAAGCAGCAGCAAGCGCAGGCCCAAGCCACCGCGGCCGCCCAGAAGTTGGCCAGCGCCCCAGCGCAGAAGAAAGCAGCCGACGATGCGTTGGCGGCTGCCAAGAACCAAGTGGCCGCCGCCAACACCGCTCACCAGGCTGCCGAGCAGGCGGCCCAGGCTGCGGAGGCCACGGCAAAGGCGATTGCCGAGGATGCCGCCAAGACCCCGGAGGAAAAGAAGAAAGCAGCAGACGAAGCTGCTGCCAAGCGCGCGGCAGCTACCGCGGCTAAGACCGCCTTGACCCAGGCACAACAAAAGGAACAGCAAGCACAGGCCCAGGTTAACACGGCCGCCAAGAATCTGGCCGACGCTCCGGCGCAGAAGAAGGCAGCCGACGATGCCTTGGCGGCCGCCAAGAACCAGGTGGCCGCGGCCACGGCACCTTCCCAGTCAGCCGAGCAGGCTGCTCAGGCGGCGGAGGCCAAGGCCAAGACAATGGCCGAACGTGCTGGCAAGTCCCAGGAGCAGATACAGCAGGCCGCAGCCGACGCTGCTGCCAAGCGCGCGGCGGCCGACGATGCCAAGGCCGCCCTGGCTAAAGCCGAGCAGGCCGAGCAAGCGGCACAGGCTCCGGCCAGGGCCGCTACAGGAAAGCTGGCCCAGGCCACGGCGCAGAAGAAGGTGGCCGAAGCTGGCTTGGCAAATGCCAAGAAACAGATAGCCGGCGCCACCACGGCTTTGGCGGCAGCGGAGAAGGCGGCTGCCGATTTCGAGAAGATCGCAGCGGAGAAGAATCAGGCAGCGGCGCAAGCCGCCGCCAAGCGCAAAGCAGTGGCAGATGCCGCGCCCGCGCTGGGTCCAGCGCAGGAGAGCGTGGGGCGAATACAGGCTCAGGTCGCGGCCGGCGCACAGAAGCTGACCGAAGCGCAGGCACAGAAGAAGACGGCGGACGAGGCTCTGGCGAACGCCAAGAACCAAGTGGCCGCGGCCGCCACGGCTTCTCAAACCGCCGAGCAGGCCGCCCAGGCCGCTGAGGCCGCGGCAAAGGCGATTGCCGAGGATGCTGCCAAATCTCCAGAGGAAAAGAAGAAGGCTGCAGACGAAGCCGCTGCCAAACGCAAAGCGGCCGACGATGCCAAGGCCGCCCTGGCCAAAGTGCAGCAGAGCGAGCAAGCGGCGCAGGCTCAGGCCACGGCCACAGCGCAGAAGCTGACCGAAGCGCAGGCACAGAAGACAGCGGCCGATCAGGCCCTGGCGGACGCCAAGGCCAAGGTGGCTGCTGCCGCCAGCCCCGCATACCAGGCGGCCCTGGAAGCGGCCGGGGAACTCGTCCAACTCGATGCGGTAATGCGAGAGACCGCGGCGGAAGCGGCCGCCAAGCGCAGAGTGGCCAATGACGCCAAGGCAGCTCTGGATCCAAAGCAGAGGACGCTGGACAATGCGACGGTGGCGGCCACCCGCGCCGCGCAGGCGCTGGCTAGAGCCGAAGCGAGGAAGAAAACGGCCGACGACGGCTTGGCGAATCTCAAGAAGCGGATCGCCGCTGCCAAAGAGTCACACATGGCGGACGAACAGGCAGCCCAGAAGGCCGAAGGCATAGCCACTCCGGCGCAGGCGGAACAAGAGAAAACGCGGAAGGCGTGGCAGGATGCCAGGGGAGTCGCCGGCAACAAACGCGATCTGGCCAATAAGGCCAAGGCCGCGCTCTACCGGCTGTTCGCGGCCAGGCAGGTGGCAAACCTGATGGAGAGTCCAGAGCGGGCGGAGCCCAGGAACGGGTTGGATCAGATTATCTTCACGAAGTTGAAGTCGTTGGGTATCGAACCGACCCTCTGCTCCGACGCGGTGTTTATCCGTCGCGCCTTCTTGGACCTGACGGGCAAGCTGCCTACCGCCGAAGAGGCCAGAGCGTTCATCGAAGATCCGGACCAGAACAAACGCATCGCCTTGATCGACCGTCTCCTGGACCGGTCGGCACATTTCGATTACTGGGCCATGAAATGGAGTGATATCCTGAGAGTCAAGGCGGAATTCCCCGTCAAAGTCTGGCCCAACGCGGCCCAGGCCTATCATCGCTGGATATGGGAATCCGTTGCTCAGAACAAGCCGTACGATCAGTTCGCCCGTGAACTGCTCACCTCCAGTGGAAGCAATTTCCGAGTTGGGTCGACCAACTTCTACCGTGCCATCCAGGACAAGACTCCGGAGGGCATCGCCGCATCGGTGGCGTTGGCGTTGATGGGTACGCGCACCCACTCCTGGCCGGAAGACCGTCTGGCCGGCATGACGGTGTTCTTCACGCAGGTCGGCTACAAGCCCACCAGCGAGTGGAAAGAGGAGATCGTCTTCTGGGATCCCCTCAAGTCGACCGCCGTGCCAGGCAGCATCGCGCCGGGAATACCCGACGTCACCAAGTCGGTGACCGAAACCAACAAGATTCCTCAAGCGTTGGCCCAACCGATGAGCGAAAACGGGCCGCTGGCGGCCGTCTTTCCGGACGGCACCAGCATAACGATTCCGCCGGACCGCGATCCGCGGGAGGCGTTTGCCGATTGGCTGATTCGACCGGAGAATCCCTGGTTTGCCAAAGCCATCGTCAACCGTACTTGGGCGTGGGCGATGGGACGCGGCATTATCGACGAGGCGGACGACATTCGGGACGACAACCCGCCCAGCAACCCCGAGCTTTTGGCCTACTTGGAGAAAGAGTTGGTCTCAAGCGGCTACGATCTGAAGCATCTGAAGCGGCTGATCTACACCTCCACCGCGTACCAGTTCTCTCCGATTGCGAAATCCGATAATGCGGAAGCGGCAGCCAACTTCGCCAGCTACCTGATGCGGCGAGTGGAAGCCGAGGTGTTGATCGACGCGCTGAACGAAATCACTGGCGGTACGGACCTGTACACCAGCGCTGTTCCGGAGCCTTTCACCTATATTCCCAACAGTATGTCTGCGGTGGGGCTGCCCGACGCCAGCGTCACCAGTTCCTTCCTGGCGTTATTCGGACGATCCGCGCGGTCCACCGGGATGGAAACCGAGCGAGTCAACGAGCTTGCCTCGCCCCAGTGGCTGCACATGCTGAATTCGGCCACACTAAATAGCAAGCTTCAGAGCGGCCCGAAGCTGCTGGCGATGATCCGCGCAGGCGGCACACCGGATGAGGTCGCCGAGAGGCTTTACCTGACAATCCTCTCTCGGTTTCCGACGGAAGGCGACGTAAAGGTCGCAGAGGAACACGCCAAGAAAGGACTGACGAACGCAGAGGGCGCCTGGATCGATCTTGCCTGGGCGCTAGTCAATAGCCCTGAATTCCTTCTGCGACATTGATTGTTGCCGAAGCGATGGGATATAACGTGAAATGGTCGGTTTCCTGGCACGATAATCAAACGGGGTAGTAAGTAAAAGGAGAACGGAAGTCATGAGTAAGAAGCACAATCCAGACAAGGTGACCCGGCGCGAGGCCTTGCGACGCGGCGCTTTGGGCGCGGCGAGTGTGGTCGCGGCCGGCAGTTTGAGTTCCCGCGCCTCTGCGGAGCATGTCAAAATCTCGCCGGAGGAACTCGCCAAACAGAAGGCGGCCCGAGACGCGGCGGCCATCGAAAAGGCCAAGAGCAAGGGCAAGATCAAGTCGGTCATCCAGATCTTCTTGTGGGGCGGCATGTCGCACAACGATACCTGGGATCCGAAGCCGAAATCGGGCTGGGACTACATGGGCGACTATGCCAAAGTCCAACCCACCAACGTGGATGGAATCCAACTCTGCAACTGGTTCCCCAACTTGGCCAAGCAGGCCGACAAATTCTCCTTGATCCGCAGCATGACTCACGGCGTCTTCGGCCATGAGACGGCGGCCTACCTGATGCAAACCGGCCACAAGGCCGGCGGGCGGTTGGCCTACCCCAGTGTGGGCGCTATATTCGCCTGGTCCAAGAGAGACGAGTACAAAGGGCTGCTTCCGCCGTACATCGTGATGCTACGGGCAGCCGGGCGGTTTTCCGAGGAGGGCTTCCTGGGCCCCGCGTACAAGCCATTCGCCACGGGCGGCGATCCGGCTGCGGAACGCTTCGAGGTGCAGGGGATCATCAACCGGGGAATCAACGACAACCGGCAAAGGGCCCGCAAGGACTTGGTCGACAAGGCGAATATCATGGGCTACGGCCTTGCGGACGTCCCGGAGATGGCTGCCGCCGAAGAGGCCAAGGAGAGAGCCTACGGGCTGATCTTGGGCAAGGGGAGGGAAGTATTCGAGTTGGGCAACGAACCTACGGAACTCAGGAATCGCTACGGGCTAAAGCCCGACGGGAAGCGACATACGTTCGGGCAGGAGTGCCTGGCGGCGCGGCGAATGGTCGAGGCGGGTGTGCCCTACATCACCATCAGCTTCCCCGGTGGGTGGGATACGCACGGAAACCACTTCGCGACGATGAATCGACAATGTCCCCAGTTGGACCAAGGACTGGCAGCGCTGCTTGGGGATCTGAGCGATAAAGGCTTGCTGGATAGCACCCTGGTTTGGTGTACCGGCGAGTTTGGCAGAACGCCGAAGATCGCACAGGAGCCGCCTTGGAACGGCGGTCGCCATCACTACGGCCACGTCAACAGCGTGCTGGTCGCCGGCGGCGGACTCAAGGGCGGCCACGTGGTCGGCGCCTCGGACGAAACGGGCGCATGGGTCGCGGAGAGGCCCGTCTATCCGGCGGACCTGCTGGGCAGCTTCTATCTGTTGGCCGGCATCGACGCCGCCGCCCAGTTGCCGCACCCCTTGGGGTTTGAGGCCCACGTCTTGGATACCGAAAAGGAAGGCATGAAGTCGGCCGGGATGCTGGAAGAGATTATGTAGGAATAAACGTTGTGGGGCGGTCTCCCGACCGCCCCACTCGGGCGACCGAAGGTCTCAAGTGCCGGCGACATTGGCCTGATTCGATGCGGGAGACCTTCGGTCTGGGGAGTGGACGGGTCGGGAGACCCGCCCACAACGAAGGATCACGGGAAACGGAAACATCGACGCGTGCTATACGGCCCGCGGTCGAGTTTAACACAATTCATAGTAACCCGAAGCGTAAGCGAGGGCACGCGTCACGCCTTCGCTTACGCTTCGGGTTATGATCAATCTCGACCTCGGACCGTATTCGCATACATCAACCTTCGCGTTTGAAATTGGAGCACTTCATGAGCAGATACAAAACGCTTCCGATTTTGGGACTGGTCGTCCTTTTGGCCTCAGCATCTTCGGCCTGGGCACAGTACATCGGTTACGTCTATCCGGCCGGGGGCCAACAAGGCAGTACCTTCCCGATTAGACTTGGTGGACAAGGGCTCCTTAATTCTTCTAATCTGGTTGTGACCGGAGAAGGGGTTTCCGTTCGGCTGGTCGATCACTACCGGACCTGGAACAATCAGGAGATGGGCACACTCAGACAGCAAATTGCCGACTTGCGAAAGAAGGAAACGACGCTGGGCGACGTGATGACCGCCAAGATGGCTTGGTTCGAGTTTCCCGCGCCCATCGGCCCACAACCGGCCGCAACGGACGGTCCCGAGCTGTCCGAGAAAGAAGTGGCAAAGAAGAACCTGATCGACCGGATCCAGAGGGTGTTCAACGAAGACCAGCGCAACCCGGCCGTTCCCTCCCACCGCGAACTCGTCTTTGCCGAGGTCACGATCGCCCCAGACGCAAAACCGGGCCGGCGAGAGATCAGAGTGATCACCAAACAGGGGCAGGGTATCTCCAACGCGCTCCCGTTTTACGTGGGCCAGGTACCCGAAGTCGCCCGAAAGGCGATGAGAACCTGTGTGAAACCAACGCTCGGGAAGGAGTCTCAGGCCCAGGTCAGAAGGACGCCTGAAGAAGTAGAAATGAGCATCACCGTGCCGTGCACGATGAACGGCCAACTCGCCGCGGGTTGGGTGGACCGGTATCGTTTTCAGGCGAGCAAGGGGCAGCGTCTGGTCATCACCGCGAAAGCTCAGCAGTTGATCCCCTACGTCGCCGACGGCGTTCCCGGTTGGTTTCAAGCCGTGCTGAGGGTTTACGACTCGGGCGGTAAGGAGTTAGCGTACAACGACGATTTCCGTTTCCACCCGGATCCGGTGCTCTATTTCGAGGTCCCCGAGGACGGCGAGTATGTGGTCACCATCAACGAAGCGCTGTTTCGCGGTCGCGAGAGTTTTACGTATCGGCTCACCGTTGCCGAGTCGCCGTTTGTGACCAGCATCTTCCCGCTGGGCGGGCGTGTAGGCGAGCCGGCCACGATCGAGGTGAACGGCTGGAATCTGGAAAAGACCACGCTGGCGCCGCCCCCCCAAGACGCAAAACCGGGACACCATCTGATCGCCGCCACCAACGGGAACCTCGTCTCCAACTACGTGCCGTTTGCGTTGGATACGCTGCCCGAGTGCCTGGACACGGAATCCAACGACGAGCCGTCCAACGCGCAAAAGGTGAATCTTCCCATCATCGTCAACGGGCGTGCTGATCACGTGGGTGATTGGGACGTATTCGAGGTGGACGGCAAAGCCGGTGAGATAATCGTCGCGGAAGTGCACGCGCGCCGACTCGGCTCCCCGTTCGATTCCTTCGTCAAAGTCACCGGCCCGGATGGCAAGATCATCGCGTTGAACGACGATCACTACGACGCAGCATCGGGGTTCAACACCGACCACGCCGATTCTTACCTCATGGCGACGCTGCCCGCCGACGGAAAATACTACATTTGCCTTGGCGACACGAGGCGACACGCAGGCAAGGAGTATGCCTATCGGCTGCGGATCAGCCAACCGCAGCCCGACTTCGAGTTACGACTGGCCTCTACCAAGATGGTCATGCGCAGCAAGGCGGGCACATCGGTGAAGGTCTTTGCGATTCGCAAGGACGGATACAACGGGCCGATCAAGCTGAGCTTCAAAGACTTGCCCGAGGGGTTCACATCGGGCGGCGCCACGCTGCCCGCCGGTAAACAGGAGGTGGGATTAGCGCTACAAACCACCCTTGAGGAGACGGAATTGCCGGTCAACCTCACCGTCATCGGCAGTGCGACAGTTGGGGACCGGGAAATCGTCAACGAGGCCGTACCGGCCGAGGACAGAATGCAGGCCTTCCTATGGCGTCATCTGCAACCCGCGGAAACCCTGCCGGCCTTGGTCATCCTCCCATCCTACGCGCCACCCGCCGATCGCGTCCGCCCGGAGATCCGCGACGACCAAAGGCCGAAGGGTGTGAAACGCACGTTGACAAGGGCACAGGTCAACACCCCTATGGGCCAGCTAGAACGACTCTATCAGAACTGGTTCTTAACGGACGAGTTCGCCAACCGCGAGATCGCGAAGATCGAAGCCCGTGTGATTCAATAAGAGCCAACAAAAAGGCCGGGCGGTTGCCCGCCCGGCCTTGATCAACTCCACGAGCAGCTAATGCTCGCGATCAGCGTCTCGATTCGCCACTGCTACTCGTGGTGCTCCCGCTCGATCAGCATTTTGATGGCTTGCTTCATTTCGGCCATTTCGCGACGCATCTGGTCCATCTGCTGGTGCATTTCATGGATGGCTCGTTCGAACTGCTCCGGGTGGGGCGGCCCTTCGGGTCGTTCCTCGGGCCTCGGATGCTCAGGATGGTGATCGCGCGGAGGATGGTGCTCGCCCTCGCCCAACTCGCGGGCCAGCCGCTCACCTTCCTTCATCAGGTGCTCGGCTGCGTCGTGCATTCCCGCAGCCTTCAAGTTGTCGATCGCTACTCGCAAGTGATGCAGCCGACGTTCCATTTCCTCTCTGGGACCGCGTTCCTGCGGCGGCCCTTCTCGCCGGGGAGGCTCGCCCTTGATTTCCCTGACCTCGGCATCGATCCGGCGGACGGCTTCCTCGATCTCGCGAAGCTGTGTGCGGATCTCGGCTGCTCTCTTGTCCGCATCGGCGGGCAACTCGGCCATTTCCCGTTCCAGATGGTGGGCCCGCTCGATGATCTCTGCCCGCTCCCGCATCATGTTGTCCACGGCGCGCTCGCGATCCATCTCTCTTTCATGATGTGCCCGCTCGCGTTCTTCTTGTCCGCGCTCGCGGTGCTCCCCTTTCATGGCTTCGCGCTCGCGGCGTTCCCTTTCTCTCGCTTCGCGCTCTCGTTCCTCCCGCTCTCGCTCTCGGCGGACCTCGCGTTCTTCCCGTTCACGGCGGACCTCGTGCTCCTCTCTCTCATCGTCCTCGGCTAACAAGGCCACCACCATGTCGGTGTCTGTTATCGCAGGATCCGATTGCGGCGGACCGGCCGTGGCATCACTGGACACCGATCCCCATACTGTCACTAAGGCGACCGATACCAACGATCGGGACCAACCTGACTTCAACAACGTCATCGTCGTCTCTCCTTCTCTCGATGTAACCTGAGGCCGAGCCCAGGCGGTGCAACATACAACGGTTACGATCAACAACAATACAATGGCACATTTCGCGATGCCTGTACGCCAACGTCGTGGCGTTGGCCAGGCGGTGCCTTCCAATCCAAGCAGACGGACCACGCGTTTGCCCAAATCCGAGCGGTATCCGCCGCCCGTGACCTGCAGCCAAGCGGCCGGGCGCGGACGGGCCAACCTTCGGCCCATCTCGACCAGGCAATCGGCCAAACGCCGAGGACCGTCGGGAACCAGTAGACTTGCCTCGTCGGCTGCCGCCTCGCTGGCGATCTGAAGCCGCCGCCGCAACAGCCACGCCGCCGGATGCCACCAAAGTGCGGCACAAAGCAATCTGGCCAGCAGTTGCCACGCCGAGTCCCGCGCCGCCAGGTGAGCCAACTCGTGCGCCAGCATGGCCTCTTGCGCTGTTGTGTCGAAGTCGTCTGTGAATCCGGGTGGCAGAACCAGCGTTGGCGAGAATGTTCCGAAGGCAACAGGCGTGGCCACCTGCTGGGATTCCATCAAGCGGACGGTCGACCGCAGACCGATCCGTCCGGCCAGCCGGTCAATCCTCCGCCGTAACACGACATCGTCCAGCGTGCGAATTCGACGGCCGAACCGGAACAGCGAGACTCGGCCGGCCACGACGAACGACAAGGCAAACAAACATCCGAATCCCCAAACCACCGCGGGCCAAAAGGCGACACGATCGGAAAGGGGCTTGTTCTGTGGTTGACGCGCCGACGTCGATAGCGCCGGCGATTCATTGGCTCGTGACGACTGGCTTTCGCTCGCGAACGCCGTGTCGACCGGTGACGGCGATGACAATGGCACCGGGTCCAGCCACGCAATCGGAAGCGAGGGCGTCAGCATTGATCCCTCGTCCAACATCTGGTCGCCGAAGCCTTGATACGCGCGTGCCGAATCCGCAACGTCAGCTTGCACATCGATACTGTTTCGCGGGTCTTCTGTAGGTCCCGGCTGCCGGACGGGACCTGGGCCAGGAGCCAGGCTTGGGGCACTTCCAGGTCCCGCCCGGCAGGCGGGACCTACTGGGGCTTCCACCTCTAACGCTCTCCAAGCGGTCACGCCGGACATCATGAACCGGCCGAGGCCGTGGTTCACTCCCGACAACTCGACCAAGAGGACCAGCCACAAAGACAGCGCGGCTGCCTGCCAGAGTGTCCGCCGCCAAACGGCGGAACGGACCTGCCGGTCGACGACGACGGCAACGCCCACAACCAACACGGCCCCCACGGTCAGCGCGACCGTCAATTCGATCCAGGGCGAGTACAGAGATTGCATGTTCATTGGCCTCGACCATGTTGTTTAATCAAACGCTGCAATTCGGCCAACTCTTCACGGCTGACGTCCCGTGTTTCCAGCAAATGGTTCACGGCACTTGCCAAACTACCGTCGCACACACGATCAAGAAAATCTTCGGCCGAGCTGCGTCTGACCTCGGATTCGGAAACGCACGCCTCGTAGATGAACCGGCGTTCCTCTTCATCATGCCGTACGAGGCCGCGGTCGTCCATCTTTCGCAGCATCGTAGCCACGGTCGTGTACGCCAATCGGTCGGCCGCCAGATGCGCATGCACGTCGGCCACGCTAGCCCGCTCCAATTCCCAAAGGACACGCATGATCTTCAACTGAAGATCACCCAGCCGATAAGTTCGTCGTTGTGATGTGTGTGCCATGGAAAGTCTTGCCCTCTTGGCTCCATGCGAATATCAACTACTTCGGTAATACTACCAAGGTAGTTTTGTCGGGTCAAGAGTTTTTCTGTCGGTTTCTTGACGCTCTGAAGGGGAACGTGAATTCGGCGCTCGCCGCCTCAGTTCACTGACCATCTCGCATTGGGCAATGGGCACGACAAAACGAAAGATGGTGCCGTGCGGCGAATTGGGCGTCGTCCGTTGCCGCCGAAATCTGGCGCGAACCAGCTCATTCCCCCGCGATGCAATAGAGATAGCGCTGCCCGCGAAGGACCATTTCGCGGCCGACGATCGCGGCCGAGGCGCTGAAGGTGTCATTCAGCCGGTTTAGTGCCAGTATCCGGGGAGTGGGCTCGTGGCTAATCACCATGGTTGCGCCGTCGCGGTCGATAATGTACACGCGGTTGGCCGCGCCGACCGGCGAACTGTACACGTTACGGATACCGCCGAGCCGAAATGGGTCGAGCCGCTCCTCGCCGGTCTTTGCATCCACGCGTGAGAGGATCCCCTGGTAGTGGCGAAGGAAATACAGAGAGTCTCCGTAGAGCAAAGGCGAGGGCACGTAGGGCGTGCGTCGTATGCGACTCCACGCAACTTGCTCCGTGCCGGTGATGTCGCCTTTAGCGCCGTCCAGCCGTATAGCCAGCATGGCCTGCTTGTCATAGCTACTGGCAGCGTACACCATTCCTTCCGCCGCCACAGGCGAGGCGACGATGTTCGCCGATAGACCGCCGCATTCCCAGATGATATTCCCTGTGGCCAGGTCGTACCCGCGCACCCGATCCGTGCCGCTAACAATCAACTGTGGCTTGCCGCCCACCTCGACCGCGATCGGCGTCGCCCACGACGTGACCTCTTCACGGGCAACTTTCCAGCGTTCTTTGCCGGTTCGTTTGTCCAACGCCGCCACGAACGACTGCCCTTCATGATCCCAGTTGATGATCAGCGTCTCGCTGTACAACGTTGGCGAAGTGCCCTCGCCGTGCCCGTGTTTGACCTGCATCTTGCCAAGGTCTTTCTCCCACTCGAACTCGCCGTCCAAGTTAAGGCAATAGAGCCCGTATGAGCCGAAGAGGGCAAACAGATGCTCGCCATCGGTCACCGGTGAATTGGACGCGAGGCTTCCGGTGTAATGGGCACCCTCGTGTGGAAGTTCTTTGCGTACGGTACGTTGCCAGAGGATTTTCCCATGTCGGCGGCTGACGGCCAGGACCACAAACTCCTGGCGATGCGTGATCGGCCGATTATCGTGCGCCCCGGGGGCGTTGCTGTATCGAGGCTTCAAGGCGTCGCCGTAGGGTACGGCTGCGGTGATGAAGATGCGATCGTCCCAAACGATCGGCGTCGAGTGCCCAAGGCCCGGCAATGCAATCTTCCAGCGGATGTTCTTGCTCTCGCTCCATTCGACCGGCGGGTCCGCGTCCGGCGCAACGCCAGTATCCAGAGGCCCGCGCCACCGCGGCCAGTTGTGTTTCACGACGGTGCCGGTGCCACTGCCACTCTCAGCCGCCGCGACTGGTGACGCCAAGAGAACGACTACGGCACACGCGGACAGCAGCGTGCGAATCTGTATAAGCACCCGGTCACGAGTTTTTGAACATTTGGCGTCGGGTAGAAACCCGGCTTTTTCGGAAAATCCGGGTTTCTCCTCTGCAGAGGAATTCCTGGCCGGGTGCTTAAGCGAACAGTCCGTTTGGTTCTGCATCGTATCTCTCCACTCACTAACCGTACCGCCACACCAGGGCGTTGAATACCGTTATCCGTCGCCATCGTCAAGTTTGCCGCGGGTCAGCAAGGCGTGAGCTGCGACCAGCGCAATCCAACAAGCACCGACTGCCACCCCGGCGGACTCGGACAAATCGTCCGGTGCCACCTTCAGCGCGCCTATCCACGAAAGAAACCACAAAAGACCGCCGACTGCAAAGAGTGAAGCCGCGCAAAACCCACATCCGGCCGCCGAGGATCGCGTGTACGTCTCCCTATCAAACAGCCACACGAATGGAATAAGGTGAGTCCATCGGAATCGGTACGCGGGCCGTCCCCGGCAACGAAAACGCGTCCCGTGCCAAGCGACGGGCAGCCCAAACGCTGCGCCGACGAGCATTCCGATCGCTCTGCCGATATCCTCCGGAAAAACGGGTAGGAAGATCAAGACACCTACCACGCCACATATCACCGATGCCCCTACTAGCCAGGTAGCAAAGACAACGGCCTCGACGAATCGTTTCACGTACGCCATTCCCCAGCCCCGGCGTCTCCATCCTCGATGGCGTCCAACCCACCCTGCGGGCCAATTGGACGATCGTTTCAACTGCCCATCAGTGTAACCGAAGCAACTAATGCTCCAAGTGCCTTTCCGTGGGCGCCCGTTGAACTCGTCGTCTGGATCGACGCACGTCCTATCGGCTGGTACAATCGTCGGATAGATTTTGGGGAAGGCCGCCGAACCGTTCTGAACTGTGTTTCCCGTTCCAACTAAGAGGGAGAAGTCGCGATGAAGTCAAGCATCCGCTGGTCGCTCGGAGTGAGCTTGTGCACGATGATGATCGCAGTTTGCTCAGCGTTCGCCGAGGAACAGGTATTCCGCGGGGAACTCGCTGAAGGAGACAAGACTCACAAGAAAAGTGATGGTCTTGTGGATTACTACGTGGTCCGGGCCGAAGCCGGGCAATTGATGACCATCACCATGAAGCCGGCAGAAGACGCTCAAATGGATACCTACCTCTACATCGTTGGCCCGTCCGGGCAGGAATACAGCAACGACGACATCGAGGGAGGTGGGTCGAGGTTGACGTTTCGCGTGCCGGAAACTGGCGAATGGGAGATTGCGGCGACCGCCTACGAGGACGATAAAGGAGCTTACGTAGTTACGGCCGTGACGCGTGCGCTGAAGGTGGTTCTCGGGGAGCGTGGCGAACTGGAAGAAGGAGATGAAGTTCTACTCAAGCAAGGTGAGCTGTACGACAAGTTCACACTGGAGGTGGAAGCTGGAAAGACCTACGCGGTGATGGGCGCATCGAGTGATTTCGATACTTTCCTCGCCGTGCATTTTCCCGGCGGTTTCGCGAAAAACGACGACGCCGAAGGCGGCTCTGGCATGTCGCTTGTCATCTTCCGTCCGACAAAGGCGGGACAAGCGACTATCGTGATGACATCCAGTTACGAGCAGGCCGAAGGACGCTATCGCTTAGCGGCCTACGAGGCAGTGACCGCCGAAAAGAAAGACAGCCCATAGGCCGGATTGCAGGCACCCAAGATTAACCGCCGCTTACTCGATGTTTGTTGGGCGAGCGGCGTTTGGTTTCGTACCGTGGCGTAAGCTTCCAGCTTGTGAATTTGTCCGAAAAGGCAAGCTGGAAGCTTGCCCCACGGGTAGCTTCTCATCTGCCGCTCGCCTTAGGCTCGGGTATGATGAAGAGATGATTGCGACAAGTGGGAGCCTATGTGGTGGTGGCCAAGGCTTCAGTACGAAACCTGGCGTACGACGCCTTTGGTTGTTCGCTGTTCGCCTTTCTCGGTCCCGCTTTACACTAAACCGGGGCGGGCGACTGGCTGTTGTGTCGCAGCCGGTTCGACCATTCTGACGCGATGTCTTCCTCTGCCGGAGGGACTCCAAACATGCGGTCGGACTGTTGTCGATGGACAGGCAGTCCGAGAGTGGTTTTCGCGAAATCGAGGGCGCCTCCACTGGAACCCGGAGACGGAACGTTTTGAATTCTCCTCAGGCTCGCCCGATTGATGCTGCGAGAGGAATCAAATGGGGATCATCGAGAGGTTGAAATCACTGTTCGGATCCACGAGCCTGGAAACCGACGACCCTGTTTTCGGCCCGGTGCGCGGTGTCAGGCTATCCCCGTCGCGTCAGTAGATTTGGAGTTCAGGGTTGGCCTGCCGGAGCGATTCCTTGACCGCGTCACTTGTATTCCCGGTCAACAGGAACCGGAGTGTCTTGACCGTCGTCAGTAGCTTAACCCCTTCGTCAGTGACTTGTGTGCCGCTCAGTTGAAGGTTCCGCAGATGCGGCGGAGGATTCTCGGCTAGCGTTTTCAGCGTCTTATCTGTCACAGCGGGATTGTAGCGCAGATTGAGGGAAGCCAGAGCAGGCTGCCCAGCGAGACTGGCAGCCAATTCATCGTCGACTTTGGTTTTTGACAGATCCAGCGTTGTGAGATTTGGTAGCTGGCTAATTGTTTGACCGATGGTGGAGTCGACTTCCGTCTCGCTCAGGTTCAGAACCATCAAGGAGGACAGTTCCTTCAACGAAGCGAGACCGTCGGCCGTCACGGAACACTTTGACAGCCGCAGCGACCACAAGTCCGGGCATGCGGAAAGCGCCGCCAAACCGGCCCCGTTGAACGATTCCGACCAGAGGTCAAGCGCCGTTAGCCGAGGAAGTTCTCCCAGTGCCGTCAAGCCATCATCGGTGATTTGGCTTGGCTCTCCTTTCCGCTTTTCCTCTAGCGTCAAGAACCGGAGACTCTTCAGCCGCGCGAGACCTCGCACCCCGTCGTCAGTAGTCCCACTGAGATCGCATCCGTCGAAAAGAGATGCCCCACTAATCACGAGCGCAGCGCAACATTTCAGTCCACCGATTTGGCTCAGATTATCATTCGTGAATTGATCGACGTGCACTTCGATGTGGCGTAATCGGGGATGCTCGGCCAGGAGGCTGAAGTCGAGTGATTCGTCGCCCGATTGCTCCATCAGCAGGAGTTCCTTCAAGCCGCTGACGGCATTGATCTGCTGCAACGCTGCGTTTGTGATGGGAGTCTGCGTCACCACCGCGTTGAATCGTTGATCATCTTTGACCGCGTCGACCGCAGCTTGCGGTACCGCTCCATCCTCGGCGACGGCAGCTTTCTCAAATTCGATGAATCCCTCGAGCCGATTGATCCCCACGCCTTCCGGCATGGCGGGCGTTTCGCCTTCGGATGCGCCGACCTTGTCGACGTCAACCGCTTTGGGGGCATACTCGGGCACGTCGCCGCGTGACACCAACCGGCATCCCCGCAAGCTCCTTGACCGCCGATCCACATCGACGACTCCGGTAAGCACCACCGATTGCTCTTCAACCAGTCCCTTGAGATCGTCGGCCGATGCGAAGACACAATGGATGTCCAAGTAGCCCAACTCCTGCGGTTCCAACGGACTGGGGGCAAGGAGATTTAGACTGGCAACACCCTCGCCGGTTCGCCAATTGAAATTGGCTACGTGTATGGTTGCGATCGTTCCCGTTACGGTAACTGGCTCTCCGTCCTTTAACGTATCGAGCCTTTGCTTCAGCTCCGCTGCGCTCACTGCTTGGCCGGGGTCGACATTCCCTCCGGAAACTGAATCCACCGCGTCTTGATCCGTCTCCCTCGTGCCGATACCGCAAGCAATCGGACACATCACCACCAGAGTTGCCAGAATGGTGTTTGCCGAAAAGGTATTGAGGCGGGGCATCGCATTTCTCCTGTCTCACGGATTGCGGAAATTCGGTCTTCGAGCTTGCCGAATCGGTTTCGAGTCGGCAATTGTGACGGTGACACGGATCGGTGGATTTCGCCCGTCGTTAGTTGGACGAACGTGCAGCCTTGACCGCAATCGGCAGGCTTGGGTTATAGCCGACTTTCGGCTTCAGTGGCAGACACAACAATATCAATCGCTCTTCGTCGCGCATGATAAAACTGTAGTCCCTCTCGAACCATTTGCCGTGTGGACGATCCCATCGCATGCCTGGAAACTTGCCTGTTTTTGCCATGTGTGCCAGGGCCACTGCGGCGAACCAGGCACGCCGCTCGATTCCTGCGGGTCCTGCTTCTTTGAACGTCTCCTCTTGAATGATCTGGACAAGCTCCTTTCGAAGTTTCTCGTCGGCTGTGAGTTGATCCACAATCAGCCACGCACGCGCATAGGACGAATGCGGTGGTACAACGCTGTACCGATTTCCGATTGAGGCAGCGATCACTCGAATCGAGACGCTGCAGCGCTCTTGATTGTCTCGGTTGTGATAAACCAATCGATGCCTCTGATTACAGTCAGCATGATTGAACTGCAGCAGCTTCCCGGACGACTGCTCGTCGGGCTCGATGTAGCGTTTGTCGTAGACGTTACGCTCGATGGTCTTGATTGACTCAGTCCAATGCGACAGCCCGGCATATTCTCCTTTGAGAGTTTCGATTCTCCTGTCTATTCGTCGCAATAGATCGGCGGCTTCCTCTAACTCGTCATCCTCGATGTGCGATCCGAACGGTTCGGTGCGAAACGTCGTCACGGCCTTTGGGCGGAACTCGTCGTCGTCGATCTGGCCGTTTGCGTTCGTATCCAGCCGCTTGAACTCGTCGTCGTCCTTGGACAGAGCATGGATGGTCACTTGCCGGGCTAGTTTGTCATATTGCACCGTCCACTTGTCTCTCGCTTCCCCAGTTACGCGTCCTGCTTCGTTGATTTGCTTCACGCCTTCCATCGTCAGGGCGTATTCGGCAACAAGTCTGGCTGCATATCTCGCCTTCTCTGCATCATTGACTCCCGGGTCGAGTATCTTCGGTGTCGCCGGTTCGGCGACGTTCTTCAAACAGTTGGCGATCACTCTCGCAGCCTTGGCTTTTGGGTCATAGGGATGCCCTTTGATCACTACGAAGACATTTGAGTAGCACATGATCACCGAACCAGAGGGGTGATACCGGTATGCTTCATCACCCACGCCTTTCAATCGTAATTCCTCACCGGGTCGAGTGCTGAAGGTCTTGACGCTGACGTTTCGGTCACAGAATCGCAGGGCTTCCCCTGCTTCACGTGGAGTGTTGTAACATGAAAGCGTGACATCAAGCCCGTCGCTGCCGTGTCGGTATCTGAGGATTCGGGATTCATGCGGCGCGTGGGACCGGCGGTCCTCTTTCAGTGTCATGTCGCCGAAGTTTTTCGCCATGCCCGTCCGGACAGCTTCCAACGCGGCGGGCCAAATCGGCTTGGGCAGCTTTGCCTTTGTGCCCCGCTTGATTTCGTCGACGTCGGGTACTAACCAGTCTTTCGGATCAAAAGGCGGCCTTGATTCATCTTCTGATTGAGCGGCGACGAGCCGCGCACCAGCCTCTGCGAATACGGCTGTAGCCAGAATCAACAAGATCATTGCCGGTGACCAACCATTCAGCCTGGTCAGGAGGCGTCTTCGTCTGTCCAGCAGCCACCGTCCAGAGTACTCCGATTCCGGTCTTTTCGCCATTCTCTTACTCTCCCGTGCATGCAACCCCATAACGGAAGTGCTAGCCCGTCCAAGTTGGATCGGCTGTACCAATGCACCTGGGCGTTGTTGCCCGTTCAGGGAACTGCCTCGTACCGAACACCTGGGTTGAGAATAACAGCTCGCGAACAATTGCTGTGTCACTTGCATGTAACGAAGCCTAACGAGGTGATGGCCCCTACTTCGTGAACAGCGGGGCTGCCTCTCCCGAGAGCATCCTCAGTCGTAGATCGGTGAACCGTGACGTCGTATAGTAGGCCGTTTCCAGTTGCACAGTTGCCGGCCGCATCAGGCTCTGTTCGGCGACTTGGGCTACGTTGCCGGCCCACTGGAACAAGACGTGGCCGTCGCGACGGATCTCGATGGCCACCTTGTTCCCCGCCCGGAGGACCTTGCAGGACAGGGCGTACTCGGTGCCGATCTTTATCGAAACGCTGTCTTGCGGTTCGGCCTCGGGCTTCAGCCCGGTCAGCCGGATGGTGGCCGTGGGCGACTCCGAGTTCCCACGGTCGCCTTTCATGCCGAGGACGATCGGTCGGGTGCTGGTGATCGGCAGGTAGATCGCCGTGACCTCCTTGGCACGCGTGATGGTAACACGCGCCTGGAGTTCATAGCTGCCGGCAATCCGCACGGGAATCGAGACCAGGGCACGCGGCTTGCCCGAGCTGAAGGCCGCCGAGTGGCCGTCCCATTTCCATCCGGCGTCCTGCAAGTCGCGGTCGGCTCGGACCAGCGGGGCCAGGGCAATCCATCCGTCCTCGTCGGAAGTCAAGCCGGCGGTGGAGACGTTGCCGTCGGGTTCGGGCAGTAGAACCGGGGCGTCGGGGGCGAACTCATACGCCCCGATGTCTACCACCTTGTTCCGAATCCGCGGACGGACGGCGGCGTCGACCGCCTCGATCATCCAGTCTTCGTTCCGTCCGGCGTCTATGCATGGCGAGTCGGGCCGCAGACGGAAGTCCTTGTCCGAGAGGAAACGCGGGTCGACGGTGCAGGAGTTGTGCAGGCTGATGTTGGCGCTCTGGCGGACGAACCCCTGCTCGTTGCCGAAGAGGATCAGGTTGGCCGGACCGTCGCCTCCTCCGCCCATCTGGTAGGCGTAGAGCCCGGCGCCGCCGTTGTAGGCGACGGTGCAATTCTTGGCGCATCCGCCGTGGTTGAAGAAGATGCCGTGGCCGGCGTTCCGCACGATCACGCAGTTCCGCACCACGGCGGTGGTTCCCTCACGGTGACTGAAGCGGACGCCGCCGCCGAATCGGGTGATCGTGAAGCCGTCGACGATCGCCCGTTCCGACGGCACGTCGAAACACCAGCCGTCACGGGGCGAGCCTTTGCCGTCGAGCACGGTCTTTCGCGCCCCGGCGGCGCTTCGCAGGGTGACCGCCCGGTTGACGACGATCGTACGATTGATCGGATACGTCCCTGGGGCGACGACGATCTGATCGCCGTCGTCGACCACGTCGAGTGCGCTGGCGATATCGCGGGCGGCCGTCTTCCAGGAGGTGAACGGGGACTCGGCCAAGCCCTCCGAAGAGACGTATCTCGTCTCGCCGGACGCACTGGCCGCCAGGAGGAGGAAGACGCTCAGCGCAAAGCACGCTGGAGTCGTGAAGGATCTCATGTCGGGGTCCTTTCGATTGAAAGAGTCTCTGGTACTTCGTCGTGTCCTAATGCCCATCCGTTGAATGGACCGGCCGAAGAGTAGGCGATCGTGACGTCATGCTTTGGCAATGCCGTCTCGTCCTTCACGGAAACGGTGAATGTTTTCTTCCACAGAACCTTGAATCCAGAGCGTTCGGGCGCCCAGTGATGATGCGCTGCCACGGCCGTTTCAAAGACCTCGATCGTAACCAACACCTTCTCCCCGCTCTTGCCCTCAAACCACTCGGCGATAGGATTGGCACTGTCAGGACGGGGAGTCCCCGACTGCATTCTGTGTCCCGGCTCACTAGGCTGATACGCCTTCCAGCCCAGGAAATGCCCGTTCCGAGTCGGCAGGGCTACGTGTTTGGCGTCTCGCTTCCGGAAACGGACGAGAGTCCTCGTGCGACCTCCTTCATCGCGGCTGATTTCCGCCCGTAGACGTTCGGGGAGCAGAATCGCTTGTGTCTCGGCTGACTGCTTTTCAATGCTCAGCGGAAACGTACCTGACGTGACATTTCCATGCCAGAAACCGGCTGTTTGCCACTGCTCCGCTGTCCCTCGCCACCAAGACGTTGGTTTGTCTGGGAACGAGTAGCGAACTTGGCACTCGTACGCGCCTGGAGAAAGCGAGTCAAAGACCGTCGCGAGAGGAAAGCTGACGCGCCATGGCTTGATTGCCGTTCCGTCTAGCGGAATGGTCTCTTTCCCCTCGTCAAGAACGGGCATACCGCGAGTGGGGTCGTATGGCCGAACTGCAAAGACCTCCCTCGAATCAAGATTGGTCAACGTCAGTTCTAGGAATGCGTCGCGGAGAAACGCATTCAGGGCTTTCGTTCCGGGACGAAGGTTCCGCGGATGACTGCGAAGCAGAATCTCGAGCTCCAGCGGCATGCCCTGTTCGATTTCCGCCGGCGAGCTGATTTGGCATTGAAGCCCACCTTGCTCATCGCCCCATTCGGCACGCGCGATCGAGAAACACACCACGAAGACGGAAAGGGTGATTGCCGAAACGCCTAGACTCCGCGGGCACGACCTTGTTTCCATCTTCATTTCGTTCACCGATCCGAGTTCTTGCGTCTGCATCGAGGCACAACGAGAGTTCCGCGTAGACAGCAACTGGAATTCAACGCGTAGTATACGCGACGGAGAACAGCTAGTCTCCGCCATGGTCGACGTCCATAATAGTTGACGACTTATGGGGGCTCTCGGATTCTCGGCGACGGAAACATTCGAAACCTGGTCCTCCCCGTGCGTGGTTTCCGGGCTAAGTAACAATCATGTTGAGGGTGGAGAAACGATGAAGCCGTTTTGCCTCGCATTGGTCCTCTTCGTGTCTGCGTTTGCCCCCCGTCGCGGTGCAGATGGACCGCACCGTCGCAGACTGGATCGCGTTTCACACAGATCTTCATTGTCCGCCTGGTCCCATTCCCTATAATTCTGACAAACATCACTGCCCAAAATGGCGGGCTCTTGAGGCTTTCCAAGAGGCCACGATCCAATAACCGACTTGGCGACATTGACCCGGCCTGCCGGGCTGTGATGAGCGACATCAATGGCCAAGAATCGAGGCAAGGAGAAGCGCCATGCACGGTCGCAGTCGACGGGAGTTTCTTTCCGATGTGGGCCGGGGGATGCTGGTCGCCAGTTTGGGATCGGCGACGGCGATGGAGTTGGGGGTGGCTCCCGCTCTTGCGGAGGAGTCTGGCCACCGTTTGACGTTCGGCAGGATCGAGCCACTTGTGTCGTTCATGCAGGAAACATCGCTGGATGAGCTGTTACCGGCCTTGGTCGATAAGCTGAACGCCGGCATGGACCTCAAGACGCTCGTCTCCGCCGCGGCATTGGCAAACGCCCGAGCGTTTGGCGGCCAGGACTACACGGGCTACCACACGTTCATGGCCTTGGTGCCGGCCTACCAGATGTCGAGTGAACTTTCCACGCAACGACAACCATTGCCGGTGTTGAAGGTGCTGTATCGCAACAGTAGCCGTATTCACACGCAGGGAGCGAGTCAGCAAGACGTTTTGTGTCCTGTTGACGCTGCCGACTCGGTCGCGTCCAGTCGCGGCGGCGAGCTGGTGCAGGAGGCCGTTCGTGCTCTGGATTGGGACGCTGCCGAGGCGCGGTTCGCTGCGCTGGCCAAAGGACCGGCCGGCGAAGCTTTCAATCACGTGCAGTTTACGGTTCAAGACGAGGTCGACGTGCATCGCGTCGTGCTGGCGTGGCGATCCTGGGCGATGCTGGATCTGGCCGGCAGTCAATATGCGCACGCCCTGCTGCGTCAATCTGTGCGATACTGCGTCAATACGGAACAACGCCTCCGCGATCGAAAGCGGCCTGTATCGGCGGTGCGCGAAGTGCTCCCGCGATTGCTGGATGAATACCGCTTGTTAGACGAGCCGCTTGGCAACCGTAAAGCCGAGGACGGTTGGGTGAAAGAACTCGCGCGGACCGTGTTCTCCGCCAGCCGCGAGCAAGCCGCCGATGCAGTAGCCGCTGCGCTGGGCGAAGGCATGGATCCCGAAGCCGTGGGCGAGGCTATTTCGTTGGCTGCCAATCTGTTGGTGTTGCACGATCCGGGACGCCGCAAGGAGCACAGTTCGCCGCAGAAACCGCCGGGCTGCGTCCACGGCGACTCGGTTGGCGTCCATGCCTCGGATGCCGCCAATGCATGGCGCAACATTGCGCGCGTCAGCAATGCCCGTAACAAGGTTGCCAGCCTGTTCGTCGGTGCGTTTCATACGGCCGGACAGACGAGTTGGGTCACCAAGGAGCCCTATCCTTACGCCGACCAGCTTGACAGCATCCGTGAAAAGGACTCCGACGTACTGCTCGCCCAAGCCGAAGAAGCGATCCGAGCCAACGACCAAGCCCGCGCGTGCGCCGTGGTGCATCGTTACGGCGAGTTCGGATTGCCCGCGCGGCCGGTGTTCGATCTGTTGGTGAAGTACGCCGTCAGCGAAGATGGGGCGCTGCACGCCGAGAAGTATTATCGCACGGTTTGCGAGGAATTCGAAGCCAGCAGGCCAGCATTCCGCTGGCGGCAACTCGTCGCCCTGGCTCGCGTTACCGCTAGTGAATACGGCTTCGCCGCGCCAGGCTATCAGGAGGCATGCGATCTTTTGGGCGTTTCTTAGTACGTCAGATATTCCGTTACTCGTCCTATTCCGTCTCCGCCCCACGTGCTGCCAACGTGGGCACTTGCCCAAGTTGTGATCAAGGCCGTTTCACGGATAGAAGGGTATGGCCGGGCTCTTGTCAGCGACGGTACTTACGGCGATCAGAAGCATCAGTTTCCAGAGGCCAACGCCATGAAATCGCAAACTGCATTCACTTTGCCCGTGCTGCTAGTATTGGTGGCTCCCGCGGCGGGAAATGCCGCCGAGCCGAGCGAAGGCCGAGATGTGGCCATCGCCGCAATCGTGAAACTCGGTGGAAGAGTCAGGTTCGACGAACAGAAGGCAGTTTTGGGCGTTGTTCTCGAAGGCCCCAAGGTGAACGACGCCAGCCTTGTGCATGTGAAAGCACTGACGGAAATCAAGTCCTTGGTCCTTTGGAAAACCGACGTGACCGACGCAGGAATGGTGCACCTGCGAGACCTGCGTCAAACAAAGGTGTCCGACAAGGGAGTGCTCATGCTGAAGGAGTTGACGAGGTTGCGGACGCTGCAACTGGAAGACGCTCGCGTCACGGCGAAGGGCGTCGAGACGCTACGAAAGGCGTTGCCAAATTGCCGCATAAGTCACAACGTGGGCAATCCGCCGAAGGCAGGCCAAGCCGGTCGAGCCGCCAGGTACGAATCTCGCCACGTCAGCGTGACAATTCCGAGTGTCGACCAAGAGACCGATATCAAAGAGCTTCCTCGGTTGCGTACCCTCCGTGGTCACCGGGACGATGTCTTGTCGCTTGCCTTCTTGCCGGCGAGCACGACCTTGGTCAGCGCGAGTCAGGACAAGACGATCAGGTTTTGGGATGCGCAATCGGGAGAACTGAAACGGATGGTCGCGGGACATTCTGTCGGCGTACAGTCCGTGGCCAGCTCGCCCGACGGAACAATCTTGGCCAGCGCCGGTTTCGATGGCATGGTGAAGTTGTGGGACACAAATACGGTCGCACAGCTTCGGGTGCTTAAGGGAACGATCCCGACCAGTGAGGGTGATGTCACCAGCATAGTCTGGAGCCCCGATGGAAAACTGCTGGCCGTGAGCGGCCGTCGAGTTGTCGTCTGGGATGCTGCTTCGGGTGAACGACGGCGAGTTCTTGAACTCGAGGGGATGAAAACTCTGTTCGGCGACTACATCGCGTGGACGGCGAATCGTAAACTGGCGACCGCAGGCGACGAGATGTCCACGATACGCTTTTGGGAAGTCGACACGGGCAAGATAAGTCCGGACCTGACGCACCGAGGCCACATCCACTCAATGGCAATCAACCCAGATCGCAAAGTCCTGGTCACGGGCGGCCACTCGCCTTACCTCACGTTCTTCGACCTGGCGACCGGAACCAAGCGAACTGTAGCTCGTGGCGATCCGCATTATTGGCTGTCGTGGAGTCCCGACGGAAACACGTTAGCCGCTGGATCGATACTGCTTGACTCGACCGGCAACGTGCGGGCGACCGTTGACGCCTGGAAGAAAAAGACTTCTTGGCCGATGTGGTCCAGCGGCCCGGTAGTGGCTTGGAGCTCCGACTCGAAGGTATTTGCGACGGTGCGCGAAAAGGATATCGACCTTTGGGATACGAGCAGTCTCGCTAAGCCACACTGAAGGAATCTGTAACGAGTACTTCGGCACTGCTTCGGATCGGCGCTGTGTTTCCTGCCAACGGCACGTTGTCGGTTGCCGGGAGACTCATGTCCGATAGCGGAACCGCTCTCGTCCTTCTGCCGATTGTCCGCGGACGCACTGCCCGACCTGCTGTTTCTGACTCTCAACGGTCAACAAAAGGTGACAGATGCAGGCATCGATTCGTTGATCGGACAGAAGCGGCATTTCGCGTCGCTGGATCTCGATAGGACCGGCGTGACCGACGCCGGACTGAAGCGGATCATCGAAGAAAAACTGACTGATCGGATTATCCGACTGCCAGAGGATACCAGCGACGAAGTCCGTCAGCTACTCGCCGAAGCGGGCATGATCGACGACGATTGAGCCGCGGTACACGGCTAATCCCTGCTTGCTGTATCGTTCGATACGGCCATCGGGAAAACAGATCGCGTACTCGACAAGCTTCGGATTGTCTGGCACGTCAGGTTCGCCTTTCAGAAAGGCCAGGGCCTCTTCCTTGGGGCGGCCGGACTTCCCGCTAAGCCGGAGGTAGATGACCCAATCGCTCCGGCCCGATTCGTCCGGAAAGAGATGCAAGCAAAACACCGTATCCGTCTCTGCCCACTCGACGGGTACTTTTCCATGGAGTGAGTGAACGCCGTAGAGATTGATCTCGCCCAGCCAGGAAGTGTCTTTCAACGTAGCGGCTACGACCTGCCGCGGCCGAAACTCCAGCGACGCGGTCATCCGCTCGATTCGTGACACATCCGGCAATGGATTGGCTGGTTGCCGCGAGCATCCGGCTGCCAGAAGACCGGCAGCAACGAGCCCGGAAGTCGTCCAAGAGAGAATTGGCAAACGAAGGATCGCGAGATTCATTCCTTGGCTCCGCGTCTTTTCATGTCAGGAGAGCGTCTGGACGAATGGCTCTGGAACAGGTACTCCCGCAAAGATTTGATGGCGACCGGATGTTTCGTCCTGTGGTCGTCGATTCCAATTGCGTACTTGGAGATTCCATCGAGTTCAAGGAACCGGTCGTCCGTTTCGAGTGCCTGTTTCAACCCAGGTAGGATCCTGCTCGGCAAGGTGCCCGTGTACAATGCGGTTTGTTCTGGGTCAGCGTTCCAGATGTCACGCGTTTCCCATCGATACTCGCCGTTTTCGCGCACCGTGATCTCGCCGGCTCGTTTCCAGCCCTCGTGAAATACCATTTCATCGACTCGCAAGAAAATCGGACTTGTACGGCGAGTGGCGGCGCGCTTCGGCAGTTGCGATCCGTCCTCGAAAGTGTAGTCATTTCGCTCCGGCGACCAACGGATCTGCAACTCGGCGAAGTCGCGCCGGCCCTTATCGCTGCCCTGAGCGTCTGCGTTCGCAATCTCCCGGATTCGATCAGGAACAGGCGTGGTCTGTCCGGGCTTGTCGGCACTTACTTCGGACGGACCGGTGAACGCCAGGATTGAAGCAAGAAGAAAGCTCCAGTCGAGTTTGTTCATTGCAGTGAACTCCGCGAGCGTATGACGTCATCCAACCAGCCAACCGTAGACCAGGACGACTAAGAAGACGAGCAAAGGGACTAGAACGAACAGTGTCAGAAGCGACACGAGCAACGACAACGGTAATCGGCGCAGGGCGTAATGATACCAGCGCGGCTTCGCATCGTCGAAGGCGACATGCGGGCATTGCCGTTTCGATTGGTTACCGTTCATGATTGGACCTTCTCCGTCAATGCTCAGTTCGCGATTGTCGGATCCACGAGTACGATTCTGACAGTGTCTCCTGGAGAAAACTCCACCGGACGAACCGATTTGACACGGAGTCCCGGTGCCAACTGCCGCGGCTCGGATCCTTCGCCCAGGTCGCTCCGTCCGAGTCGAAAAGTGACCTTAGCGCCACACCCCAGTAACTGGCTCATCAGTCCGGACTGCCAAATCGTTTGCAGCGGTTCGTTCTCGATGTTGGGGAGCCGGTATACCGCTATCGTTCCTTTCGCCTCTTCCTTCGGTTCGATCCTCGTTAGCTTGAGCTTGGCCATGATATCGGCGAGTTGACCGCGGCGATACTCGGCCTTCTGGAAATGCTCGGCGGCTTCGTGGTAACGACCTTGCGCGTATAGTGCTTCCGCCTCTTTGACCAAACCTGGGATTTGCTGGCGACAATATTCGGCCGCCGAAAGTCTTCCATTGGGCGAAAACGCTACACAGATATAGGCGCTCGGATTGTCCTTTTCGCGAAGAGGCTCTCGCTTCGGTTTTCCTGTTGCCGCGTCAAGAACGAGGATACGTTTGTTCGCCACAACGGCGACGGCCTTCCCGTCTGGCGAAAAGGCAACGCCGTAGGCTGACGAGACTTCGTCGCGCACCGCCCAGAGTTTCTCTTGTCGCGCGGTGTTCCAGAGCGTGACCTCATGTCCGTTGCAGGCGGCGAGGTGTTTGCCGTCCGGCGACAACGCAACGCTCAAGCAAGCCGCCTTGCCAAGATGTGAAGTCAATTGGATTGTCGCCCTTCGCTTCGACGAGCCGTCGGCCAGGTCCCAAAGCTGGATTGTGCCGTCATGCCCGGACGTTGCCAGGACTTTTCCATTGCCGGAAATGGTAAGCGATTTGACCCATTCCACTTCGAGCGTGGACTGCCAAACGCCCCATTCGGCGTGAGCCACGGAGAAACACGTTACCAAGAGCGAGAGAGAAATCGCCGAGACTCTTGTGCTCCGCGAGCAGAGTCTTGTTTGCATATTCATATCGTTCACCTGAAACGACAAACGGGACCACATTGTGACGCCGCGAAGAAACGCATGCGTCTTTAGTTGAGAGTCTACTAAACTCGCAGCGGTGGGGCTAACATCGCAGTCAATCGACGGCCATAGTTATCGACGATCTACAAGGGGTATTGGATTCCCCATTCGGGCAGATTGCCAAGTTTTGCGATGCTGGATCAGTGTGAAGGGCACTGATTCTATCATGCGCCCTCCATGGGAGCCGAGAAGAAGACCAACTCGTATTGCATGGCATACCGATACACTTCGCGTACGGTAGCACTGTCCGTTGCTACCTCGTCCAGGATCGACTCCACTTGCTCCGACTGCGCCTTGAACCAGTCGCTCGAGTACGTCGTGATCCAGTCTCCGTACGGGTGGCCGGGGCGCAAGGAGGCAGACAGTTCCGTCCCGAGAAAAGAGTACAGTCGCATGCATGGGACGAGGGCAGCCACGGTTTCATCCGGCTCGCCTTGCCAGGCGACACGGAGCAAGAAATCTGTATACGCAGTCGTTTCCCAGTAGGGCTGGACAGACGCCAGGCCGATGCCAAGCGTCGCAGCGTAACTGCCGTGCAATTCGAGTTCTCGCAGGACGCCTTTCATCAGCCGTTGGAACTGCCGTGCCCGTTCCAGGTTGTCCGAATCCGTGGCAGCCAACGCATAGACGCGCAGGTAGGCTCTCAGGAAGAATGCTTCCTGCGCTACGTAACGCTTGAACGCTGCGAAGTCAAGCGAGCCATCGGCCAAGCCGCGCACAAACGGGTGTTCCAGACATCGCCGGGCGATGTCTGCGTTCAACTGCCACAACAGCTCGTGCAGCATTGCTGCCCTTCCCACGCCATCCGCCAGGAGTCTCGCTCGTGAGAAATGCGGACTAAGTTACAGCCTCCCCTAGGTGCCGTAGGTACTCCAAACGAAAAATCCCCGTGTCGTGACCGTCGCTGAAGGCGATCGCATATGCATAGTTACCCACAGGCTTCATTCCTTGGATGCGCAGCGGTTGCGCTTCCGTCGCCGAGAGCACGGGTAACAGCGTAGGCTGCTGCTTACCGGTTGGCTTATCGTCGCAGAGCGCACAAGGACAATGATCGCGCAGCTCGCGAAATGTGTAGCGGCGTCTTTCGCCGTCGCTCCAGTCGATCTCGAGCGTACTGTCCTCGATGATCTCCAGTGCCGTAGGGTATGGGTGCATAATGTTGCCTGGGGGCGAGGCGAAGACCTCTCACGCTTCTTCAGACCGACTCACTTCAACTTGATCCCGTCGATCTTCGCTTTTTGCAGGGCCTCTTTGTAGGTGCCGCCCTCGGGGCACTTCATCGCCTCCAGTTTCTCAAGAGCCTCGTGAAATTCTTTCTTGACCTGCTCCTCAACTGCTTCGCGTTTCGGGTCCTCGCGCGGCAACCCTTTAACATCCTTGAGACGTTGTGTGACGTTCTTCTCCTTGAGAAGTTCCTCCAACTGCTTGCCAATCGCGTTGCGGAAAGCTTTCGAGTTTTCCTCGAACTTGGCGACCTGATCCTCGGCAACGTCGGATTTGCGCATGTGGCATGTGTAGCAGGATACCGTCTTGAAATCGTACTTTTCTTTCAGCTCCGTTCGAAAAACAATCTGTGCGTTGGCGACTGTCGCATTGGCGACAATCGCGACGAGCGTGAGGACCGAGTGCAGCCGAAGTCTTTTCATGTCGTGATCTCCTGGAACGAAAAACAGCTAAGCCACGTATCCCTACTCGCGAGTGCGATTCGTACGTTTGGCAGCTTCATGGCCTTGGTTTCTGCGCCTATCTCGCACCTCGCTTTCTTTCAACCGGCAGTCCGCAACTGACTTAACTTCGCGGCACTTGCCCCGGAAGCCTTGATCATAACTCGGGCAAATGCCGGCGGTGCCAGTACGTGGGGCGCGTTCTTAACGTGCCTTAGTTCACCAACTCCCAGGCATTGGCACGTTAGAAACGTGCCCCACGTCGACGAAGCCATGATCCAGGCCAATTATCGCTTCCAGCGGGAACGCGAATGCGACGACTCTCTTCTTATGTCGGCAGACGCACGAGCACTATGCCCCCGGCAGAGTACGTAAAAAGACCATTAGCAGCCCATGTACTCTATCACCATTTTGTAGTGATTACTGCTACACAAAAACAGCAATTTCACCGATTTTTCACCGGGTAATATCCCGTTATCCTGCGGGCCTGCGGCCACATGTATACGGATATACGGAGATACGCATGTGCGATTGTGTCGTTGTATGGAGGCAAGAAAACACGGAGGTGCAGTTTTGCTGTTGCAGGGAAACAACCCCATATCTCCGAGGAGATCTGCCATGTTGAGTCGATCCGCTAAACGGCGTGCACAATCGCGCAAGAACAAAGTCCGATTCCAACGCGAACTGTCGTTTGAACCGTTGGAGGATCGTTGCCTGCTTGCCGCCGTCCCGTTCGGGCCCATGCAGGGCGAAACGCCAAACTACTTCGGCCCTGATTTCAACTGGGCCTACAGCCCACCCTGGGGAGGAGTCCTGGCCAGTCACCACACGGTGTCGAAACGGATGGTTTGATGGCCTGTCTCACGCACAAGCCGTTTTGACAGCTTTATGATGACACATTTCAGATGGACGCACGCCATCTTGCGCAGCTATTCCGAAGGCGCGGAGGTGTTTGTCAGACCGACGCGCGCAAGGGGTCGCTCCGCTGCGGAAGCAAGTTGCGATTCGAATGGAGGGGCTGTCACCTAGGCTTGCCGGGCGATCGGGTAATCGTCGACGATGGAGGCGTGGCGCCTGTTGATCTGGGGCCCTGGTCAGTGCTCATGGTGGCGCCGTTGGATTAGGCAGCCTGCACGTCACGAGGGTGCCACCACCGTCGGCGGGTTGAATATCCAGGACCGCGCCCACGAGGCCGGCGCGGTATCGCATGATGCGAAGCCCCATCCCCGTCATATGATCCGACTTGCGCTGTATGCCTTCACCATCGTCGCAGATTTCAAGCGTCACAACCTCATGACTCCCATGGAGAGAAATCAAAATGCGGTCAGCATGACTATGCTTCATTGCATTTGTGACCGCCTCTTGCGCAATGGCGTGTAGTTGTGTCGCGACGAGATTGTCGCCGATCTCGACATTTTCGTCACATTCGAAGGTGCAAGTGATCTCAGGCAGTTCGTTGACCCTGATTGCAAGTTCTGCGAGGGCTGACACGAGACCACGCTCGTAGACGTCCAGGGGGACCAATCCACGGGCGAGACGTCGAAGTCTCTCCAACGCCTCACCAAGACCTCGCGATAGCCTGATTGCCGTTTTGGCTTCCGGGGCGGCTGTCTCTCCGAGGGACTCAGCCAAGCTCTGTGCAATCAGACCCAGACCGGCCAGTTCCTGCTGTGTACTGTCGTGCAGTTCCTGTCCGATTCGTTGCTGCTCGTAAGTACTGATCCGTGAGAGCTCCTTCTCCAGCTCCTTGCGATCGGTAACGTCCTGGAGGGAGCCAGCCATGCGCGCCACCTTTCCCGTTTCGTCACGGATCGCTTCGCCGCGGGCACGGAACCAGCGATATACTCCGCTCTTGGTTCGTAAACGGTACTCAATGTCGTAAGGACGCCTCTGTTCGAAATGCAGGCGAATCGCTTCCAGCATCCGATCGTGATCACCAGGGTGAAGCCGCGACTCCCAGCTGGAAAACGTGTCCGGCAGTTCTTGGACTTCGAAGCCTAGTAGTTCCTTGAAGCGAGGTGCGAACCAGACGTCATTGGTGACGACGTTCCAGTCCCACAGGCCGTCGGAAGTGCCGCGAATGGCCAACTCAAATTGCTGCTTCGTCTTCCACAACGCCTCTTCCGCGCGCCGGCGATCTTCGACTTCGCGTTGGAGTCGCTCGTTGGCCAACGTCAGCTCAGCGGTCCGCTCTTCCACCCGTCGCTCAAGTTCCTCGTGCGCTTTTTGCAGCGACTCCTCGGCGTACACTCGCTGGAGTGCTTCGCCGAGCTGCATGGCCACTTTCTCCAGTGCCTCGATCGTCTCCGGGGAAATCGCGTCCTCTTGGGGATCCGCTACGTGAATCAGACCCAGGATCTGCTTGCCGAGGCGAATGGGAATCAGTCCGACGGACTCGTAGCCGAAGCGGTGACAGATATTCCGGGACGGCCCTTTCGCCTCCTCAGGAATTGTGGCGAGAAACTGCGTGGTGCCGTTCATGTAGAAAGAACCGCCTTCCGTATAGCAAGGAAGCTTCGGGTCCAATTCGCTCCGAATGATATTGATGCACATGCACTGGTCCGTCTTGATAGACAGAGGGCTTTCCAGCTCGTAAAACTCCCGGCTGAAGCCGTGGTAAGCCTGGTAGGGTATACTCCCATCGTCGTCCAGGATACGGATTCCCACCGCGGCACATTCGCTGAAGCCCTTGACCTCGGCCACAAACTCCTGCAGCAGCGGTTCCATTTCCGAGTTGCGGTTTACGATTTCGAGAACACGATGAGAAAGCTGGAGAGCCCGCTCCGCACGCTTGCGCTCCGTTACGTCGCGGAAAATCTCCAGCTTCGAGACGCTACCGTCCGCGTTCTTCAGAGGTGTGTCGAGCAGATCATAGGTCTTCCTCGTCTTGGGAGAATACCAATCCCAACGGACGGTTTTTCCATCAAGCACCTCCTGATTCCTGCACCAGGGACAAACCTCCTGTCGATCGTGAAAGTATTCATAACATTTGCCGCCCTGGTACGGCCCGAACTCCTTTTCGAGGGCGGGGTTGACATACTGGATGTCGTACTGCCCGTCGACGACATAGACCCCATCTTCCATGGCTTCGAGAACAGCCAGTAAATTGTTCCTCTCACACTCCAGCGCCTCCTCCGCTCGCCTGCGCTCAGCCAGTTGCTGCTGGGACTCCTCGTACAAGGCACGCAATCGCTTGAGAATCGGGGTAGAGATGCGAATGAATAGCGCTGAACCGAGAACAATGACGAACAAGGCTGAGCCTGCAGCGAATAGACCGGCTTTGATAAACGGTGCCCGAACTTCCACGAGGTCAATCTTCGCTACAATGCCCAAATCCAGCTCAGCGACTGGCTCGTGCGCCGCAACAACAGGCGAGCCGCGATAGTCGAGCCCAATCACAGTTCCCGACTTTCCCAACAGCGCTCGGCGCATCGGCTCGGCCAACTCCGAGTCGAAAGGGACTGGCTTCGGATCCGCGAAGTCAGCATGACGGTGACTGAGCAAGAAAACGATGTTGTCCCCATCGCGTCGAGCGAGGGTGAACTCTCCTGTCTCCCCAAATCCCTTGTAGCGCTCATGCGCATCGGTGATCTGGCTCAAAGTGGCGGATGCCGACCCTTGTGGATAATCTTTGCTCCAAATGCGATCGAACCGAGCTATGGCTTCGATCAGTCGCGCCTGACTTTGGGCCGTCTCGACCAATCGTTCCTGTTCTTCATTGATGGCGACTCGGTACAAGACGGTGATGGTGATTCCGCCCACAAGCAGCGCGACACCTGTCATGATCAGAATCAATACAAGTAGTCTCTTGTGCTCACTCATCGTCCGGCCCACCACACAGGTCCTAAAAGGTCTCGGAATTCCGTTGTTAGTCGCCAAATCGATTGGCGGGTACAAATGGGGATATCACGCAGGTCGTTACACTACACTGGGAATGAAGTCACGCTTGGGTAGACAGAATCACTACTGAGGTTCTGCCGAAGTCCTGCAATAGATCTGGTGATCCGGCCAAAACAGTCTCGTGGTAAGAACGTGAAGCCCCGTCGCTTCTAATTTTCGCTGCCGTCAACAACCCGTGCAACCCGGATCCGACAGCGTAAATCTAGCCTGGCGCCGTCGGATCGCTGTCCCGCGCTAGTGGTGGGGTAGGTAGCGGAATCCGCCAGGCAAGTTTGGCAGTTGTGCCCATGCGCTAACCGTGGACTCCTCGCTTTGCCGAGGCGGACGTTATTGCGATGATTCAGCTTTGGGTGATGTGTTTCGCCTGATTGGCTGCCGCTGAGGAGATCACTGGTCCTTTCCAACGGCGTGCTGCAATATTGGTCCTGAGTCGAAGAAAAGGAGAACGGATTCGGATTGGTTCCACGATGAAGTCGATGTGCTGTCGATCCAGGGAAACAGGGTGAAGCTTGGCTTTTCGGGGCCGAAGGAGGTGCCCATTGACCGCGACGAGTTGTACCAACGGGTACAAACGCACGCCGACTACGCGTATCCGACGCCGCAGGCCCTTGCATTCGGATCACTTTAGACCGAACACGACAACCCGTATTCGCCCCGAGCCCTTGCCGTGTGGAACCTGCTTGTGCGAGGCAGGTCGCGCAGTCCGTTGCTGACCAGCACACAAGAAGGCGTGACAGAAGCATGATTGCGAAAGTCCCCATGTCATGCTCTGATATGCGAAGACCCGGTTGGCTGCCCCCCGAGCTTGGGCTCAACTTCCGAAGGACGGAAAGTACCGGGCCACGTCGGAACCATGAAAGTGTCCGGCGCTACTGACTAGGAAACCGTCAGCAGGTCGCAAAGGAGTTCTGCCAGGAAGACGCCCTTTGTCCAATTCATGGCGTTTGGACCCAAACGAGTTCACACGAGTGGGTGATGGCACAATGTACACAGCCAGCAGACCGGCGAAGATTCTGGTCGTTGACGATCACCCGATGATGCGCGAGGGACTGGCCCTTCGTATCTCCGGCCAGGCCGATATGGAGGTCTGCGGTGAAGCGGAGGATGTGGATGAAGCGCTCGCGGAGGTGAAGGCCAAAGGGCCCGACCTGGTGATCGTCGACCTGTCGCTTCGCAGAGGACACGGAATAGATCTGATAAAGCAGATCAAGGCTCGTGACACCCGCGTCAAAACGCTTGTCGTGTCCACATATGAAGAATCGTTGTATGCCGAGCGGTGTCTCCGGGCTGGGGCCATGGGCTACATCAACAAACAACAATGCCGCGAGAACATCATCGGCGCCATCCGTCAGGTGCTCGAAGGCAAGCGTTACGTCAGTCCGGAAATGGCCGAACGCCTGATTGGGAAGGCGGTTGGAGAGATCGATACGTCCAGCGAGTCTCCGCTTGATGTGCTCTCCGATCGGGAATTGGAGGTTTTTCACCTGATCGGCGGAGGATTGACCACCGGCGAGATAGCCAAGCAGCTCCACCTGAGCACCCACACGATCGATTCTCACCGCGAGAAGATGAAGGCCAAACTCAATCTGAAGAAAGGTGCCGAACTCACCCGGCTCGCCGTACAGTGGGGCCTCCAGCAGGGGTGATCGGCATCGGTGCGTGACTCGCGTTCCGAACTATACAGCTTGCGCGTAGTTTGCGATCTTGCTATAGGCCGCACCTTCCCCATGTAGTTGCTTCTGCTCTTTTTCAATTCGATAGGCGATGAAGGTGTTCCATTCGTCATTCAGGTACAAAGCCCGCAGGTAAATCATCGCTTGGGCGCCCCAACGTTCCCAACGCATGCCCGTCAGTTCCATCCGGTCCTTCACCAAGTTCCGACACGTGCCCTCCGCCACGCCGCTGCCAATCGGATAGCCCTTCGTCAAGTACTCGTCATAACGCATCCGTTCCCGATTCCGGCGCAAGTAACCAATCCCGCGCTTCATTTCCGCTTTCGCCTTCCCCCGACGTTTCCACTTCTTGATCAACGCCCAACATTGCGCACTGCATAGTCTACTTTTCCTTCCAGAATCATCCTCGTGTGATGCTCGACGAAATCCTCCGCCTTGCAGGCTTTCGGCAAACTACGCCACATCTTCCACAAATGCTCTAGCACATGGAAGAAGTCCAGGATCTCCACCGCACAACCGAAGGTATCAGTCTCGCAACCCAAACGTTCGGCGCCAACACATTCAGGTCGGGTTCATGTCGGACCCGGTGCCGCTCCCAGTAAATCGGCTGCCTGGGGCGATCCTGTCGCAAGGCGACTACATCAATGGTATCAGGTGGTCGGCTTCCGCGGTCGGCGTTTGGGGGCCTTAGGCCCATCGTGTAATCATCGCTTCCGGCGGGAACGCGAAGGCGTCGGCCTTCTTCTTGGGTCGGCAGACGTGCGAGCGCCAAGCCCACCGCAAAGTACATGCCTAAACCATCACCGGTTGGTGGAACTTCCCACTATGGAGTAGTGGTTCTTGGTGCACGGGAATAGCGGATTCCTCTATTTTTCACTACCTAACCGAGGGCTATTTTACGGGTGTGCGGCCACATGCATACGGATATACGCATGTGCGATTGTGTCGTTGTATGGAGGCAAGAAAACACGGAGGTGCCGTTGTACTGTTGCAGGGAAACAACCCTATTCTTCCAGGAGATGTGCCATGTTGAGTCGATCCGCTAACCGTCGCGTGCGATCGCGCAAGAACAAGGTCCGATTCCAACGCGAACTGTCGTTTGAACCGTTGGAGGATCGTCGCCTGCTGACCATAAACCTCGCAGACGCCGACTTGAACTACCTCTCGGAGCAGGTCAATATCGGGAACGATTACGCCCAGTTCCTTGGTCCACTGGATCCAAACGGGGTTCGCGAGGTTTCTGGCGAAAACAACAATCTCGTCGGCGGTTTCGACGCCAACGGCGACTTCGTGCCGGGCACCAATCTGCACGGCGATTGGGGCCAGTCCGACACCGATTTCCTGCGAATCTTCGCCCCCGACCACCCCAACAACGGCACGTCGTACGGCTTTACGTTCGACCCGGTGACGATGCAGGTCATCGATAGTGGTGACGGCACCCCGATCCTTGGCGAAGACGGCCAGCCGCTTATCGTGCCGGCCGATTTCGCGACTCAGTTCGCCGAGACCGCGATTCCCGCGCCGGGCACCTCGCCGCGCACGGCCACCCAACTCATCGCCAATTCCGACGTCGACCCGGCGAGCCCGACCTACAATCCGGCGGCGTACGCGGCCATGGTGCAGATGGGCGGTGAGGCTGTCGACGTTAGCAACAGCGTCGTCGGCACGACGCAGACCGCCTTCATCCCGGACCCCGGCGTCCTCGGCGGCGTTCCCTTCAACGATTTCTTTGCAATGTTCGGCCAGTTCTTCGACCACGGCCTCGACTTCATCACCAAGGGTGGCGGCTTTGCACTGACCCCGCTGTCGCCGAGCGACCCGCTCTATGATCCGGGTGCCACCGGTCCGACGGCAAACATGATGATGCTGAGCCGCGGCGCCCTGTCCAACCCGGCCAGCGATTTCACCATCAATCCCAACGGCGACGCTGTGCTCAACGTCGGTCAATTGGATGCAGACGGCAATCCGATCGTTCCGAAATTCAACAACAACACCGGCCTGTTGATCGACCAGAGCCAGACCTACGGCAGTCATTCCACGATTAACGTGCTGGTGCGCCAATACTACGCCGACGGCAACGTCACCGGCAAGCTGATCACCAGCGCCGAGGATGGCAACGGAAGCAATCACGACCTCGCCACCTTTGCCGACACGAAGGTCAACGCCGCGCGTCTCGGCATCGAGTTGATCGACATGGACGTGATCGATGCGCCGGTGATCCGGGCCGACGGGGTCGGCAAGATCACGTTCACACCGCAGCAGACCGTCATGTACCGCTCCGACCAGTCGATTGCCGGCATGGGCGCGAGCTACGCCGCCGCCAACGACCCGTTCGTGCGTTGGACGCAGGCGGACGCCGATGCGAACCTGTGCCTCCAGTCACAGGTCGGCTACGCCAAGCAGACTGGCCACGCCATCATCTCCGACATGGGCAACGCGGCGAGCCCGGTGGACCAAATGGGTAATCCGTTGGCGCCCATGGGCACCGCGGATCCCACCCTCGATCCGGGCCCGGGGCAGTACAACGAGGCGCTGCTCGCCTCGCACTACGTCTCCGGCGACCACCGCGTCAACGAGAATGCCGGCCTGACCGCGATCCACTTTATCTTCCATGAAGAGCACAACATCCAGGCGGATGCCGTCATGGCAGCCGTCACCGAGCAGGCTGCACTGCTCGGCGGCCAGGCTGGAGCCGACTACCTGGCCCAGTGGCAGACCGCGCCGGGCGTGTGGGACGGCGAGAAGATCTACCAGGCCGCCCGCATCATCACCGAGACCGAGTACAACCACATCGCCATCGACCAGTACGTCGGCGGCTTCGTGGTGATGCCGGAATTCGTGTCGTACTCGTCAGACATCAACATGGGCATCAGCCTCGAGTTCTCGCAGGCCGTGTTCCGCCTCGGCCATTCGCAGAATTCCGAAACCATGCGGGTCGCGATCCCGGACGGCAATGGCGTGAATCCCGGCGAGCCGGGCTACGTCCCGACCTTCGAATCCAACGACCTGTTCGATGCCTTCCTCAGCCCGTCGTTCTACCAGGATAACGGCCCGAGCGGCATCGCGCTCGGCCTGCTCAATCAGCACGCCAACGCGATCGACGAGTTCGTCACCAGCGCACTGCAGCAGACGACCGTCGGCATTCCGCTCGACCTCGCGGCGATCGACATCGCGCGCGCCCGCGACGTCGGCCTGCCGACCCTCAACGAAATGCGCCAACAGACCTTCGATGGGCTCCTCGAAAACACGTCCAACAACAGCAACGGTTGGGGCATCGCGCCCTACACGAGCTGGGAGGACTTCGGCGGCCACCTGCGCCACCCGGAATCGCTGGTCAACTTCATCGCCGCCTACGGTCGCGAGGATGACGTCTTCGGATTGGCCACCATGCGCCGCGCCTACGAGGCCGGCTCCGCGAGTGGCACCGACTCTCTCGGCGCCTTCGACGCAACGGCCTACGACCCCACGCCCGGCGATGTCGTTATCACGCTGAAGGACCTGCGCGACAACGCCCAGGTGATCCTCGATGCGGCGGCCGACCAGAACGATCCGCTGCACGCAGACGCCGTCCTGTTCCTGCGCGGCCAGGGCTCACCCGTCTACGATCCGGTCACCGGCACCTGGAACCAGAACGACAACGGCGGCGGCGACCTGGGCTTCTGGGATATCGACCTGTGGATCGGCGGCCTTGCCGAACAGCCGCTGTTCGACACCCCGCTCGGCACCACCTTCAGCCTCATCATGGCCGACTTCGGCCAGCGCATGCAGGACGCCGACCGCTTCTACTATCTCTATCGCATGCCGGTCGGCCATCACCTCGGCGACCAGATCATCGGCGAGCAGTTCTCCGACCTGATCATGCGCACCACGGGTCTGGAGCACATCGGCGACGCCTTCGGGCTCCAGTCCGCCTACTACACGCTCGACGGATTCAACAACGACAATCCGTACGACGGTGTCGGGGCCGCTGACACCTATGGCATCAACGACTACTTCAACGCCATTTACGAGACCCTCCCGGATGGCGGCAGCGCCAATGACGGACACATCGTCGTTGTCGGTCTCGAGGGCAACGACTACATCGTCGCGGCGCTCGGCGACGACTACGTTTATGGCGATGCCGGGAACGACGTCATCGAAGGCGCCCAGGGCAACGACCACCTCTATGGCGGCCCCGGCGACGACTGGATCACGGACTACGAGAACGACGACTTCATCCACGGCGGCCCCGGCAACGACTACATCTCGGCCGGTCCGGGCGCGCTCGACACCGCGCACGGCGGCGACGGCGATGACGAGGTCCACGGCGGCGACGGCATCGACGAGGTGTTCGGCGGCGACGGCGACGACATGCTGTTCGGGGAGGCTGACACCGACCTTATGTTCGGCGGCGACGGCAACGACTACATGGAGGGCGGTGACAGCGTCGATGAGATGTTCGCCGGCAACGGCAACGACTGGATGCGCGGCGGCGTCGGCGACGACCACCTCAACGGCGGCCCGGGCAACGACTTGATGGAAGGCGGCCTTGGCCCGGTTGCCAACGACGGCGACCGGCTGTTCGGCGACTCGCCCATCACCATCGGCCTCCCGGTGATCGAATTGAACGGCGACGGCACCGAAGGCGACATGGACATCGGCAGCTACGAAGATGTCCCGATCGCTATCTTCGCCAATATGCAGACTGCCAACGCAAACGGGACATCGAGCAACCTGCTGGACACCTACGCGCTGATAGAGGGCCTGGTCGGGTCCGCTCAGAATGACGAGCTGACCGGGGCCGATGCCAACACGACGACCAACAACGGGCCAAACAACTACCTGATCGGCGGCGGCGGCGGCGACACGCTGACGGGTCTCGGTGACGACTACGGCCTCGATCCGACGACGGGCCTGCCCGCTGCCGGTTACATCGACTACATCTTCGGCGACAGCGTCGTCGTCGACAACGATCTCTACTGGATCGGCGACGACCGGCATGTGGCCTCCGGCCACGGCAACGTCACGGGCACCATAGAGAACTGGAAGGGCACCGGCGATACCCGCGTCGTCTTCCAGGATGGCACCCTCGGCCACGTCCTGGGCGACAACGGCGCGGATGGCGTCGACACCGCGATCTACCGCGGCAACCGAGCCGACTACAACATCGAGCACATCGAGGTGAACGGCCACCAGGCCATTCGCATCACCGACCTGCGCGATCCCGGAGACGCGACGTTCGACGGCATCGATATCCTCGTCGGCGTCGAGTTCGCAACGTTTGCCGACCAGACGATCTCGCTGTGGGCGCCGACCAACCTGATGGCATCCTTGGTGGCCGGCCCTCAGGTGAGCCTGACCTGGATGGACAATGCTACCAGCGAGACCGGTTTTGTGGTCGAGCGCAGCGATAACGGCGGTGCTTTCACCCCGATCGCCACGCCCGCCGCCAGCGCCGGTACGGGCAACGTGAACTTCGTTGACAATACGGTGCTGCCCGGGAACACGTACGACTATCGAGTGTACGCGGTCAGTGGGGTTATTCCGTCGGGCAACTCGAACACGGCCAACGTGATCGTGCCCGCTGTGCCGGCGGCCCCGACAACCTTGGCGGGGACCTTGCAGGCCGGGCCGCAGGTGAGCTTGACCTGGATGGACAATGCCACCGGCGAGACCGGATTCGTGATCGAACGCGCCGATAACGGTGGCGCTTTCACGCAACTGGCCATGCCCGCCGCCAATGCCGGTACAGGCAACGTGAACTACGTTGACGATACGGTGCTGCCCGGAAATACGTACGACTATCGAGTGTGCGCAATGAACGGGATCATCGTGTCGGGTAACTCGAACACCGCCAGTGTGATCGTGCCCGCGGTTCCCGCAGCTCCGACCAGCCTGACGGCGACCGTACAGGCCGGACCGCAGGTGAGCCTGAACTGGATGGACAATGCGACCAGCGAGACGGGATTCGTGGTCGAACGCAGCGATAACGGCGGTGCTTTCACGCAACTGGCCACGCCCGCCGCCAACGCGGGAACAGGGAACGTGAACTACGTTGACACTACGGTGCTGCCCGGGAACGGCTACGAGTATCGGGTACGCGCGGTAAGCGGACCGATTGCGTCGGGCAACTCGAACATGGCGGCCGTGATCGTGCCCGCCGTCCCGGTAGCCCCGACCAACTTGGCGGCGACTCTGCAGGCCGGGCCGCAGGTGAGCCTGAACTGGATGGACAATGCTACCGGCGAGACCGGATTCGTGATCGAACGCGCGGTTAACGGCGGTGCTTTCACGCAACTGGCCACACCCGCCGCCAACGCCGGTACAGGCAACGTGAACTACGTTGACACTACGGTGCTGCCCGGCAACACGTACGACTATCGAGTGTACGCAGTGAACGGGCCCATTACGTCGGGCAACTCGAACACCGCCAACGTGATCGTGCCCGCTGTTCCGACGGCGCCGACCAGCCTGGCGGCGACCTTGCAGGCCGGACCGCAGGTGAGCCTGAACTGGATGGACAATGCGACCAGCGAGACGGGATTCGTGGTCGAACGCGCCGTTAACGGAGGTGCTTTCACGCAGCTCGCCACGCCCGCCGCAAACGCCGGTACGGGTGCTGTGAACTACGTTGACACCACGGTGGTGGCGGGAAACACCTACGACTATCGAGTGCATGCGGTGAGCGGTCCCATTGCGTCGGCGAACTCGAACACCGCCAACGTGATCGTGCCTGCTGCCCCGACAGCCCCGACCAGCCTGGCGGCAACCTTGCAGGCCGGACCACAGGTGAGCTTGACCTGGATGGACAATGCTACCAGCGAGACCGGATTCGTGATCGAACGCGCCGTTAACGGCGGTGCTTTCACCCAGCTCGCCACGCCCGCCGCTAGCGCCGGCACGGGCGCCGTGAACTACGTTGACACTACGGTGGCGGAGGGCAACGCCTACGACTATCGAGTGTACGCAGTGAACGGACCTATTGCGTCGGGTAACTCGAATACCGTCAGCGTGAACCTGCCCGCTGCTCTAGCGGCGCCGACCAACCTGGTGGCGACCTTGCAGGCCGGACCGCAAGTGGGTCTGACTTGGATGGACAATGCCACCAACGAGACCGGCTTCGTGGTCCAACGGGCCGTTAACGGCGGTGCTTTCACGCAACTCGCCACGCTCGGCGCCAACAGCGGCGGTGTTTGGAACCCCGGCGGTACGGGCAACGTGAACTACGTCGACACGACGGTATTGCCCGGCAACACCTATGAATATCGCGTGTACGCGGTGAACGGACCCGTTATGTCAGCCTACTCGAACACGGCCAACGTGATCGTGCCCGCTGTTCCGGCGGCCCCGACCAGCCTGGTAGCGACCCTGCAGGCCGGACCGCAGGTGAACCTGACTTGGATGGACAATGCCGCCAACGAAACCGGCTTCGTGATCGAGCGCAGCGATAACGGCGGTGCTTTCACTCAACTCGCCACGACCGCTGCCAACGCCGGTACGGGCAATGTGAACTACGCTGATAATGCGGTACAGGCCGGCCACACCTACGTGTATCGGGTGTACGCGGTGAACGGATCTCTTGCGTCGGCTGTTTCGAACACGGCCAGCGTGAGTCTGCCCGATGCTGCGGCGGCCCCGACCAACCTGGTTGGGACCTTGGCGTCCGGACCGGAGGTCCAGTTGAATTTCCAAGACAACGCCAACAACGAGACCGGCTTCGTGATCGAACGGGCTGACAACGGTGGGGCTTTCACCCAACTCGCCACTCTTCCAGCGAACACTTGGTGGTGGTGGTCCACTGTGAGCTACACGGACACGACGGTGGATGCGGGCAATACCTACGACTATCGAGTGAGGAGTCTGCTTGGGAGCATGGTGTCAAATCCTTCGAATACGGTCACGGTCGTTGTGCCGCACGGTCCCGCGGCTCCCTCGAATTTCACAGGAACGGCCTCTGCTTGGATCGGACCCTTTGGGCGAGTCGATCTGAGTTGGACGGACAATTCCAACAACGAAACTGGATTTGTGATCGAGGTCTCCACCAGCCCGACGTTCCAGAACGCGACCAGGCTGACCGCCCCAGCGAACAGCACGACGTTGTCACAGAACTTCCTGTGGCGTGGCACTTCCTACTACTACCGGATCAGGGCGGAAAATGACTACGACGAATCCGCGTGGGAGAACCTCGACATCTTCCCGATCGTCATACCGTAACCCGCACCTCGTCTCCGGCGTCAGCCATTGGCTGACGCCGCGACGAGCGGGTGCGAGAGAGGACGGAGACCATGATTTCAGTCCAATAGAGATTTGCAGCAATCGGGCGACACACGTTTCTGAACGAGCGTGTCTCTGTAGTGCGCCGGCCCTGCTGGCAGGCAACAAGCGTCTAATTGGCAATACGCGAACCGGCAGCAACTTGAGACGGACGCGGACGGAGTCGCAATCCAACCCGCGGCGCCGATTCCCGGGACAAACCGACCCCCGGAAGCCGGCGAGTCTGGCTTCAAGGATACGGTGATTGCGTACCCGGGAGAGATCACACGCATCAAGGCGAGGTTCGACATTGCTGGCCTCTACCTCTGGCACCGTCACATTGTCGAGCACGAAGACAATGAAATGATGCGGCCTTTCGGAGTCGACTAGTCCGTGGGGAATTCAAGAGGCCGTTCGGTGTGGGCGAGTACCTTGCGCCCACACCGACCTCGCTTCGGTGGAGACAGGTTGGAAGACTTCGCACCGTTCGAGAGATAACTCTCGCAGGACGAGGACAATGGTCCCATCCTACGTAGCTTGAGACTCTTGTCCCGTGCGAAAAACATGACAGTTAGTTCTCGAACGATCCTCACTCAGGCTCCTCGTACCTTGCAACCACTGCCCAGAGGCACCAACGTGGAGGTGCTCACTTAGATATCGAACTGAATTCCCTGCGCAAGCGGCAGTTCCGTGGAGTAATTGATCGTGTTTGTGGTGCGACGCATGTAGGCTTTCCATGCGTCTGAACCGGACTCGCGCCCCCCGCCGGTGTCCTTTTCCCCACCGAACGCCCCGCCGATTTCTGCTCCGCTGGTGCCGATGTTGACGTTCACCAGTCCGCAATCGGATCCCATGGGCGAGCAGAACAGCTCGGCCTCGCGCATGTCTTGGGTGAAAATCGCGGACGCCAGCCCTTGCGGAACGTTGTTGTGAATGGCAATGGCCTCGTCCAGCGACTTGTAACGGATGAAATACAGGATGGGAACAAACGTCTCCTGTTGTACGATGGGCGCCTCCGGGCTAATTTCGACGATCGCCGGCCGTACGTAGACGCCTCCGCTGGGCACGCCGTCGGTGACCCGGCCACCGCCATGAACCCTGCCGCCTTGTTGCCGGGCCTGCTGGAGCGCTTCGTCCATCGCGAGGCCGGCTCGTTCGTCGACAAGCGGGCCGACCAGCGTGCCCTTTTCCAGCGGGTTGCCGATAGGAAGCCGCTCATAGACTGCCAACAGGCGTTCCAGGAGCCCATCGGCGGCGCTCTCGTGGGCGATGAGCCGCCGCAGTGTCGTGCAGCGTTGGCCCGCAGTGCCCACGGCGGCAAATACGATGGACCGCACGGCCAGTTCCAGATCGGCCGACGGTGCGACGATCATCCCGTTGTTCCCACTCAATTCCAACAGCGACCGCCCCAGCCGGGCGGCGACCGTCTGGGCGACGGCACGTCCCATCCGCACCGAACCGGTGGCCGAGATCAGCGGCAGCCCATCGGACGCCGCCAGCGCCTGCCCTACCTCGGGCCCCAGACCAACGACGAAACTGACCACGGCCGGAGGGACTTCCGGCATATCCTCAAGCACACGGTTCACCACGGCATGGCATGCCAGGGCGCACAGCGGTGTCTTCTCAGACGTTTTCCAAACGATCGGATCACCGCAGACCAGCCCGATCATTGCGTTCCAGGACCAAACTGCCATTGGGAAGTTGAACGCCGTGATCACCCCGACTGGGCCCAAGGGATGCCACTGCTCGGCCATACGATGCCAGGGCCGCTCGCTGGCGATCGACAGGCCGTAGAGCTGGCGGCTCAAACCTACGGCAAAGTCGCAGACGTCGATCATTTCCTGCACTTCACCTAAGGCCTCCTGGGTGATTTTTCCGGCCTCCCAACTGATCACGGCTGCCATATCTTGCTTATGCTCGCGGAGGCTTTCACCGATGCGGCGGACGAATTCGCCGCGTCGTGGGGCGGGAACCATTCGCCATGTCTTGAATGCTTGGCTGGCGTCCTCGACTACCTGAGGCACGTCTTCGGGCATGGCCGCCGGGAAGGATGCGAGTTCCGACCCGTCGATCGGGGAACGGACGGTCAAGTGCGGTCCCGTACCAGCGACCCAACGACTGCCGACGGCCATTGCCGCAGCCTCAGAGGGAACGTGAAGCCGGTGGAGCACTTCGCACAGCGGATGAGCCATCACCCCCTCCCTTCTCGTCTGTGGTAAGCCGGCTCCAGTTTACCGGCCCTTCCATACGGTAGTAACGGCCAAAGCGGTTATCGATGAACTGGTCGAATTCGATGTCTTCCTGCCGGACAAAGCCCGACGACGGCAGCTTGCCCGCCACGTGCAAGTCCAACGCCGCACAGACGCCGGCGGCCGTCGTGATCTGAATGGCACTCCAAGGCCGCCCTTCGACGCTGGTTTGATAGATCTTGCGAGCGTCACTCACCTGGACGAATCGACCTTGTCGCCAACCAGTGACGGTCGAGAAGATCACGACCACGTCCTGAAACGTCACCGGAATGGCATGTTCCAGGATGTCTTTGAGCACGTCGCGCCGCTCGCCCAGGCGGAGATCGCTGACCAGGAAATCCGCCAGATCGCGGTGACCCACGTATCGAATCGTGCGGTAGTTCAATTCGCGAACCTTGCCCTCCAGCGTTTCACACAGCGTGCCGAGGCCGCCGGACGTGTTGAACGCCTCGTATTCGACGCCGTCCAAGGAGAAAAGCTCGACGCCCTCCAGCGGCAGCACATCAACGCGTTGGCCTTGGTGAATCGCCTCGCACGGGTTGCAGTACTCGTTGATCAGTCCGTCGGTCGACCAGGTCAAGTTGTACTTCAGCGCGCCTGTCGGGAACTGCGGCAGTGCCCCGACCCGCATTTGGACGGTGTCAAGCGTGTCGAACGACTTGGTCAGATGGTACGCCAGCAGAGAGATGAATCCCGGTGCCAGACCGCACTGTGGCATGAATACTTGCCCGGTTGCCGCCCGGGCTGCAACCTGCCGCACCTTGCGGGTCGTTTGAACGTCCTCGGTGAGATCGAAGTAACTGGCCCCCAAATTCAAAGCCACTTGTGCGACCAGTGGGTTGAACCGATAGCTCAGGGCAGAAACGATGCTTTGGCAACCGCGGCAGGCCGAAGAAATTTCATCGGGGTCGTTGGCGTCCAACACGACAGTTTCTATTCGCAGTGTCTTGTCAAGAACCGCGAGGGCTCGGCAATCCACGTCCGCTGCACGTACACGATAATCGCCGCTAGCGCCCAGCAGTGCAGCGATCGTCCTGCCGATTTTTCCACAACCCAGCAACAAGACCGAATGCATTGCGACTTTGCCTCCTGACGAGTGAATTTGTCCAGAAGATACCAACTCGTATAATTCGAACGGCCTATCGCAATTATACGGCGTCGCCTTCTTGGCAACGATGGCCCGGTTCCGGGCTCAACACCATGTCGATCCAGATAGCCAATACTCTCGAGCAATTCGATTGGAAACCGCAGCCGGAGGCTGCTCGCTTGATCGGTCAGCTTCTGGACGCGTTTTGTGGGCGATGCTCTGCCGCGAGACAGTTGGGCGAGGACTTGCTCGATCAGACCGGCACGCGGCTGACCGATTGGATCGATCACCTCGCCGTCCCCGCCGACGCGTCGATTGGCCCTCGACTCTTAGCCGCGGGTTTTGCCCCGGAGGAAAGCTCCTCTCCGATGATTTGGCATCATGCCGACGGTATGTTCCCTGAAATCAAAATAGATGACGTACCCGTGTGGCGCGCGGCGGTGAAGGTGGACTCGGTTGCCGACTTCCTCACGGCACATCGCGTCTCGAATGAATCTTCGATCGAAGGAAGCCCGTTGGGACAATTTAGGAAAGCGAGAATCGCATGCGACAAAGATGCTGAACTCTGGGTGGTCGAGCGTCACGGATACCGTGGTTGGGAAGCGCCCGAAATGGCACCCAATCAGCTTGAAGCCGTGCAGTTCCATCAGGAAAGCTTCCGGAGGCGAAAACGCAACATCGGAGATTGTCAGGCGGGATTCGAGCACGCGCTCCAATTGATTCGACCCGCCGTTCGTGAGTTGGGCGCTGCGTGGGCTTGCGACCTGTTTTCTGCGGCAGAGCGCGACTACTGGACCAATCGTAATCGAGCGGCGCGTGTACAGAAGGCGCGTCAGGATGCACTGGGGCTCGGTTGGGCAAACCACGACCACCATACATACCGCTCCAGCCGCAAGTGCTTCGCCACACTGGTTTCGGTGTTGGAGGAGCTGGGGTTCAGATGCCGCGAACGATTCTACGCCGGCAGAGAGGCAGGTTGGGGAGCGCAGGTCCTCGAACAACCCGAAGCGGCCGTTGTGGTGTTTGCCGACGTGGATCTGGCGTCCGACGAAGTGTCCGGCGACTTTGCCCACACGCCGCTACCTCCGTCGGATCATTTGGGGACAGTTGGTCTCTGGTGCCGGCTGCACGGCGAGGCGTTTCTCCAGGCCGGAATGCACCACCTGGAATGCCAGTTCGACTTCTCGGCCGCCCGAGAACAACTGCAGACACAAGGCATCCGGACCATGCCTCCGTTTACCGACCTGCCCTACTTGAAGCAGGCGTTCACCGAAGGAGAGATTTGGTCCGTCGATGCCAATAACATCACCGCGGCTCTGGCCGACGGCGCGATCACCAAAGAGCAGGCTGAACGGTTCCGTACATCGGGCGTCATTGGGTCTCACTTGGAGATACTTCAACGTAACGAAGGCTACAAAGGTTTCAATAAGTCGGGTATCAACGAGATTATCCGCGACACGGATCCCCGCCGACAGAAATCGGCGGAGATCCGAGGAGGATGATACGCCGTTAAAGCACCTGCGCAGGTCTTCCTGGCGAAAGGGCGTGTGATTCAACCGTCTGACCTTGCGGTTTGTAGGTGACAGTCCATGGGTACTGACTACACCACAACCGACGAGGAGATAACGTATGTTCACCACCACCGCCGACTTGATGTTGCCGTCTGCGGTCACCGGGTCCTGGCCGCGTCCGCGATGGTTCGACGTAAGTCTGTGGGGTAGGCCGCTGGACACTTGTATGATGGAAGTCCACTTCCGTGAAAAATTCCAGGACGCGCTAGCCGTCGTGATTAGCGAGCAGGAACGGGCTGGGTTGGACATCATCTCTCACGGCGATTTCCACTGTGACGAGGACATGGCGGGCCGCAGTTGGCACCACTATCCCCTGCAGCGTTGGGCGGGCCTGGACGGCGACCACCTCCAGTCCGAGGCCACTCGACAGGATTTCCTCAAATATCCCCCTGGCACTCTGCTGAACGAGATCTACACCGGGTGGCGTTGGCCGCGAGTAACGGACAAGATCGAGTACCGCCCGCTCGACTACCCCAAGCTATGGCGAATGTCGCAGGCCAAGACACGAAAGCCCGTCAAATTCGGTACGGTTTGCTCGCAAGTGATGAGCTTCTTCTTGGATATTCATACTCCAAAATACAAAGACATCCGCGAGGTCATTTGGGACATGGCCGAGGCAATGAACAAGGAGCTTCTGGCCTTGCGCGATGCCGGCTGCAAGTGCATCCAGACCGAGGAGCCGACGATGCACTTTTTGGCGAATAGCCTTGGCAAGGACGACGAGATGGTCAAGTTCATGATCGACGCCTTCAACCGGGAAATGGAGGGCTTGGACGACGTGGAGATCTGGATCCACACATGCTGGGGCAACCCGAACATGCAGCGCGTCATGGAGGATACCAGCTACGCTGCCTCGGTCGACATTTACCTCGAACAATGCCGCGGGGACGTGTGGACGGTGGAGATGAAAGACCGCGACTTCAAGGACATCGAGTTGTTCGCTCCGTTCAGGAATGACCTGAAGAAGAAAGTCTGCATCGGCGCGGTGAGCCATCGGACGCTTCAGGCCGACCAACCGGCGGACGTAGCTACGGAGATCCGCAGGGCATTGGAGCACATTCCGCCCGAACGGTTGGTCGTTTCCAGCGACTGCGGTTTCGGACGCCAGGGCTGCAACCGCGAGATCGCGTTCTACAAGGCCAGTGCGATCGCCCAGGGCTGCAATACTGTTCGCAAGGAGTTAGGTCTGGAAACCACCTACATCCCCGCCGCCGACCCGGTCTTGCAGACTGACATTGTGCCGCCGGGGGAGTAGCGTTTCGCCAGCCCTGCAATGGTGTGTAGCAGGAGTCGCACGACTTCTGGCCCGGAACAGCGGTCGGAGTCAAGAACGACGCTTCTATTTCGGCGCTTCCGTCACGCGGAGGTTCAGCACGTAGTCGGTGCCGTACTTCGTATCTGGAACAATCTCACCCCTCCACGACTCCTCGTGGAAAACGAATCCGACAAACCCCAGCGTCTCCTCTGAGACGCTGGATCTGTCAACTTCGATGCATAGTTCATTACCCGTACCGGCATTCCGCGCGTACTCGCCAGTGCCTCGAAAGACCCGCCGTCCCGTGGGAAAGGTCACGACGACCGTCACACGTTTCCCACTCAACGCAGACAGACCGGTGGACCCGACTACTCCAGCCGCTGGTTGTGTCGTGGTCTTCATCTTTGCGAAGCAGTACCAGCAAGAGAAATACCCCACGTATTTGTTACCAAGTTTGGAACTCGATTTGTAGTAGTGGAATCCACCTTTTTCGTGTAGCGGATGTCACTACAACGATATGGGTATATGCCTTATGCCGGGCTGTATCGCATGTCAGAAAGCCAGCTATTGCATCGTGCTGCGGCCTCGGAACCAGACATATTGGGATGGCTTTCCGGCCGGGCGCTGTAGTGAACGCCGCGGATCTTCTTCAACACCTCCTGTGGGCTCACGGGCTTTATCATGAACACTTCGAAGGGGTACTTCCGAACAAGGCTCAACTGCTCCGCGTCGCGTGCGTCCGAGGTCAGGATCACCGGTACCGTTGGCACACGCGGATCGCCGTACATCCGCTCCAAGACGCCGGCGCCGTCGCCCCAGTGCAAGTCGGGGTCGAGCACCAGCACATCCGGGCAAGAATCTCGAAGACACCCGATGCAATCCAAGCCGCTGACTGCAAACGAAGGCTCGACATCACGGTCCGCGAGGAACCGCTTGTAGGTTTCCAACAGGACTTGATCTTGGTCGGCAATCAACACTCGAATGGCAGCCATGGGGCGTTTCCCTCATCATCCCCCAGCGATCGCGCTGGTCGAGCCGGACCCGAGGCTGTCTTCCGTTGCCGCCAAAGGGACGTGTAGTTGATCGACGATCCGAATCACGCCCGCCACGCGCCGGCAGCACTCCAGGCACAGGCGCTTCGCGTCGGGCGACGGCAACTGACCAGAGACGATCACCACGCCCCCAGTCACTTTCACGGCGATGCGTTCCACGCCACGAACGCCTCGTGAGTGCAGAGAATAGATGGCGCGCTGCGTCAACTCCTCGTTGTCGAACTGTGTCAACGTCGGGTACATGGGCTTCTGGCTCCTCGCTTGAGGCTCGTTTTCTGAGGCGGATCAATCCAGCCGTCCCGTCGCTTCGACTGGAACGACTTCCACTCGGTTGCAGACGACTACCGTTCCGTTCAGCCGACTACGCACGAGAGTTTGGACAACTTGTTTCTGGTAGTAACTTGGCACTTGGCCCTGCAATGTCAGTACGCCATCGTTCAACTGACATCTAACACGACAGATAGCCGGGTAAAGCGACTGCTGCAGATCGGCTGTGATCCGGCTTTCGATAAGCTCTTCGGCCGGTCGCTCATTGCCCTCGCTCGATTCGAGCGTGAGCCTCCGAGCGTAGGCTTCAGACATTGCGAGACTCCGTTGCGAAAGACCTGAAAGAATCTGAGACGTGCTTGCGAGACGAGTCGAGACTAGTGTCCCTATTTTGCAGACAGCCGACCCCGATCGCAAGTCGCGAAATCCGCCAAAGCCTTGTGGCGAATTCTTCCACGATCGCCGGCGCACTGGCCTCTAGCCTGTTTTGTCTATTCCGGTGCGACGATGAAAAGAGGAATTACGCGGTCGTGCTCTTGCCGGTCGGTGCGGCTGTGAACCGCAACCCGGCAGACCGCATCAGCGGATCGTCGCGCAGCACCCAAAGTGGAATCGCGGTGCTTTTCTGCAGGAATCGCCCGGCCACGTGCATGCCCAATACTTGGTGCGTCGCCAGATCCATCAGGCACGACCCGCGCACGCAGCCGAGCATTGCACAGTCGTGCTCGAGCAGTTGTGCATCCCCGAAATGGCGCTGCCCGCACAGCCGGCCAAGGTGGACCGCCTTGACGTTGTAGCAGTCGCGGAAGGCATTCGCCAGCCGCTCGGGCTCGTCGCGACGCGAGTCGCGAATCGGATAGCCGACCATGTAAGCAGGCCGGCCTTCGATCTGCGACGGCGGCTCGTGCGACAAATTCAGCGGCTCGATCGGCCCCAACGAGGTCCCCGGAGGCGACTCGACCTCGAGCAACGCCAGATCGTACTGCTGGTGGACCCCAAGAATCGACAGCACGCGGCAGGCCGCCGCCGTTTGCACGTGATCCTCCGCTTGGAAGTCAATCCACGCGCTTATCCCCGGGTGAAATTGCCATTTGCCTTCGGCGGTGCGTTTGGCAAAGACCTCGGCCGTCTGGCGAGTTGTCATCAGGCAGTTTTGGCCGACCAGAAAGCCGGATCCGACCCAGTCGTATTCGGGATGTCCAAGCAGTTGGATCTGTCCGACGCTCCTCAACACCTCGTCGATGGACGCTCGCTCGTCCTCGATCACCTTCCAGGAACTGGGCGGGCTGGCCATTTCCCCCCTGCGGCCGATCGGCAAGATGGGGCGGATATAGAGCAGCCAGAGGAACTCCAGGCCCAGTATCTGTTCCGCCGTCAAGTCCGGGCTCTTTTCACGCAGCAGCGGTTCTACTGCCGAAGCTCCCGCGTCGACAATGTGCTGGATCGCTTCGCGTTCCGGTTCCAGCTCAGGCTCGGCGATCCCGCGTCCGAACGGAATCTGCGCAACTGCGGCTTGCGCATCGGGCGGTAGGCCGGCTGCTGCTTCGGCCACTGCCCGTCGCAGCCTCCAGGACGAGCGCGCCGGCTCATCACCTTGACCAAACGGTTCCCTGTGCTGCCTGATCACGTGCAGGGTTTCTTCCATTTGATTGGCAATTGCTTCGCGTGTCCGGCGGATGATCGTCCGACGATGGTCCATGAGTATCCGTCCTGTCTCACTTGAACTTGTCGATGGCTTCAGCGTCTTCCCGCGGGCCTTTGCCGTCTTTGCTCGCGATTTTGCGATAGATTTCTTCGCGATGAATTTGGACGTCAGGCGGCGCGGTAAAACCGAGCCGCACGATGCCGCCACAGATTCGCAGCACGGTAACTTCGATTCCATCGCCGATCTGAACACGCTCGGACACTTTTCGAGACAAAACCAACATCGTCTTTCCTCCCTGCCGAGTGCCGACAGCCGGAAAACTGGTTGTCATAAAACAGACGCCAACGCGGCGTGACGCTCCAAACTCGACGTCCTGCGTGCCAAAACCGTTTGGCGCTAGTGGCAGTCCGCGATTTGGTTTCGCAAGACTTGAGCAGTGATTGCCAGACATGCCTATCACTGCATCACACAGTCTTTCGAACGCATGGGCCAGTTACAAGTCGCGGATATCGCCAAGATGTTGTAGTAAATTCCACTACAAGCCCGTGCGTACCTGGTACTGGCACGCCACGCGGAACTCGATTTGTGCGCCGGCTCGTGAGCGGAGCGGGCGTAGGTGTGCTCAGAAGGAGCTTCGCCATCCCAATTCCCAAGTGCGCTAGAATACTTATAAACGACGCGGCATTGCAGTATCATTAGCCGTGTCGAGTGTAACCACGTTTAGGGCTGGCAGTTCTCTGAGGATCTGCAATGGCTAAGAAGAAGCAAACGGCATGGAAGAAGGTGGCGGCGAAAGGCGGTAGAGGAGCGAGCGGGAAAGACACGGCAGCGGGGAAGCCTGCGGAGGTCGTGCAGGACCCTGACGTGAACGAGGCGGGCAAGCCGGGGTTCGCCGTGGTCGGCATCGGGGCATCGGCTGGTGGCCTGGATGCGTTCAAGCAGTTCTTTGCCGCCATGCCGGCGGACACCGGCATGGCCTTTGTGCTGATCCAGCATCTGGATCCCAACCACGAAAGCCTCACGGTCGAACTGCTGGGCCGGCACACGGACATGCCAGTCGTGCAGATCCGGGACGAGATGCGGGTCGAGCCAAACCATGTCTACGTCATCCCGCCCAACGCGTACCTGACCATCAGCGGCAAGATGCTGCACCTGACCGAACCGATCGAACGCCGTGGCGTGCGCGTGCCCATCGACTTCTTTCTCCGCTCGCTGGCCGACGACCATCAGGAGCGGGCCATCGGCATCATCCTGACCGGCACCGGCACCGACGGCACGCTCGGCGTGCGCGAGATCAAAGCGGCCGGCGGCATGGTCATGGTTCAGGACCCGGAAACCGCACAGTACGACGGCATGCTCCGCAGCGCCATCGGCACCGGCATGGTCGATTACGTGTCGACTATCGAGAAGATGCCCGAAACGTTGATCCGCTACGTGCGGCATTGGTACGTCAACGGCGCCGCCGCTCTGCCGCCGCTCGTCGAAAAGGAGCCGGACCACCTGCATACCGTCGTCAACGTGTTGCGAGCCCGCATCAAGTACGACTTCAGTTGCTACAAGAAAGGCACCCTGACTCGCCGGGTCCAGCGCCGCATGGGTTTGAACCACATCCAGGACATGGGCGAGTACGTCGAACGGTTGCGGCAGGACAGGGAAGAGGTAGAGGCTCTGTACAAGGATCTGTTGATCAGCGTGACCAACTTTTTTCGCGATCCGCAAGCCTGGCAGGTCCTGGAGAAGCAAGTCGTTGCCCCACTGGTCCGCGAACACCAGGACGATTTTCCAATCCGCGTGTGGGTGGCCGGCTGTGCCACGGGCGAAGAGCCCTATTCGATCGCCATGCTGCTGAGCGAGCAGCTACAAGCGGCCGAGAAAGTGTGCGACATTCAGATGTTTGCCTCGGACATCGACCAGGACGCGTTGGCCGTCGCCCGCGCCGGCATCTACCCGGAAAGCATCGCCGCCGACGTCCCGGCTGAACGGCTGCGGCAGTTCTTCATCAAAGGCGAGCACACTTACCGCATTAGCAAGGAGATTCGCGACGCGGTGGTGTTCGCCGAACAGAACCTGATCAGCGACCCGCCCTTCTCGAAACTGGATTTGGTGAGTTGCCGCAACTTGCTGATCTACCTGGAGCCGGAAGTGCAGACAAAGATCCTCTCGCTGTTCCACTTCGCCCTGCGAGAAAGCGGCTACTTGTTTCTGGGCAACGCCGAGACCGTCAGCCAGCCGCACGACCTGTTCGACCAGGTGTCGCGCAAGTGGCGGATCTATCGCCGTATCGGCCCCATGCGGCACGACAAGCTGGAGTTCCCAATCAGCAAGGCCGACCGCGGGCAGCCTGCGCCCGAAATTTCCCGACTGGCGAAACCGGGCGCCCGCTCGCTGACCATCCTGGCCCAACAACTGATGCTCCAGCGGTTCGCCCCGGCGTGCGTGCTGATCAACCGCAAGGCAGAAGTGCTTTACCTGAACGGCCCCATCGACCAGTACCTGCAACTGCCCACGGGCGAGCCGAACTTGGAACTGACGGCCACGGCTCGCGAAGGCCTGCGGACCAAGCTGCGTTCGGCCGTGCACCAGGCGGTCCGCGACAACCGGCCGGTGAACGTCACCAGCGTGCGGGTCAAACGCGCGGGAAGGTACTTTCCGATTCGTCTCACTGTTGAACCGCTGGAGCATTCGCGCGAAGCCGAGGGTCTGTTGCTGGTAACGTTCGAAGAAGTAAGTCCCGCTCGCCAAGCGGGACCTGATGCATCGCCCGCACTTGGTCCGCTACTTGAGGCAGGTCCGCCGTCCGAAGCAGGTCCCGCCGAACCGTTGGGACCTACAGAAGCAGAATCCCTGCCGGCTGCCGACCAGGAAGCGATCACTCAACAGCTCGAAGACGAGTTGCACGCCACGCGCGAGGATCTGCGGTGCACGATCGAAGAACTGGAAACCTCGAACGAAGAGTTACAGGCCACCAACGAAGAAGTCACTTCGATCAACGAGGAATTGCAATCGACCAACGAGGAACTGGAAACGTCGAAAGAGGAATTGCAGTCGCTGAACGAGGAGCTGCAGACCGTCAACAGCCAGTTGGAGCAGAAAATCGGCGAGCTGGAATCGACCAACAACGACCTGAACAATCTGCTGTCCAGCACGGACATCGCCACAATCTTCCTGGACCGCCGATTCTGCATCAAGCGGTTCACGCCGGCCGCGACCCGGCTGTTTCGGGTGATCGCCACTGACATGGGCCGGCCCATCCGCGACCTGGCCCTGAACTTCCGCGACGAATCGCTGCTGGCGGACGCCGAAAGCGTGCTGGGTGACCTGACGGCAATCGAGAAGCAAGTCGAATCGGAGGACGGCCGCTCGTACATCCGCCGCATCATGCCGTACCGCACCGAGGACAATCGCATCGACGGCGTGGTGATCACCTTTGTCGATATCACCGATCGTGCGCGCGCCGAACGCGAGGTCCGGGAAGCTCGGCTGTATGCCGAGGGCATCGTCGAAACGGTGCGCGAGCCGCTATTGGTGCTGAACGCCGAAATGCGCGTGCAGTCGGCCAATCGCTCGTTCTACGAAACGTTCCAGGAGAAGCCGCAGAACACGGTAAACCGCTTGATCTACGAACTGGCAGATCACGAATGGGATATTCCACGACTGCGGCAGTTGCTGGAAGAGGTTCTGCCCCAGAACCATAACTTCAGCGACTTTTGTGTGGAACACGATTTTCGGAACATCGGCCGGCGCAGCATGATGCTCAACGCCCGCGCCATTTCGCGCGAGGACGGTCGTCCGGACCAGATCCTGCTGGCCATCGAAGACGTGACCGCATTCAGGCAAGCCGAAGAACAACTCAAAGCGTTCAACGAGCATTTGGAGCAACGTGTCGCCCAACGTACCGCCGAAGCCGAAAAGCTGGTCGAGGCGGCCCCTGATGCTTTGGTCATCATCGATCGAGAGGGCCGGATCGTCAAGGTCAACGAGCGGGCGGAAGCCATGTTCGGCCATTCGCGAAACGAGCTGTTGGGCCAACCGGTGGAGGTACTGATCCCGGAACGCTTCCGGGCACGGCATCCAGATCACCGTTCAGGCTTCTTCGCCAATCCGACGGCGGGGCCCGTGGGCGTCTCCCTGGACCTGGTTGGCTGTCGCAAGGACGGTAGCGAGTTTCCCGTCGATATCCAATCGAATCCGATGGAATTGAACGATGACTTGGTTGCAGTCGCGTCGGTACGCGACGCAACCGAACGCCGTCAAGCCCAAGAGTCGCAGGCCCGCCTGGCGGCCATCGTTCAGTCCAGCCCGGCTGGCATCCTGGTCGTGGGCTTGGATGGCACGATCCAGGACTGGAACGAAGGGGCCGAGCGGCTGTACGGATACTCTGCCCAAGAAGCCCAGGGGCAGCACATTGCGATGCTGTTGCCGCCCGAGCAAGCCCGTGACTTCGAGTGGGTTCACCAGAAGGTGACGAGCGGACAGGTTGTGCAGGACTACGAGACGGTGCGGCTGCACAAGGACGGGAGGCGGGTCGACGTGGCTTTGACCGTGACGAGTGTGAAAGACAAGTCGGGCACAATCAGCGGGCTTTGCAGCATCACACATGACATCCGCGAGCGCAAACGGCTGGAGCAACAGGTTGCCGAAGTGTCAGACCAGGAACGACAGAACATGGGACGACAACTGCACGACAGCCTGGGCCAGCAGATCACTGCGATAGGGATGATGGTTGCGAGCCTCAGACAAGGACTGGACAGCAAGTCGTCGCAGACCGACGTGGCAGCCAAATTGGAAGCGAGCGTCCAGGCGGCCCAACAGCAATTGCGAGCGCTGGCCAACGGTATGTTTCCCGTGGCGGTGGACAGTCAGGGGTTGGTCGTTGCCTTGGAGAACCTGGCCCGCGAAACGGCCGAATTGCACGAGGTCGACTGTGTTTTCGAATGCCTGGAACCGGTAGCGGTGGAGGACAACTTCGTGGCGACGCAGTTGTTCCTTATCGCGCGGGAAGCGGTCCACAACGCGATCAAGCATAGCCAGGGCAGCCGGGTCGTCATTCGGCTTCGGGATCACGACCGGATCAGACTTTCGGTGCGCGACGATGGCACGGGCATCTCGAAAGATGTGGAAGAGGCGCTGGGCATGGGCGTGCACATCATGCGTCACCGCGCCGGCCTCATCGGTGGAACGCTGCAACTAGAATCCGCTGCAGGCGGCGGAACGCTCGTGAGATGCTCGGTGCCCGAGGGGGGAGTAGCACCGTAAGTAAACGCGTCAATATTTAGAATGAAAACCGCGCTGGCGAAGGTCGGTGTCACCGGACGTTAAACAGGATATTCAACATGGCTGGACGAAAGAAATCTGCGACAGGTCAAGATGAGTCGCCCAATACCCGTGCGACGCGCGTGCTGATCGTGGACGATCATGAGTTATTGCGCAACGGAATGCGGCTGATGATCGGCAACGAGCCGGACCTGGAGATCTGCGGGGAGGCCGAGGACGAAGCCCAGGCCATGCAGCAAGTTCATCAATCGCGCCCCAATCTGGCCATCGTCGATATCGGCCTGAAGTCTGGCAATGGAATCGAACTGATCAAGCGGATCAAAGCCCACGCCGCGTCCGTGCGTATTGTCGTTTCGTCGATGTACGACGAGCGACTATATGGCGAACGGGCTCTGCGCGCCGGCGCCGATGGCTACGTGAACAAGCAAGACCCGGCCCGCACGATCATTGCGGCCATCCGATGCGTGCTGGAAGGCAAGACGTACTTCAGCGAAGAATTCACCAACCGCATGCTCGAACGTGCTCGAGTCTGCGGCAAGACGTTTCAAGACTCGCCAATCGACGCGCTCTCCGACCGGGAACTGGAGGTCTTTCGCTTCATTGGCGAGGGCCTGGCAACGGGTGAAATTGCCAAAGAGCTACACTTGAGTTCCAGCACGGTGGACACCTACCGCGAGCGACTGAAAACCAAGCTGGACCTCAAGAGCGGGACCGAGTTGATACACGAGGCCACTCAGTGGGTGCTGGAGAATCTCTAGCGAGAACGCCGCCAAGAGACCTCACCAATTTCGTCAACGACTGCCGCCCGCGATTTCGAGCAGCCGCCTCGACACCCCATGCCAGGGATCTCTCTTGTAGCAGATTCCGCTACGCGAAGTTGGCAAGATTCGCTATACGGAAATCATCGCCAAATGGCGAGAATCTTAACTGTCCTGTTGGTTCCCTCTGTCGGAGTGCAGCAAAAGGGGGCAGGTCACCGGGAAGGGAATCCAAACAGGATTATCTGCCTTGATCGTCCAGTTGTCGTATGCTAGCAGCCCCGTCGGCGACTGGTCTTGCCCTCCAATGTCAAAGTGGTGTCCATTCGCAGCCCAGGGAACACACAATGTCTTTTCGCATTTTCGTCTGTCCGAGAGAAGGTGCCCCTGCGATACGCGGGGCGGAATTGCGCAAAACGTTGACGGACGAATCAGGTTTGGTCTGTAACGGAAAAAGCAACGACCACGAAAAACGCGTCGTGCTTGGCCATCATGACGTGGTGATATGGCTGCACGTTGACGAGGAAGGAAACCCGGCAGCCGGCGTAGTCGAGTTCTCCTTG